>NZ_AP022573.1:4506687-4807132 GCF_010729105.1 Mycobacterium saskatchewanense
GACCAGCAAATTTCGCACGACGTATGCCCGCAGGAAACCTCGGCGACAGCCGGTACTGACACCGTGATGGTGTGCGCGTTGCCATCGTCGCCGAATCCTTCCTCCCCAATGTCAACGGTGTCAGTAACTCGGTGCTGCGAGTGCTCGAGCACCTGCGCCGAACGGGTCACGAGGCGTTGGTCATCGCCCCCGACAACCCGCCCGCGGAACCGCGCGCCGAGCGCATCCACGACGGGATACGCGTGCACCGGGTGCCGTCCCGGATGTTCCCGAAGGTCACCACGCTGCCGCTGGGCGTGCCCATGCCCCGCATGGTCAAGGTCCTTCGCGGATTCGACCCGCACGTCGTGCATCTGGCCTCGCCGGCGCTCCTGGGCTACGGCGGGCTGCGGGCGGCGCGCTGGCTCGGGGTCCCGACGGTCGCGGTGTACCAGACCGACGTACCCGGCTTCGCGGCGAGCTACGGCATCCCGATGACGCAGCGCGCCGCGTGGGCGTGGTTCCGCCACCTGCACGGCCTCGCCGACCGCACCCTGGCGCCGTCCACCGTGACGGTTGATTCGCTTGTCTCGCATGGCTTCCCGCGGGTGCACCAGTGGGCCCGCGGGGTTGACGTGCTGCGTTACGCGCCGTCTGCCCGCGATGAGGGGCTCCGGCGGCGGTGGTCGCCCGACGGCAAGCCGATCGTCGGTTTCGTGGGCCGGCTGGCACCGGAGAAACACGTCGAGCGGTTGATCGGGCTGGCGGCCGGCGACGCGGTGCGGGTCGTCGTCATCGGCGACGGTGTCGACCGCCAGAAGCTGCAATCCGCAATGCCCGCAGCAGTTTTCACCGGTGCGCTGTACGGCGACGAGCTCGCCGCGGCGTACGCGAGCATGGACGTCTTCGTGCATACCGGCGAGCACGAGACGTTTTGCCAAGTCGTACAAGAAGCGCTGGCGTCGGGGCTGCCGGTGATCGCCCCCGACGCCGGCGGCCCACGTGACCTCGTCACGCCGTGCCGCACCGGTTTGTTGCTGCCCGTCGACGATTTCGAGGCGCGGTTGCCCGCCGCCGTCGACCACCTGCTGGCGGAACGCCATCGCTACGCGCCCGCCGCCCGGCGCAGCGTGCTCGGCCGCAGCTGGCCGGTCATCTGCGACGAGTTGCTCGGCCACTACGAGGCGGTGCTGTCGCCGTTCGCCCGGCGGCGGGCGCTCCCGAAGCGATACGTGCAGCGCGGCGGCTGAATTCGCGGTGCCTGTGTGACACCGATGTGGCACCGATGCGACACCGAAATTGCTGCGGTGGTCGCGATCAGCGGGGAGAAGCACGACCCGCGCGGCAATTTCGAGTGTTGAGCGATCAGCCCTGCGCCAGCTCAGCGACGGGCTGCCATTCCTCCCAGGTGCGCAACCGGCTCTCGTAGTCGGCCTTGGCGGTCTGCAACGGGGACGAGCCGAAGAACACCCGCAACGGCGGCTCCTCTGCGTCCACGACCTTGAGCAGTGCCGCCGCCGACGCCGATGGGTTGCCGGGGCTGGCCCACCGGGCGCGGCGCTGCGCCTCGACCGTGGCACGCACCTCCTCGTAGGCGGGCAGGCGCTCCGCGTGCCTCGCGGAGGAGCCGGACCAGTCGGTGTCGAAGCCGCCCGGCTCGATCAGCGTGACGCGTATCCCGAACGGGGCCACCTCCTGGGCCAGCGCCTGGGAGAAGCCCTCCAACGCCCACTTCGACGCGTGGTAGATGCCGACGAGCGGGAACGCCGTGATGCCGCCGATCGAGGACACCTGGATGATGTGGCCGCTGCGCTGCTCGCGCAGGTACGGCAGGGCGGCCTGGGTAATCCACAGCGCGCCGAAGACGTTGGTCTCGATCTGGTCGCGGGCGTCGCGTTCGGACAGCTCCTCGATGAACCCGAACTGGCCGTAGCCCGCGTTGTTGACGACGATGTCGAGGCGGCCGAAGTGGTCGTGCGCCTGCTTGACCGCGGCGAAGTCCGCGTCCCGGTCGGTGACGTCCAGCCGGATCGGCAGCAGCGCCTCGCCGTACTTGTCCGCCAGGTCGCCCAGCGTGTCGGTGTTGCGCGCCGTGGCGGCGACCTTGTCGCCCCGCTCCAGCGCCGCGATTGCCCATTCCCGTCCGAAGCCCCGGGAAGTACCTGTGATAAACCAAACCTTTTCAGTCACGCAGTGGTGTAACGCCGCCACGGCCGCGTAATTCCCGGACGGTAGCGTCGACGTCGTGAGTCGCGCCGCGTTGGACAAGGACCCCCGGGATGTGGCGTCGATGTTCGACGGCGTCGCCCGCCGCTACGACCTGACCAACACTGTGCTGTCGCTGGGCCAGGATCGGTACTGGCGGAGGGCGACGCGTTCGGCCCTGGCGCTCGGCGCGGGCCAGCGGGTGCTGGACCTGGCCGCGGGGACGGCCGTCTCGACCGTCGAGCTGGGCAAGTCCGGAGCGTGGTGCGTGGCCGCCGACTTCTCGGTAGGAATGCTGGCCGCGGGCGCCGCGCGCAAGGTGCCGAAGGTGGCCGGCGACGCCACCAGGTTGCCGTTTGCCGACGGTGTATTCGATGCCGTCACCATCAGTTTCGGGTTGCGCAACGTTGTCGACCACCAGGCGGCGCTGCGCGAGATGCTCCGCGTTACCCGGCCGGGCGGCCGATTGGTGGTGTGCGAGTTCTCCACGCCGACCAACGGGGCGTTCGCCACGGTGTACAAGGAATACCTGATGCGGGCGCTGCCGCGGGTGGCGCGGGCGGTGTCCAGCAACCCGGAGGCCTACGTCTACCTGGCGGAGTCGATCCGGGCCTGGCCCGACCAGTCCGAGCTTGCCCGGCAGATCGCACGGGCAGGTTGGGCGGCGGTGCGCTGGCGGAACCTGACCGGCGGCATCGTCGCTCTACACGCCGGCTACAAGCCGAGCTAGCGGGGCGCGACGGGTCGGCACCAGATCAACTCAGTGGCCCGCCCGCTGGATGAAGCCGACCTGGTCGGGGCAGTAGTGGTCGATCGAGGCGCCCAGGAACTGGAACGCCTGGCCCTGGGTGGTGCCCCGGGGAAGGTTGTGCTGGATGAAGTTGGCCGACTTGTAAGGATCGCCGTCGACGCCCCGGCCGATCCGTTCGCAGGTGATCTTGCCCAGCCACGCGAGCTGGTCCTGCGGACCGTAGATGCCGAAGCCGTTGACGGTGTCCTTGAAGGGGGCGTCCCAGTCGTTCGGCCCGATCGGGGCCGCCTGCGCCGGTCCGGCCAGGGCGACGGCGGCGGCCGCGGCGGCGATGCTGGTGGTCAGCGTCCTGCGCTTCATTAGCCAGACTATACACCTGATGGGATTACGTATCGCTAGAGCGATCGTTCGCCCAGCCACGACAGCATGCGCTCGGCGACCGTTTGCCGGCCCGGCTCGAGCATCATCTCGTGCCCCATGCCGGGGACCGAGATCGGCTCGGTGCCGTACGCGGCGGCGGTCGCCTGGATGTCATGGGCGGGGTAATGAACGTCCTGGGGTGCGCTTATACTTTCCCTTCCGCGCTCACAGCCGCGTTGAACAAGCGATATTCGCCAAACGGTCTCGCGACCCACAGTATTTACGGACCATCCCCGGCGGGCTTGCGTCCGGGCGCACGCGGTTTGCGCCGGGGCGAACGGCCGAGCGGCTTCAGCTGAATGGCGTGCGGCGATCGATGAGCCGGGACAACCGGCCGCCGCCCCGCCACGCCCGCGCCACCCAGTCGGCGTCCTCGTCGGTCACCAGGTTGGCCATCACCCGCACGGCGATCGTCATCAACGTCCTCGAGCGCATGGCGACCGGCCCAGTCGTGGGCAGGAACCGTTGGAAGGTGAGCAGCAGCGCCAGCCTCCTGGCGACCGAGAAACCGCGGCTGTAGTGCTGTTGCAGCACCGACGGCCACACATGGGTCAGGTCTTGAGACAGGCCACAGCAGTCCAGCAGCTCGGCGGCCAGCCGGCCGGTTTCCAGCCCGTAGTCGATCCCCTCGCCGTTGAGCGGATTGACGCACGCCGCGGCGTCGCCGATCAGCATCCAGTTGGGGCCGGCCACCCCGGATACCGCGCCGCCCATCGGCAGCAGCGCCGACGCCACGGCGCGCGGCGCCCCGGAGAAGCCCCATTCGTCGCGGCGCAGGTCGGCGTAGTAGTTGATCAGCGGCCGCAGCGCCAGATCCGCCGGCCGCTTCGACGTCGACAACGCGCCGACGCCGATGTTCACCTCACCATTGCCCAGCGGGAAGATCCAGCCGTAACCCGGCAGGACGGCGCCGTCGGGCGAGCGCAGCTCGAGGTGCGATGTCAGCCAGGGATCGTCGGCGCGCGCGGTGGCCAGATACCCGCGCGCGGCGACGCCGTACACCGTCTCCTGATGCCAGCGCCGCCCCAGCTTGCGGCCCAGCGACGAGCGGGCGCCGTCGGCCACGATCAACTGTCGGCAGCCGACCTCGGTGCCGTCGGCCAGGGTCAGCGAAACCACCCGTCTCGACGAGTCATGGTGTGCCGCAGCGACTTTCGTCCCCAGAAGCATTCGCGCGCCGGAATCCTCGGCGCACTTGCGGATCCGGTCGTCGAGCTCGACGCGCGCGACCGCGCTGCCCGTCGAGGGGAACGACGGGCCCGGCCAGTCGACCTGGACCTCGCCGCCGAACCCGCTCATCCGCAGGCCGCGATGGCGGATGCGCGTGCTCAGCCAGTCGCCCAGCCCCAGCCGCTGCAGCTCGACCATCGCCCGCGGCGTGAGCCCGTCACCGCACGCCTTGTCGCGGGGAAAGCCCGCGGAGTCGATGACGAGCACGTCCCGCCCGGCCCGCGCCGCCCAGGCGGCGGCCGACGAACCCGCCGGCCCGGCGCCCACGACGACCACTTGGGCCTTGAGGGCTTTCGCTTCCACGCTCACCAGTATGTTGGTCGGGTGAGTACTCCGGCGACGGTGGTGGCGGGCGTTGACTTCGGTGATCCCGCGTTCGCCGCGACGGTGCGCGACGGTGTCGGGCGGATCGAGCAGCTCATGGACATCGAGTTGCGCAGCGCGGACGACGTGATGACCGAGTCGCTGACGCATCTGTTCAAGGCTGGCGGCAAGCGGTTCCGCCCCCTGTTCACTGTGCTTTCGGCGCAGATCGGGCCCGACCCGGACGCCGGCGAGGTGGTCGTCGCCGGCGCGGTCATCGAGCTCGTGCACCTGGCGACGCTCTACCACGACGACGTGATGGACGAGGCCGAGGTGCGCCGCGGCACACCCACGGCGAACATCCGGTGGGGCAACAACGTGGCGATCCTGGCCGGTGATTACCTGTTCGCGACGGCGTCGCGGCTGGTGTCGCGGCTGGGGCCGGAGGCGGTGCGGCTGATCGCCGAGACGTTCGCCCAGCTGGTGACGGGGCAGATGCGGGAGACCCGTGGCCTGACGGGGGCCGGCGAGGGTGCGGACCCCGTGGAGCACTACCTGAGGGTGGTGTACGAGAAGACGGCCTGCCTCATCGCGGCCGCCGGCCGGTTCGGAGCGATGTTCTCGGGCGCCGACGGCGACCAGGTCGAGCGGCTGAGCCGCCTGGGCGGCATCGTCGGGACCGCCTTTCAGATCGCCGACGACATCATCGACATCGACAGCGACTCCCACGAGTCGGGCAAGCTGCCCGGCACCGATGTGCGCGAAGGGGTGCGCACGCTGCCGATGGTCTACGCGCTGCGCGAGCCGGGGCCCGACGCGGCGCGGCTCCGCGAGCTGCTGTCCGGGCCGATCGACGACGACGCGGCGGTGGCCGAGGCGCTGACGCTGTTGCGGGCGTCGCCGGGCATGGCGAAGGCCAAGCAGTTCCTGGCCGACTACGCCGACCAGGCGCGCCGCGAGCTGACCCTGTTGCCCGACGTCCCGGGCCGGGACGCGCTGCGGACCCTGATCGACTACACGGTCAGCCGGCACGGCTAGCGCCCATGCCGTGAGTCGCGGAACCCGGACGGTCATGCCGGGCGTTCACACTGCAAGTAGCAATGAACGAGTGTTCGCAAGGAGGACACCGATGACCTGGCATCCCCATGCCAACAGGCTGAAGACCTTCGCACTGTTGGTCGGCATGTCCGCGTTGATCGTGTTTGTGGGCTCGCTGTTCGGCAGGACGGCGATGTTCCTCGCGGTGTTGTTCGCCATCGGCATGAACGTCTACACGTACTACAACAGCGACAAGCTCGCCCTGCGGGCGATGCACGCGCAGCCGGTTTCCGAGCTGCAGGCGCCGGTGATGTACCGGATCGTGCGCGAACTGGCCACCGCCGCGCACCAGCCCATGCCGAGGCTGTACATCAGCGACACCAACGCGCCCAACGCGTTCGCCACCGGCCGCAACCCGCGCAACGCCGCGGTGTGTTGCACCACCGGAATTTTGCAGATCCTCAACGAGCGTGAGCTGCGCGCCGTGCTCGGACACGAGCTCTCGCATGTCTACAACCGCGACATCCTGATCTCGTGCATCGCCGGGGCGATGGCGTCGGTGATCACCGCGCTGGCCAACATGGCGATGTGGGCGGGGATGTTCGGCGGCAACCGGGACGGGGAGAATCCCTTTGCCCTGCTTCTGGTTTCGCTGCTGGGCCCGATCGCCGCGACCGTGGTGCGGCTGGCGGTGTCGCGGCAGCGCGAGTACCAGGCGGACGAGTCCGGCGCCGTGCTGACGGGCGACCCGTTGGCGTTGGCGTCGGCGCTGCGCAAGATCTCCGGCGGTGTGCAGATGGCCCCGCTGCCCCCCGAGCCGCAGTTGGCCAGCCAGGCCCACCTGATGATCGCCAACCCGTTCCGCGCGGGCGAGCGGATCGGCTCGCTGTTCTCGACGCACCCGCCGATCGAGGACCGCATCCGTCGCCTGGAGGAAATGGCGCGGGGGTAGGTCGCTCGGGCCGTCGGTTGCGGGCAATTTTCTGGGTGATGGGTGACTTTCGAACGCGACAGCGCACGTGGTAGCGCGGCGAAACTCCGCCCACCCCCGTAACGGAACGCAACTGCGGCGGCACGTTCGTCGTCAGGACCTCCTCCGAACTGCACGGCGACTGGCCCGTGAGGCCGCCGAGGAGGGAGTCTCGATGAACCGGTGGGTGGTGCAGAAGCTCTGCGGGCGCCGAGTGAGCGACTACCCCGGGCTATCCGGCTTCGACTGAAGCGCCAATCAGGCCGCTGCTTCGGGTCTTTGGGCCTCGGCCGCCGGCACGCTGCGCGCGAAGTGTCCGGTCTCCACCACGCCGCGGACCTGGACCGTGCCACCGGTCGCGCAATGCTGCCGCTGCCAGTCGGTGATCGCCTGGTGCGCCGCATGATCGAGATAGTTCACCGAGAGGATCACCGTGACGTCCGCCCCCGGGGGAATGGACGTCAGCACGCGGGTCAGCCGCGGCAACGCCAGGAACGTGCACGCCGCGCCCTCGATGGTCACGTGCCACCCGTCGGCCTCCTCCGTCGCCTCCACCCCCGCCCGGATGACCCGCCATCCGGTCAGGGCGATCGCCAACGCGAGCCCGATCAGGACGCCGTGCAGCAGATTGAGGAAGACCACGCAGACGGCCGTCACCACGTACACGGCCAAATCGCCGTGTTTCATTGCGGTTTCGATGTGGGCCGGCTTCAGCAGCTGGACGCCGATCACGATGAGCAGGCCGGCCAGCGCGGCGGTGGGGATCTCGTCGACCAGCCCGGCAAACGGAATGGTGAACAACAGGATCCAGAACCCGTGCAGGATCGCCGAGGCTCGCGACCTGGCGCCGGCGTTGACGTTGGTCGAGCTGCGCACGATGACCCCAGTGACGGGCAACCCGCCGATGGTGCCCGACAGCATGTTGGCCGCGCCCTGCCCGATCAGCTCGCGGTTGAAGTCGGTGCGCGGCCCGTTGTGCATGCGGTCGACCGAAACCGCCGACAGCAGGCTCTCGACGCTGGCGATCAGGGCCACCGTGATCACGCCGATCGCCACCGCGCCCCAGTTGCCGTCGGGCAGGTCCGGCAGCCGCAACGCGTCCAGCGGTGACCCGTCGAGGTCGATCCGCCGCACATTGAACGGGAACACCACGGAGATGACCGTGACCGCGACGATGGCGACCAGCGGGCCCGGGATCGGCCGCAATTTCGCCGGCACCCATCGCCAGGCCACGAGGATTGCGATGACGAGGGCGCCGAGGATGACCCCCGGCTTGTGCGCGCCGATCACCTGGCCGGGCAGCTCGATCACGTTGTGCCAGGCCGTGCTTTTGGACTTCCCGCCGAGCAATACGTGCGCCTGCTGCAGCGCGATCGTGATGCCGATGCCGGCCAGCATGGCATGCACGACGACGGGCGAGATCGCGAGCGCCGCACGCGCAACCCGGCTCAGGCCCAGCAGCACCTGCACGGCGCCCGCGGCGACGGTGATCAAACACGTTACACCCCAACCGAAATTGGAGACCAGGTCGGCGACGACGACGGTCAGGCCGGCCGCCGGTCCGCTGACCTGTAGCGGTGATCCGCCCAGCGCTCCAACGACGATTCCCCCTACGATCGCGGCGATCAGACCGGCGAGCACCGGGGCGTTGGAGGCGATCGCGATTCCCAGCGACAGCGGGAGCGCGACCAGGAAGACGACGAGCGAAGAAGGCAAGTCGTGCCGCATGGCCGATCGGAGCCGGTTATACCGTGATGCTGTGTGACCTTCGGTGTTGTGCATCGGTTGCTTTCCCTCGTTAGGTCTTAGCGGGGGATGTGCCGATATCCGCCCCGTACAGCACTGGTTACGTCGTTGTAAACGGTTGGCGCACAGGGGATTACGACCGCGCCGGCCAACCGGTCAAAGCCCAGTTACTCACTTGACGGTATTTTGCTGGTCGTGGGCGGGTCAAGCGCATGGGCCGGGCCCATATCGAATCCAAATCTTTTGGCGGGTGCCCAGGTCAGAACCCCGAGCCGTGCACCTCGTGCCCGGGCACCTCGACCATCAGGCCGCGGTAGGCCTCCTCGACGGTCGAACCGTGGTTGATCACAGCGTCCACTTCGCGGGCGATCGGCATGTTCAGCCCGTACTCGTTGGCGAATTCCATGATCACGCTGGCGGCTTTGACGCCCTCGGCGACCTGGTTCATCGAGCCGATGATCTCGTCGATCGGTTTGCCGGCGCCCAGCTGCTCCCCCACGTGGCGGTTGCGGCTGCGCTGGCTGGTGCACGTCACGATGAGGTCGCCCAGGCCGGCCAGGCCGGGGAAGGTATCGGGATCGCCGCCCACGGCCACCCCCAATTTCGTCATCTCGCGCAGTGCGCGGGCGATCACCAGCGCGCGGGTGTTCTCCCCGATGCCCAGCGAGTAGCCCATTCCGACGGAGATGGCGTAGACGTTCTTCAGCGCCCCGGCCATTTCCACCCCGATGACGTCGTCGGTGGTGTACACCCGGAAACGCCGGGTGCGGAACAGCCCGGACAGCCGGGTCGCCAAATGCTGGTCGGGCATGGCCAGCACCGCCGCCGCGGCGTAGCCCTCGCCGACTTCGCGGGCGATGTTCGGGCCCGCGAGGATGCCCGCCGGATGACCGGGCAAGATCTCCTCGACGATCTGAGACATCCGCATGTTGGTGCCCTGCTCGAGCCCCTTGACCAGCGACACCACCGGCACCCAGGGCCGCAGCTCGCGGGCCAGCTCGGTCAGCACCCCCCGGAACCCGTGTGAGGGCACGCCCATGACCACGACGTCGGCGCAGCTGGCCGCCTCGGCGAAGTCGGTGGTGGCGCGCAGGGTGTCGCTCAGCACCGCCTCGTCGCCGAGGTAGCGGCTGTTGCGGTGATTCTCGTTGATGTCCTTCGCGGTCTCCTCGGAGCGCACCCACTGCAGCGTCGGCCCCCGCCGGGCGCAAATGGAGGCGACCGTGGTTCCCCAGGAACCGCCACCGAGCACAACAACTGTGGGTTCACGCTTCTCAGCCGCCATGGCGATCAGCGTATTGCCGCCATCTCCGATTTAGAAGGAGTTCACGAACTCCGGGCGACCCGAGTCGGAACCAATGACCCAATGCCAGGGGACTTCGGTCCCTACCCGCCCCGCGCGGCGTGCCGCATCGTGAAGATGCATTCAATACGAGGAGGGATCATGCCCACACGCGCTGGTTGCGGTCGGGCGTTGGCGCTGGTGTCGGCGGCCGCGCTGGGGTTGCTGGTCAGCTCCCCGGGCATCGCGTCGGCCGACGACGGCCAGCCGCAGGCCAACCCCGAGGAACGGGCGGCGGCGATGGTGCGGCCGGCAGTCATGTATCTCGGCGGCCAGGGCTATGGCGGGGTGCGCCTGCCCAACGGCCAGATTCTTTCCCAGTTCGGCCAGGGCACGAACATGCCCTTCATCGCGACGTGGGGGTGCACCGCGTTCGTCGTCAATCCCGATGGCTGGGTGGCCACCGCGGGCCACTGCGTCGACCCCGAAAGCGCCAAGGCGCTGATCCTCAAGCGAGCCGCGGCCGAGTACATCAGCCAGTACCCGGACGCCCCCGAATCGCGGGACCCGGCCACGGCATTGGATTGGCTCCGCAAGAACGCGCGCGTCGTCGGCGACAGCCCCGACCGCGGCCCTGAGGTCGGCCTGACGCTGTTGTACGGCAGCGGCACGACGGTCACCGGCAAGGTGCCGGCCAGCGTGGTGGACTTCCGGCCCCTCAGCAAAGGTGACGTCGCCCTGCTCAAGGTCGAGAAGCACAATCTGCCGTCGAGCGAGCTGGCCACCGACGCCGACGTCAGCATCGGCACATCGGTTCTGGCGGTGGGCTTTCCGGAGAGCACCCAGAACATCACCGGCCCGTCGCTGGACCCGACGAACAAGAGCGGCAAGGTCAGCAAGAAGTCGACCATGGGCTCCATTCCCGAGTATGAGATCGACGCCGCGGTCACCGAGGGCATGAGCGGTGGCCCCACCGTCGAGCTCAACGGCAAGGTCATCGGCGTGAACAGTTTCGCCCCGGTCGGCGAACCGCAGGCGTTCAACTTCATCGCGCCCGCGGACAGCCTGGCGGCGATCATGACGAGCAAGGGCGTCAAGCCGACGCTCGGGCCGGCCGACGTGTTTTACCGCAAAGGCCTCACCCACTACTACGCCGGCCGCTACACCGAGGCGATCGACGACTTCGACCAGACGCTGGCGATGTCGCCCGACTATCCGGGGTTGCTCGACCTCAAGACCAGCGCCGTCAACCTACGCCAGCGCTACGGCGACGTGTCGGCTTTCAGCGGTGCACGACTGCTGTGGTACGTCGCGGGCGGCGTTGCGCTGGTGCTCGCCGCGGGCGCCGGGCTGACCTTCCTGGCGCTCAAGAACCACTGGACGCTGCTGTTCGTTCCGGCGCCCGCGGCGGAGGGGGCCGAGTCCGGCGAGCATGTCGGCGCACACGAGTTGTCGTTGGCCGAACCCCACTTCTGCTCCAACTGCGGGTCGGAACACCACCCGGCCGAGAAGTTCTGCCCCAACTGCGGCAACCACATTGACGCGTCGGAATCGGCGATGGGCGCCCACTTGGCTCCCTGAGAGCTATCCCGCGAGCGGCGTCCGGTCGGCGGCCCGGCCGAACACCATTGCCTCCTCGATGCGGTCGAAGCGGTAGTCGATGGCGTCGGCGAGGTAATTTTGCCGAACGTGCCACGGCCGCTTGGTTCCTGACTTCGGCAGCGCGTGCACCGACCGCAGCACGTAACCGGCATTGATGTCCCACGACGGCTTTTCGGTCATCGGCTCGTTGCCGCGGTGCGGATAGGCGTGCGTGTACCCGTGGGATTCCATGTGCGCCAGCAACTTCGCTGTGGCGCGCGCCGTCATGTCGGCGCGCAGCGTCCACGACGCGTTGGTGTATCCGACGCACCAGAACAGGTTCGGGACGTCTTCGAGCATGTGCGCCTTGTAGACGAAACGGTCGCTGGTCTTGATCTCGTTGCCGTCCAGGCTGATCGTGGCCCCGCCCAGCGCCTGCAGCTGCAGCCCGGTGGCGGTGACCACGATGTCGGCGTCCAGGTGTTCGCCGGATTCGAGCGCGATGCCGGTGGCGTCGAAGCGATCGATGCGATCGGTGACCACGTCGGCGCGGCCGCCGCGGATCGCGTTGTACAGGTCGGCGTCCGGGATCAGGCACATGCGCTGGTCCCACGGGTTGTAGCGGGGCTTGAAATGGACGTCGACGGCATAACCGGCGGGCAGGCTGCTGATCGCCTTGCGCCGCAGCAGCCAGCGCACCAGCCGCGGCGCCTTGCGGGACAGCGCGAAGAACACCGCCTCGGTCAGGGCGCTGTACGTCCGGACCGCCAGGTGAGCCGCCCTGCGGGGCAACAACTTCCGCGAGACCGCGGCGACCTTGCCGTACTTGGATGCCGAGATCAGGTACGTCGGCGAGCGCTGCAGCATGGTCACCTTCGCGGCCCGCTCCGACAGCGAGGGGAGGAGCGTGACGGCGGTCGCGCCGCTGCCGATGACCACGATCTTCTTGCCGGTGTAGTCGAGGTCTTCGGGCCAGTGCTGGGGATGCACGACGGTGCCCTCGAACCGCTCGATGCCGGGGAAGTCGGGGGTGTAGCCCTCGTCATAGTTGTAATAGCCGCTGCCGAAGAACAGGAACCGGCCCCGGTAGCGCCTCGGGGCCCCGGCTTCCTCGACGGTCACGGTCCAGGTGTCGCTTGACGAATCCCAGTCCGCCGAGCGGACGTGGCTGTTGAACCGGATGTGCCGGTCGATGCCGTACTTGTGGGCGGTGGCGGTCAGGTACTCACGGATGTGGGCGCCGTCGGCGACGCCCTCCCTGCGGGTCCACGGCTCGAACGGGAAGCTCAGGGTGAAGATGCTGCTGTCGGAGCGCACACCGGGGTAGCGGAACAGGTCCCACGTCCCGCCGATCCGCTCACGCCGCTCGAGGATGGTGTAGGTCAGCTGCGGGTTACGCTCGGCGATCCGGTAGGCCGCGTCGATGCCGGAGATGCCGGCCCCGACGATGATGACGTCGGAGTAGTCGGCCTCGCTGGGGGTCATCGTGAACCTCGCTTACGTTTCTCCGATTGATCGCGAGTTGATCGCGAGCGTAACGCCACGGCGAAAAAGCGGGCGCATTTTCGCCGTGGCGTTACGCTCGCGGTCGCCGCTTATCGGTAGTTGACGAACTGCAGCGCGACGTCCAGGTCGGCCTGTCTGAGCAGCGCTTGTACGGCCTGCAGGTCGTCGCGCTTCTTGCTACTGACGCGGATCTCGTCGCCCTGGATCTGCGTCTTGACGCCCTTGGGCCCGTCGTCGCGGATGAGCTTGGTGATCTTCTTGGCGTGCTCGCTGTCGATGCCCTGCTTGAGCGTCCCGCTGACCTTGTAAGTTTTGCCGGAGGGCTGCGGATCGCCGGCGTCGAACGCCTTCATCGAGATGTCCCGGCGGATCAGCTTCTCCTTGAACACGTCGACCGCGGCCTTGACGCGCTCCTCGGTCGAGGACGTCAGCTCGATCGCCTCGTCGCTCTTCCAGGCGATCGTGGTGTCGGTGCCGCGGAAGTCGAAGCGGGTGGCCAGCTCCTTGGCGGCCTGGTTGAGCGCGTTGTCGACCTCTTGACGCTCGACTTTGCTGACAATGTCGAACGATGAGTCCGCCATGCGATAGATCCCTTCATCCGGTGATGGGCGTTTGTGCTTTGTCTACCCCCTCGTTGTAACCTGTCTGGCGGCAGGTTGCCCGAGCGGCCAATGGGAGCGGACTGTAAATCCGTCGCGAAAGCTTCACAGGTTCGAATCCTGTACCTGCCACCACCAGCTCAGGGGGAGCTTGGCCTCTGACTACGCATTTGACGACCGCAATAGCCGCGGTTCGTGCGGGTCCGTTCGGGCCTCATGAGTCACCTCATGAGATGAGGTGCATGACAAAGTCGGGGTGCACCAGGAGGGACACGCCGAGGGCTGCCAGCATCGCCGCAGTGAGGTACCTCAGCCGATCGCCGAACGGCGTGACTTTCTCCAGCCAGATCACCACCGACAGCGCCAGCATCCACGCCAATTGCATTGTGCCGAAGGCGATCAGCACGAGCATCAGCATCCAACAGGAACCGAGGCAATAGACGCCGTGGCGGCCTCCGGCAACGAACGCGCGGGCCGCGCCGGTGAGGGGCGCGCCGGGTGGCCGGGATAGGGAAATCGGCCAGCGGCAGTGTCGCAGACACGTCGCCTTCAGCGGCGTGAGCTGGTGCAATCCCGCGACCAGTGCCACCGCGCCGGCGACGCGGCCGACCCAGGGGCAGGTGTGTAGCACCGGGTTCAATCGGCTCGACGCCAGGTAGGCGGGAACGCCGAACGCGGTCCACACGGCCAGGTATCCGGCGACGAACACGATCGCGGGAGCGGCGTTGCCGGCGGCCGCGTGGGCGTACCGGCGGACAACGGGCAGTACCGCGGGAAGCATCATCGCCGCCATCATCGCCGCCCACGCGATGAGGAACGCGGCCAACGACATCGTGGCCTGGGTGCCCATCGACATGCCGTCGCCTTGCATCGCGGCGGCGCTGACCACACTCCACCACCAGCCCAGGCCCGCGACGCCAAGCAGGAATGCCGGCAACCATATATCCGTCCACGACCGCCCACGTTCTCGCTTGTAGTCCACCTAGCCGTCCTCTCTTCTGGCAGCCCCGCACCTGATTGCGTACGCAGAGTACCCCACCCTAGGTGGGGTGGGGTACCATCCAGACATGAACCCATTTTGGCGCGAGCGGTGAGCGACTTATGAGTGCGGAACTGACGGCGAAAAAGGATGCGGCGCTGAACCGGCTCAAGACGGTTCGAGGCCATCTCGACGGAATCATTCGGATGGTCGAGGCCGACGCGTACTGCGTCGACGTGATGAAGCAGATCTCGGCGGTTCAATCGTCGTTGGAGCGTGCGAACCGGGTGATGTTGCACAACCACCTGGAGACGTGTTTTTCGGCGGCACTCCTGGACGGCCGCGGGCAGGCCGCCATCGACGAGCTGATCGACGCTTTGAAATTCACCCCTGCGCTGACCGGCCCGCAGGCGCAGCTAACCGGTTCCGCAGTCGGCGAAGTCGCTGAGGGCGAGCCAGCGATGGCGGGCCGGGGATGAGGACAAGGGGCAACGATATGAAGGAAGCGGTGAGCAATATGGCGGTGCATGGATTGGTGGCGAAGGCGGCACCGGTGGTGGTGACCGGCGTGGTGGGTGCTGTCGCCTATGAGGCGGCGCGAAAGGTGGTGGCGAAGGCGCCGCTGCGGAAGGCGACCATCGTCGTCACGGCCTGGGGCATGCGCGTTGCCCGCGAGGCCGAGCGCAAGGCCGGGGAGAGCGCTGAGCAGGCTCGGTTGACGGTCGCCGATGTGATGGCCGAGGCGAGGGAGCGCGCCGGGGAAGGCGCTCCGCTGGTGACGGTGGCGGGCTCGGGCGACAGCGAATGACCACTGGCGTTCTCTGCGATCCCGCCGTCGGGCTGAGGGTCATATCCGACGCTTCTGGGCGAATGCGGGTGCACATCAACGGGTTCGGTGTGGACGCGGTTCGGGCCGTCGCGATCGAGGAGACGGTCGCCAAAGTTGCGGGTGTGCAGGCCGTGCAGGCATATCCTCGGACGGCTTCGGTGGTGATCTGGTACTCGCCCGGTGAGTGTGACACCGCCGCAGCGCTGTCGGCGATCGCCGAAGCCGAGCACATCCTCGCCGAGTCGGTGCCCGATCGTCTCCCGCATTCGGTCGACCCGAAAACGGGTGTGGTTCGCAGACTTGCCAGCGGCATCGCGCTGGCGCTGTTTGGCCTGCGCCGCGGCGCGCAAGAACGTCCGCCGGATGCCGAAAGCTGTGGCGGCTGCGGATCCGGACCAGCCGCCGCGAGCGGAATCTCGCCAGAAGAACAAGGCAGGCGCGAGCGACGAAAATGGTTGCGCCGAGTGTGGTTGGCGTTTCCGTTGGGGCTCGTCGCACTCGCGTCGACGATGCTTTTCGGCGGTTACCCGTGGGCGGGATGGCTCGCGTTTGCCGCGACGGCGCCGGTGCAGTTCGTCGCCGGCTGGCCGTTTCTCAAGGGTGCGGTGCAGCAGGCGCGGGCGTTGACCTCCAACATGGACACGCTGATCACGCTGGGCACGCTGACCGCGTTCGGCTACTCCACCTATGCGTTGTTCGCCGGTGGGATGCTGTTCTTCGACACCTCGGCGCTCATCATCGCGTTCGTGGTGCTGGGCCGCTACTTCGAGGCCAGGGCTCAGGGCAAGACGCGCGAGGCGATCAGCAAGCTCCTCGAGTTGGGCGCCAAGGAGGCCTGCCTGCTCGTCGACGGCCAGGAACTCCTCGTCCCGGTCGATCAGGTGCGAGTCGGAGACCTGGTGCGGGTGCGACCCGGGGAAAAGATTCCGGTCGACGGCGAGGTCGTCGACGGCCGCGCCGCCGTCGACGAAGCGATGCTCACCGGCGAGTCCGTCCCCGTCGAAAAAACGGTGGGTGACCACGTCGCCGGAGCGACGGTCAACACCGACGGGCTGCTGACCGTCCGCGCCACCGCCGTCGGTGCCGATACCGCACTGGCACAGATCGTGCGCCTCGTCGAGCAGGCCCAGGGTGGCAAGGCGCCGGTGCAGCGGCTCGCCGATCGGGTCTCGGCCGTGTTTGTCCCGGCAGTGATCGGCGTTGCCATCGCAACGTTTGCCGGGTGGACGCTGTTCGCCGCCAACCCGGTCGCGGGCATGACCGCCGCGGTCGCGGTGCTGGTCATCGCCTGCCCCTGTGCCCTAGGCCTGGCCACCCCCACGGCGATCATGGTCGGCACCGGCCGGGGCGCCGACCTCGGGATCCTGGTCAAGGGCGGCGAGGTGTTGGAGGCGTCGAAGAAGGTCGACACGGTGGTGTTCGACAAGACCGGCACCCTCACGCGCGCCCAAATGCGGGTGACCGACGTGGTGGCCGGCAAACGCCGGCAGCCCGATGTGGTACTGCGGATGGCCGCCGCGGTCGAGTCGGGTTCCGAACATCCGATCGGCGCCGCGATCGTCGCCAGTGCGCGCGAGCGGGGGTTGGAGATTCCGGTAGCCACGGAGTTTGCCAGTATCGCGGGTCACGGGGTGCGGGCGGAGGTCGAGGGCAAGCCGGTGTTCGTCGGGCGGCGCAAGCTCATCGAAGAGGCGGATCTGCAGATGCCCGACCACCTCGCCACGGCCGCCGCGGAGCTGGAAGAGCAGGGCCGCACCGCGGTCTTCGTCGGCCGGGAAGGCCACGTTGTCGGTGTGCTTGCGGTGGCTGACACGCTCAAGGACGACGCCGTCGGCGTGGTTCGACAGCTGCACGCCATGGGGTTGCAGGTCGTCATGATCACCGGTGACAACGCCCGCACGGCCAACGCGATCGCCGAGCAGGTCGGCATCGACCGGGTGCTGGCCGAGGTGTTACCACAGGACAAGGTCGCCGAGGTTCGACGGCTGCAGGGCGAGGGCCGGGTGGTCGCGATGGTCGGCGACGGCGTCAACGACGCTCCCGCGCTGGTGCAAGCCGATCTGGGCATTGCGATCGGCACCGGCACCGACGTGGCTATCGAGGCCTCCGATATCACGTTGATGTCCGACCGGCTCGACGGCGTCGTGCGCGCAATTCAGCTTTCGCGGCAAACCCTGCGCACCATCTATCAGAATCTCGGCTGGGCCTTCGGCTACAACACTGCCGCAATCCCCCTGGCCGCGTTGGGCTCGCTGAATCCGGTCGTGGCCGGTGCCGCTATGGGATTCTCTTCGGTCAGCGTAGTGACCAACTCGCTGCGGCTACGCCGATTCGGTCGCGAGCTTGGTAGGGGAGCGGCCGGCGAGGCGACGGAAAACCGGTTGCAGCAGGTGTGCGAAAAGCGAAGCCCGGCACAGGCTTCGGCATAGAGCGAGCACGGGGCCGGGGGCGCACCACCACCCAGTCGAGCTTGCCTGACCTGGCTGCCCAACTGCGCGCACATGTGTCGAGCAGGTACGTCCATTTGGATCGGGGAGTCGAGATGGCGTACTATCTACGTACGTAGGTAGTAGATGGCAGGGTCCCGGCGGTCGCAAACCGGGGGACGAACGATTCTGTGGGAGGTCAAATGTCAGAGGCAACCGAATCCGATTCCGGCACAACGCCCTTAGCCACGGCACCCGTCCGCCGTCCCAGCCGGCTGAACCAGGCTCTGGCCTGGGTCGGCATCGTGGCCGGGATCCTGTTCGTGGCCGCGGTGGTCTTCTTTTCTGGGTTCTTTTTCGCCTGGTCCTCGGGCAGTAGTCATTACGGTGGCCACGGCAACGGCGCGATGGGTCCCGGTGGCAAGCCGGCCAGTTGCCCGATGATGAGCCAAGGAGCCATGATGCCCGATGGTGCGATGCGGCCGGGCGGCATGATGCCCGACGGCCCGATGCGGCCCGGCAATCCGCCCACGGCGACTCCCGCTCCCGGCGGCCCCCGGCCATAACGCCCCGCTCAGCGAAAGCGATCACCCGCCGCACATGACGCGGCAGGCTGCGGTCAGCGCCACGGTGATCAGTGGTCCGGCGGCGAGGGCTGCCAAAGCGGTCAGTGCGGCCCGAGCGCCGGTGCGGCGGGACGGCGGTGACATGAGACGCTCAGCTCGAGCCATGACGGCGACGGTGGCCGCGCCGAGCGCCGGGGCGGGCGTCGCGCCGGCCAACGTGATCAAGCCGGAGAGCAGTGCGCGGCGTCCATATTGTCGAACGGCCGCGTCGTCGGCGCACATCTCGAGCAGTCGCGAGACCTCCGCAGCGCCTTGAGTCATCAAGGGGAGGAATGGAAACACCAGGGCCAGGCCGCGCAGCGCCGCGCTCAGATGGGTGTGACGGCCGGCGAGGTGGGCGCGCTCGTGGGCGAGGACGGCGCCCAGTTCGGTCTCGTCCAGGGTGGACAGGGCTCCGCTGGTGACCACGATCGCCGGCGGCCGGCCTGCCACGCAATATGCGGCCGGTTCACCGGCGTCCACCACCACGACGCCACCAAATTCGTTGTGACGGCCGACCATCCGCACCGACTCCGCATGTTCGTGGGCCCGTGCGCGTAACCGGATCAGGGTCAGCAGGAGGCGAATTCCGCACGCGGCGGCAACCCCGGTCGCGGCGGCGGCGACCGCGGCCAGGGTGACGTGGGACGCGACGCCGGCTTGTTCCGCCACCGCGGCGTGCAACCTGGAAATGCAGGGAAGGAGTGCGGCAGCGGGCTGAACCCAGGTGCGCGCGACGTCCAGCACCACAAGCGCAGTCGCGGTCAACCAGGCGATCAGCACGCTGCAGATCGCCGCCACCCACACCGTCACACCGAAGCGTGGCATTTGTCCGTCGCGGGTCAGCCGCCGCAGCAGGGGGGCCCCGGCCACGCTGGCCAGCACGCCGTAGAGAAACAGACAGGCGGCGACGCTCACCGCTTGCCCTTGTGGTTACCGAGGTCGGCCAGCGCGGCCCGTAGGCGCGCCGACTCCTCCGGACCGATCTGATCGACGAAGTGGCTGAGCACGAGGTCTGGCCGGCCGCCGCCCTCGAGCGCTTCCCGCATCAATCGGGCGCTGTGCTGCTCGCGCGTCAAGGTGGCCCAGTACCGGTAGGCCTTTCCGTCGCGTTCCCGCGCCAGCCAGCCCTTGGTGTGGAGGTTGTCCATGGTCGACATCACCGTGGTGTAGGCGATGTCGCGCTCGGCGGCCAACTCGTCGAAGATGTCGCGGACCGTCGTGGGAGTCGCTTGACCGCGGTTCCAGATGCGGTCCATGACGACCGATTCCAATTCTCCGAACCCTCGGCTGCGCACTTTCTGGCCTCCCGGCTCGCGGCATCGGCGACTTCACCGTATGCCTACTGTCTACGTACGTAAATGGTAGGGCCTCGCGGTTTGCTGTGCGAGCCGCGCCCGCGGGACTGGCGCGATCCCGGGAGAGGGGGACGCCGGCATCACCTACGTTAGGGGAGGCTTAGTTTCTTAACGCGGCTTCCATGGTCGAGCCTTGCCGACGCTGGTGTCGCACGAAGGAGTCAGTCAAGGGTGACCGAAACAACCGCACAGGCCTCCGACGCGCCGGACGAGCCTTCGCCCGCGGTGCCCCGCCGTGGAAGGTGGGTGCGCTGGGGCCTGCTCACGGTGTGGGGCCCGGGCCTGGTGGTCATGCTCGCCGACACCGACGCGGGCTCGCTGATCACCGCCTCGCAGTCCGGCGCCCAGTGGGGCTACCGCATGGTCCTGCCGCAGCTCATCCTGATGCCGATCCTTTATGTCGTGCAGGAGATGACGGTGCGGCTGGGGATCGTCACCAAACGGGGCCACGGCGCGCTGATCAGGGAGCGGTTCGGCCGCTTCTGGGCGTGGATCTCGGCGTTCACCCTGTTCGCGTCGTCGATCGGGGCGTTGCTCACCGAATTCGCGGGCGTGGCCGGGGTGGGTGAGCTGTTCGGGGTCTCGCGCTGGGTGAGTATCCCGGTCGCGACCGCGGCACTGCTGGCGCTGGCGTTGACCGGTAGCTATCGGCGCGTCGAACGCATCGGCCTCGTCATCGGCGCGGCCGAGCTGGCCTTCCTCGTGGCAATGGTGATGGCGCGGCCCGATCCCGCGGCGCTGTTCGAGGGCCTGAAGTCCATGCCGCTGGGCAACTCGTCGTACCTGCTGCTGGTCGCGGCCAACGTCGGCGCGGTGATCATGCCGTGGATGGTCTTCTACCAGCAGGGCGCGGTGGTCGACAAGCACCTGTCCGTCGCCACCATCCGCGAAGCCCGGCGCGACACCGCCGCCGGTGCGGTGCTGACCCAGCTGATCATGATCGCTGTGGTGGTGACCATGGCCTCGACGGTCGGGGCCCACAACGGCGAGACCGCCCTGAACACAGTCGGCGACATCGCCGGCGCGCTCACGCCGTACCTGGGCCGCGTCGGCGGCACCGTCCTGTTCGGGCTGGGCATGCTCGGCGCGGCGCTGGTCGCCGCGATCGTGGCCTCACTGGCCGGCGCGTGGGGGCTCTCGGAGGTCTTCGGCTGGAAGCACACCCTCAACGAGCGCCCCAACCGCGCCACCGCCAAGTTCTACATCACGTACGGGCTCGCCCATGTGATCGGCGCCGCGCTCGTGTTGGCCAGCGTCGACCTGGTCAACCTCGCCGTCGACGTCGAGGTGATGAACGCGCTGCTGCTGCCCATTGTGCTGGGCCTGTTGCTGGCGTTGGAATCCCGTGCGCTGCCGGAGGAGTGGCGCATGCGCGGACCGCGCAAGTACATCGCATGGACCCTGTGCCTCGTCGTGATGGGCTTCGGGTTGTACATGGTTCCGCAGGCGCTCGGTTTGATTTAGCCGGGTGACCCATCGGTGTGCGCGGGGTAAGCGTGTACGAGTGCGCTGTCGAGCCTGGGCACGGCGTGAGTGAGTTGGTGTTCGGCGTCGTGCGCGATGCGGTGGGCGTTGTCGAGGCTGGTGTCGGGATCGATGTCCAGCTCGGCGTCGGCGTGTAGGCGGTGCCCGATCCAGCGCATCCGGACCCTGCGCACGCTGCGGACGCCCGGCTGCGCGGCCAGCGTCGCTTCGGCGGTGTCGATGAGTTCGGGGTCCACGGCGTCCATCAGCCTGCGGAAGATGTCGCGCACGGCGCCGCGCAGCACGGCCAGGATCGCGACCGTGATGATCAGGCCGACGATCGGGTCGGCCAGCGGATAGCCGAGGGCGACGCCGCCGGCCCCGAAAAGCACTGCGAGCGAGGTCAATCCGTCGGTGCGGGCGTGGAGGCCGTCGGCGACCAGGGCGGCCGAGCCGATCCGGCGGCCGATCCGGATCCGGTACATCGCGACGACTTCGTTGCCGAGGAAGCCGATCACGCCGGCGGCGGCGACCCAGCCGACGTGGCCGACCGCGACCGGATGGATCAGACGCAGGACGGCTTCGTAGCCGGCGATGATCGCCGACAGCGTGATCATGCCGATGACGAACAAGCCGGCGATGTCCTCGGCCCGACCGTAGCCGTAGGTATAGCGCCGTGTCGCCGGGCGGGCGCCCAATGCGAACGCGACCCACAGTGGGACCGCGGTCAGGGCGTCCGAGAAGTTGTGGATGGTGTCGGCGGCCAGGGCGATCGATCCGGAGACGACGGCGATGACGACCTGCACGACCGCGGTCGCGCCCAGTCCGATCAGGCTGGCCTTGACAGCCCTGATGCCGATGGCGCTGGATTCCAGGGCGGTGTCGACGCTGCCTGCAGCGTCGTGGCTGTGCGGGACGAGGAGCTGCCCCACGATGCCGCGAATTCCGTGGGAGTGGTCGGGGTCATGCCGATGGTGGTGTGCGTGGCCGTGGTCGTGCGGGCGCCCGCGGCCGGTGCTCATCGGGGCACTTCCCGACTATCTGCATGCATACGCAGATAATAGGTTATCTGAACGGGTGGCGCGAGCGCGGTTGGCTACTCCTCGGCTTTGTGGCAGGCAGGAAGCTTTGTGGCAGGCAGGAAGCTTTGTGGCAGGCAGGACGGTTTGTGGCAGGCGGGAAGTCGTAACCAGCAACCGGCGAAGCGCGTCGGCGTGCATAGCGACCGCGGGGGCGCGTTAGTGTGTTGCGGTCGGCAACACCGAACAAGCCGGTAGAAAAGTTGAGCAATCCATGACCGCAGCAGCGGAAGCACCGGCGCTGGAATCGAGAGTCGGCCACTACTACCAGATGGACGGCACCTACGTGGTCGGCCGGGAGAAGGTCCGCGAATACGCCCGTGCGGTGCAGGACTACCACCCCGCGCACTGGGATGTCGCTGCCGCGGCCCGGCTGGGCTATTCGGACCTGGTGGCGCCCCTGACGTTCACGTCGGTACCCGGCATGGCCTGCAATCGCCGGATGTTCGAATCGGTGGTCGTCGGGTACGACACCTACCTGCAAACCGAAGAAGTCTTCGAGCAGCACCGCCCGATCGTGGCCGGCGACGAACTGCGGGTCGACGTCGAGCTGTCGTCGGTGCGCAGGACCGCCGGCAGAGATTTCATCACCGTCACCAACACCTTCACCGACACCGACGGCGAGCGGGTGCACACGCTGCACACCACCGTTGTCGGCGTCACCGCCGAAGACGTCGATCCGGCGATCAAGTTAGCCGTGCCGAACATCATGATGCACGACGTGGACCTCGCCGCAATCGGCGAATCTGGTGGCGGGTATGAGAAGACGGTGCGGCCCGGAGCCGAGGTTCGGATCGCTCAAAAAGGTGCGACCCGCACGCCCGGGACCCCGTCCTTCGAGGACGTGCAGGTCGGTGACGAGTTGCCGACGCATCGCGCCCGACTGTCCCGCGGCGACCTGGTGAACTACGCCGGCGTGGCCGGCGACGCCAATCCGATCCACTGGGACGAGGGCATCGCCAAGCTGGCCGGGCTGCCCGACGTCATCGCCCACGGGATGCTCACCATGGGTCTGGGTGCCGGCTTCGCGTCGGCGTGGTCCGGCGATCCCGGTGCGGTCACCCGGTACACGGTGCGGTTGTCGCAGCCCGCGATCGTGTCGGCCGCCGAGGGCGCTGACATCGAGTACACCGGGCGGGTCAAATCGCTGGACGCGGCGACCCGCAGCGGTGTGGTGCTGGTCGCGGCGAAGTCTGGCGGCCAGAAGATCTTCGGCATGGCGACGTTGAACGTCCGCTTTCGCTGACCGTCCTTAGAACCAGGGGCCGGGGAAACGACCGTCCTGGTCCTGCACCATGACGATGTCCTTGCAGTCGCCGTTGAGCGCGACGGCGTTCTCGCCTCGGCACACCAGCGTCCACCCCGACAGCCGTGCGAAAGGCCGGACCGACCACGTCGTCGACAGCGGATCGGTCGCGTGCAGCGCGAGGACTAAGAACGTGTTGCCGGTGTTGGTGATGTAGAGGTGGTCTTCGAAGTACGCCACCTTGGCGACCGACATCTTCTTCGCCTCGTCACGGGTCTTCAAGAACTCCCACTGCTGGGTGCGCAGGTTCCACACCCCCAAGCCGAATTGCGAGGTGTCGGAATCGTGGCCGTCGACGAACAGTTTCCCGTCCGACAGCGTCGCCGACAGGCCGCCTCCCGAAACCCGGTCCGAATCACCGACTTTGATGAGCGACTTGGCGTTCAGATCGTAGAACATCGTCGAGACCGCCGGCGGGCTGTAGGAATCCCAATGCGTGATCTTCACCAGCTTGTCTGGACCATCGGCCAATTCGGTGTCGACCGTCCGTATGTCGTTGTCCTGGTAGATCGCCTCCCCGCTGGGCCGGCGCAACTCCGCCCCGCTGGTCTTGGCGGGGTCGGTGTTGCGCTGGAACGACAGGACGTCCTGCCAGACCTGGCCGGGCTGGGGGTCGTTCCACGCCATCGACAGGTCGGCCCCCGACAGGACCACTGTCCGTGGCGGCGCCGCGGGTGAGTGTCCGTCGGTGAAGGCGTTGACCCACACGACGCCGGAGGCGGTGGAGAAAAGGCCCCACTGGTTTCCCGGGGCCAGTTTGAGGTCGGGAATGGGGGGTTGCAGCTCTTTGGTGGCCACCGGCTGGCCGGCCTTGGAATCGAACACATAGCCGGTGGTCCTGGTCGTCTGGGGCTCTGCGCCTTGCGCGGGCTTGGCGGTCGTGACCACATAGACGACCCGCATGTCGTCGGCGGTGCCGGTCAGCGCGCACATCGCGCCGGTGAGGCTTTCGCCGGCGGTGACCGTGGGGACGGCCGGCGCCCCGTACTGCCCGGTCTTGGGGTCGAAGATCTTGGGGCGAATGTCGTCGAGCGCCGATTTGCTCAGCGAGAACTTCTCCGGACAGCCGAAGTAGGCGGTTCCCCCGTAGCTTTTCCAGTCCTTCTCCAGGGGGCCCGTGATCGGCGCCGGCGGGGGAGCGGCGGTGCCCTTGGGGGTGGTCTTGGCGGCGGAAGTCGAGGTGGTCGGCGTCGCCGGGGGTGGTGACGCCGTCTCCGAACAGGACGCGACGATGAGGCAGGCGGCCGACGCGATCAAGGCGAACCTGTGTTTGGACAAGCTTCGCCCCGTGCCCGCGTTCATCAATAAGACCCCCGTTACGTGCGTGTAACCAACGAGCGTAAAGGCGGCGCACCGTGGCCGCGACTCGTGTGTGGGGGGATCTCGTCACAGGCGTTCGGTCGCCCACGTCGCCCGGCGAGCCGCCCCGCCGCGCCGGTCACTCCAGCACCATCGGCGAGAGGTCATCGCTCTCCGTGAAGCGATATCACAGGCGCTATCGCTTCGTGAAAACGCCGCACCCCATCAAATCGGTTGAGCTTCGGGGAATTTCCAGGCGCCGGAAAGGATTTCGTCGCGTGGGCGGTACAGCCGCACCAGGTAATTCCATCCTGGGGTGATCGGGAGGCAGTTCGCCGCGTCGCCGTCGCAGCCGCCGAACCGGATGGTGATCGTGTCATCGGCGCCGCGGCGGGCCGTGACGCTGTTGAGGGAATAGGCGTT
Organism: Mycobacterium saskatchewanense; assembly: GCF_010729105.1. NCBI lineage: Bacteria > Bacillati > Actinomycetota > Actinomycetes > Mycobacteriales > Mycobacteriaceae > Mycobacterium > Mycobacterium saskatchewanense. The sequence goes on from NZ_AP022573.1 coordinate 4,532,066, forward strand.
TTGCGGGTTCGGCGTGAAGTAGCCGTCCTTGTTGTACACCGTCACCGACCAGAAGGCGTCGACGGGCACTCGGTCCACGACCAGCCGATGAACGGTGACGCCGTCGTTGTTGGTTGGAAAGCCGTTGAGGTACATGGCATCTCGTTCCGGGTTGCCGCCCCAGGCGGTTGCCGAGCCGATCAGGTGTCGGACCGGGTCGGTGTCCTCCCGGCCGCCGAACATCCCGTGCGAGTCCGGCAAGGTGGCGCCGAGCTGAACCAGCGCCTGGCGCACCGACTCCTGGCTCGCCGGGTCCCACTGCGGGACCTCGAAGCGGCCGGCGTCGTCCTGCCGCACCCCGAGGGCATCCTGCAGCTTGTGGACGGCGTCCAGATCGGCGTCATCGTTCGGGTCGACGAGGGCCCGGACGATCACCATCGCGTACCGCGTGCCGACGTCGGCGCGGGTCAGGACGTGTTGCCCCTGTTCGTAGCGGACGGCGGACACGTAGTGGTCTTCGGTGATCACCTGCATCGACATGAAGCGTCCGCCTGCGTCGGGCAGCGTTATGGTCACGGGTCCGGCGTCGAGGTCGAAGACGCCCGCCGAGTACAGCGTGTCGCGGTTCGAACGCACCACCAGTTGCGCGTCGAGCGGCGTGAGCTCCCGGAAGTGCGTGAACGCGCCGAAGCCCCCAGCTTTGACGATGTTGCCGAAGTACAAGTCGCTTTCGGCCCGCGCGAAGTTGTCCGCCGATACCTGCATCACGGTGGGACGATACGCCCGGTGCTCGCGGACGACTTTCGGACAAGGCCGCCGGCAGCGTCCTGCGTCCGACGCGCGGCACTGTCCAAGCGCCTGATCGGTTGTGCGCTCACGACGTTCAACGTGCGCGCAAGTCGGCGAAAGCGACGAAATGCCGCCCTCGCGGCACACTCGACGCCGCCACCACACACTCGACGTCATTGGCCGGGTTAATTCCTCATTTCTCAATGCGCAGCCGCACCATCCGCGTCGTCGAGGTCTCGTCCAGCTCGACGACATCCGAGCGCGAACGCAGAAAGTCGCTGAATGAGCGGAAACCCAAAGCCTTTTCGCTGAACGACGGATCCATCCGCTTCATCTGCGCCTTGACCGCCGAGTTGTGCAACCATTCGACGTCGTCGCGCTCCAGGCCGATCTGCAGCGCCCGCATCAGCAGCGCGGTGGCTGCGGCTTGCGGGTCGGGCACGTCCGGCTCCTCGGGTTCGGCCGCCTTGGTGCCCCGGCCCCGCCGCTTCGCGACCGTTTCCCCGGTGTCGGCCGCCGGCCCGGGTTCGAGCGCCGGGACCCCCGGCAGCGCGTCGTAGATGACGAACTCGTCGCACGCCGCCGCCAGCGCGCGGCTCGACGCGCCGGCCACGCCGATGCCCACCACGTACCGGCCGAGCCGCTTGCAGCGCTGCGCCAGCGGGATGTAGTCGGAGTCACCGGCGACGATCACCACATGGGTCAGGTCGGGCAGCCGGAACATGTCCTCGACCGCGTCGACCGCCAGCCGGATATCGGCGCCGTTCTTGCCGTAGGCCGCGGCGGGGAACAGTTGCACCAGGTCGACCGCCCGGGCGACCAGCTGCCCGCGGTACCCGGCGTTGATCTCCGCGGACCAGTCCGCGTAGGCGCGGGTGAGCACGAGCGTCCCGAACGACGACGCGAAGTCCAGGATCGCCCCGACGTCCACCGTGGCCCGGGCCAGCCGCTCCGGATGCTGGTCGAGCCCCTTGGCCTTGTCGCGCTGGAAGGAACTACGACCGTTCAGCTGGTCGTACCGCGAGATCACGATGTTGTCGAAGTCGAGGTAGACGGCCACCCGGGCCGCCATTGGCTCAGTCATGTACTTCATCTTTGCGGGCTCGAAGCGTTGTCCGTCACCTTTTGCGGTCGTCGGCACCTCCCCGGCCGCAAAGCGGGTATCCATGGCTCATGAGCGAGCCGAAATTCCTGGAGTTGCACGGCGACCGCGTCGCCTACCGTGACGAAGGCCGCGGCGAAGTCCTGCTGCTGATCCACGGCATGGCGGGCAGTTCGGAGACCTGGCGTTCGGTGATACCGCGGCTGTCCAAGAAGTACCGGGTGATCGCGCCGGACCTGCTCGGTCACGGCCAGTCGGCCAAACCCCGCGGCGATTACTCGCTGGGCGCGTTCGCGGTGTGGCTGCGCGATTTCCTCGACGAACTGGGCGTCGGCCAGGCCACGCTGGTGGGGCACTCCCTCGGCGGCGGCGTCGCGATGCAGTTCGTATACCAGCACCCCGATTACGCCAACCGGCTCGTGCTGATCGGCAGCGGCGGCCTGGGCCCCGACGTCGGACTGGTGCTGCGGCTGCTCTCGGCGCCCGGGGCGGAGTTCATCCTGCCGGTCATCGCGCCCAAGCCGGTGCTGACCGTCGGGAACAAGCTGAGGTCCTGGCTGCGGGGCGCCGGGATCCATTCGCCGCGCGGCGCCGAATTGTGGAGTGCCTACTCGTCGCTGTCGGACCGGGAGACGCGGCAGTCGTTCCTGCGGACCCTGCGGTCGGTCGTCGACTACCGCGGGCAGGCGGTCAGCGCCCTTAGCAGGCTGCGGCTGCGCGAGGAACTGCCGGTCATGGCGATCTGGGGGGAGCGGGACGGCATCATCCCCGTCGACCACGCTTATGCGGCGCACGAGGCGCGCGCGGACAGCAGGCTCGAGGTGCTGCCCGACGTCGGCCACTTCCCGCAGGTAGAGGCCCCCAACGAGGTCGTCGAGCTGATCGAGGACTTCCTCGCGAGCGGAGACCGCCGCGGCACGGACAGCCCGCAGCCCAGCTTCTGACCGGGTGGACGAGCGCCGTACGTCACGGCGAGGTCACGGTTGTGCGTCAGCACCCTCCGCGGCGCGGCGCGCCGTGAAACGATGACCGGCCCGCGTTCATACAGTCGCTGCGTCCGACAAACTCGACGCCGAGCGACCGGCTTTCTGGGGCCTAAACGGGCTGACACCCATATCGCCGTCACACCCCGGCGACTCGTTTCTCATCGGACACCCGCCCGCAACGGGAGCCTTTGCGCCGTCAGATTTCGAGTGAGGGAAGAGCCCGTGAGCCGATTCACCGAGACCATGTACGCCAACGCCCGCACCAGCAGCAAGGGTCTGGTCACCGGGGAACCGGACAACCCCGTGCGGCACACGTGGGCCGAGGTGCACGAGCGGGCCCAGCGGATCGCGGGCGGGCTGGCGGAGGCGGGTGTCGGACACGGGGATGCCGTGGCCGTGCTGGCGGGCGCACCGGTGGAGATCGCCCCGACGGCGCAGGGTATCTGGATGCGCGGCGCCAGCCTGACGATGCTGCACCAGCCGACGCCGCGCACCGACCTGCTGCGCTGGGCCGCCGACACCACGGCCGTCATCGACACGATCGACGCCGGGACGGTGATCGTGTCCGACCCGTTCATGGCGGCGGCGCCGCTGCTCTCCGAGCGGGGACTGCGCGTGCTGACCATCGCCGAGCTGCTCGATGGCAGCCCCATTGAGCCCGTCGCCACCGACGAGGACGACCTCGCGCTGCTGCAGCTCACCTCCGGATCGGCCGGATCCCCCAAGGCCGTGCGGATCACCCACCGAAACGTCGTGGCCAACGCCGAGGCCATGTTCGTCGGCGCGCGCGTCGACCCCGACACCGACGTCATCGTCAGCTGGCTGCCGCTCTTCCACGACATGGGCATGACCGGCTTCCTGACCGTCCCGATGTACTTCGGCGCCGAGCTGGTCAAGGTCACGCCGATGGACTTCCTCCGCGACGTGCTGCTGTGGCCCAAGCTGATCGACAAGTACCGCGGCACCATGACCGCCGCGCCGAACTTCGCCTACAACCTGCTGACCAAGCGCCTCCGCAGGCAGGCCACGCCCGGCCAGTTCGACCTGTCGTCGCTACGCTGGGCGCTGTCCGGCGCCGAACAGGTGGAGCCCGCCGACGTCGAGGACCTGATCGACGCCGGAAAGCCCTTCGGCCTGCGGCCCGAAGCCATCCTGCCGGCCTATGGCATGGCCGAGACGACGGTCGCGACCTCGTTCACCGAGTGCGGCACCGGACTCGTCGTCGACGAGGTCGATGCCGACCTCCTGGCGTTGCTGCGCCGGGCCGTCCCGTCGACCGGGGGAAAGACGCGCCGGCTGGCCGTGCTCGGGCGGTTGTTGGCGGGCATGGAGGTCCGCATCGTCGACGAGTACGACGCGCTGCTCCCGCACCGCGCGGTCGGCGTCATCCAGGTCCGCGGCGAGTCGGTCAGCGAGGGCTACGCGACGCGGGCCGGTTTCGTGTCGGCGCAAGACGCGCAGGGCTGGTACGACACCGGCGACCTCGGCTACCTGACGGAGGCCGGCGGCGTCGTGGTGTGCGGCCGACTGAAGGACGTCATCGTGATGGCCGGCCGGAACATCTACCCGACCGACATCGAACGGGCTGCTGCGCGGGTGCCGCGGGTACGCCCCGGCTGCGTGGTGGCGGTGCGGCTGGACGCGGGGCGGTCTCGCGAAACCTTCGCCGTGGCGGTCGAATCCGCGGCGTGGCAGGACCCGGACGCGGCGCGGCAGATCGAGCGTCAGGTTGTGCACGAGGTCGTGGTGGAGGTTGGCGCCCGGCCCCGGAATGTGGTCGTGCTCGAGCCCGGGATGATTCCGAAGACACCGTCGGGCAAGCTGCGGCGGTCCTACGCGCTGGCGCTGGTCAGCTGACGCCGGCGTCCCAACGGGCGGCGATCGCTTGTAGGTCGGCGTCGTCCGGAAATGCCTTAGAAGTCGCAGGGCGGTGTGTAAGGCGTTTGGATTGGGCGCATCTCGGCGTCGGCAAGGGAAGGAACCAAACGGTCTGGGCAGCTGCCGGGGACGGCCGCGTGAACACCTCTTGCACGCTCGGTGCTCATGCTATTCACAGTCTCCCACCGGTACGCTCGATCACAACCACACCATCATCATCGTCACGAATCCTGCCGAGTACGACGATTACTCCGCCGGGGGGCGGTAGTGGCCCGCCGAGTTTCGCAGCTGCCAGATCTGGCCAGGACACAGTAGATTCACCGCGTAGGAGACCAGGTAGTTCGCAGCGAATTCGTCGGCAGGGGTAACGTCGCGTTTCACATCGCCCATCACTTGGCCATAACTCTGGCCTTGGCTGACCTTGTCGCAAATTCCATAGCCGTAGTTGACGGCCTCCGCGGGAGTGGCAAAGTCATAGTGCCGGCGCACCATAACGTCGTAGACGTACTCAACCTCAGGTGCGGGGGCGGCGTGTGCCGCCGGTAATCGCGGCTGCGCTAGGACGCCGACCGCAACAGTCAGGGCGACCAATGCGGCAAGCCGATTGCGCCGCTTCATGATTCACGCTTCGGGCGGGTGCACCGCCCGACATGCTCAGGGATCATGGCTGCTCCAGCGCCGGCGATCCGGGGTAGGCCTCCCGCAGCCGCTGCACTTCTTCGGCCGAAAGTGTCAACTCTGCCGCGGGCAGCAGATCCGCCAGCTGCCCGACTGTTCGTGCGCTGGCAATTGCTGCAGTCACTGCGGATTGGGCGAGCAGCCAGGCAAGCGAAACGGCGCTCACTGTGGTGCGGTGGGCGGCGGCCACGTCATCGAGCACAGCCAATAAGGTCAGTCCGTGCTCGTCGAGATAGAGAGTGGGATTGGCTGGCCTGCTCTCGGCGAAGGCCCGCACACTGGCCGCTGCGTTGCCCGGACGATACTTGCCGGTCAGAAACCCGGCAGCCAATGCGTAGTAAGGCATGACCGACAGTCCCAGCCGCGCCACCACCTCCGAGTGACTGGCTTCGAACTGGCGCTCCACGAGGCTGTAAAGCGACTGGGTCGCCACAAATGAAGACAGGTTCTCGCGTTCGGCGATAGCGGCAGCCTCACTAAGGCGGTCGGCGTCGTACCGGGACGCGGCGATGTAGCGCACCTTGCCCTCACGTATCAGCGCGTCGAAGCCGGCGAGTGTCTCTTCGAGGGGGGTGTCGGTATCGTCGACATGTGCGTAGAGCAGGTCGATCGTGTCCACACCGAGACGCTTGAGGCTGGCCTCGGCATAGCTGCGGATCTTGGGTGCTGTCAGGCCTCCCGTCATCCCGTGCAGGGCACCGATTTTCGTCGAAACCACCATCTGGTCACGGCATCCGCGACGGCGCATCCATTCACCGATGATGGTCTCGGATTCACCGCCGGTGTTGCCTGCTTTGAATTTCCAGTACACGTCGGATGTGTCGACGAGATTGCCTCCGGCACCGGCGAAGGCGTCGAGCACGGCAAACGCATCGTGCTGGTCGACCGTCCATCCGAACACGTTGCCGCCCAGGCAAAGTGGAAACACCTTGAGATCGGTATTGGCGATAGGATTCACAGCGGCCGTACTCATGATCGGGAAAACTCGACGGCGACCGTCCACTGCGAGAGCTCCAGCGATGGCGGCGGCTCGGGCGCGGCGATGGTTAGGTGCCGTTCGGGACGGTCGCCGGCATTCCAAGTTCGGTAGGGTGTGCGCGCGGGCACCACAACCAGATCGTGTCGGCCGGCGTGGAATGTCTCGCCAGCTACATCCACCGTCATGGCACCGTCGAGGACGAAATAATACTCATCGAAGGGGTGGATACTGTATTGGGCGGGCTCAACTGAAGAGGCCATCCGCACCACCGCGATCATTGCGTGCCGGGAACCGGATGCACGGTTAGCGAGCACTTGGACCGCGATTGGCCGATCAGGTATCTCTGTCCATCCGTTGTCCGCTAACGGTTTTAGACAGCTGGGCGGGGGAGGGCCGCCCAACTCGTCGACCAATTGTTTGATCGGAATCAACTGCCCTCCACTTGCCGGGACAGGGGCTGGAGCGAGGATTTCGATCTGCACCACCTCATCGGGCCCGTTGTTGAGGGCGAAATGCGGAACGCCCGCCGGGATGCGCACAAGAGTGTCGGACCCGGCCCGCAGCCTTTCGCTTCCCAGCTGGACGTCGACCGTTCCGGCCAAAATGAAGTAGAACTGATCGAACCTGTGGGTGTGCAGGGGGTCGGCCACGGTGCCGGCAGGAATGCCCCCTTTGACCACTGCGCAATTCTCCAGGTGCGCCATGAACTCCGGTGAGTGGGTGCCGGGTTCAGTTGGGATGTCATCGAACTTTCGCAACACGCGCAATTGATCTCCTCCTCGGAGCTAACAGCGGCCGGTGGCTGCATCCCGAGCCGTTTCTCGCACCGGGGAGCAGCCGGTTCCCGAACCAAGCCGACGACGAAAGCCTGTGCCATCTCGTGTTGTTGGCGATAGGTCAACGGCTCAATACAGCGTCGGCCCTCGTCGGCCGTTGCACGTCGCGGCCCGCGCTGAGGCCCGGCAGCGGTCCGCTGGCCGTTGGCCCCTAGGCGTACTGCGGTATGCGCCGTCCCCGCGATCGGGGTGACGAAGGACCCTGCCGAACAGTGGGTCAGCATCGGCGGAGTTTGCAATGCCCGAGCGGCCGCGCTGCTGCACCGTTGGCAGTTCACGTTCTTCATCATGCGCGCTATCCCGCAGGGCGTCAACATATATGTTGACTAATCATCGGGGGTTGGCCGCGGTGACGTCGGCAGTTCAGCCCTATTGCACATTGATGTCTTGCAACCCCGTGCAGTCGTTCGTCGGAATCGCCGAGGAGTCGACGTGCAGGGTGTATCTCCCGAAGTCGCTCGTACACCGCTTGGAGCACCGGATGGTCGCACACGCCGCCGTCAGGGGGTCGGTCCGTGAATCTCAGATTCGGCAAATTCGTGGCCACCCGCGGGGAGCACGGCTGCGAGAATTGTTGTGGTGCAGCATGGCTGGCGTGCGGCTGACATTGACACGATCTCGGTTCGGCTGCCGGCTCCACGGTCGCGTCACGGCCACGCCCGTTGCAGCTATCGAATCGCCGCTGTTAGGTCGGCGGCCATAGCACTCAGCTGTGGGCCCCATGTGGACCAGCCGTGGTCACCGTCGACCGGAAAATCGAAGTGGCCGTTGCTCCCGCCAACGACGCGGTACTGGGCGTAAAACTGGCGATTGGTGCCCTGCGCTTGGTCGGCGTAGCCGATCATCGCGGCCGGGTCGCTGGCCGTCAGTGTTTGAGGGCTGAACACCCAGATCCGAGTGCTGTTGTTGGCGAGCAACTCCGCATGAACGTATGGGTCGTGCCATTTCCAACGTCCCAGCTGCGGCAGCCCCCACATATCGCGGGTATCCACGCCGCCGAAACGTGCCATCCCTTCGGTGATCGCACCGTTGACGGCGGTGTTGGACGGGTACAGGAACCCTGACATCGATCCCGCGTAGCGGAATCGATCAGGGTGGAATTCGGCCATCATCATTGCGCCGGTACCGCCCTGGGCCGCACCGACGATAGCGTGCCCTCCTGGTGCGAGACCCTTGTTGGCCGACAACCAATCCGGCAATTCGCTGGATAAGAATGTCTCCCATTGTCGGCCGCGGTCCTGCTCCCAGTCGGTGTACAGGCTGTAGGCGCCGCCGGCCGGTGCGACCACGGCGATCCCTTTGCCGGCGAGCGTTTTCATTGCATTGCCCGCCGTGACCCAATTACTCATGGCGCCGCCGGCGTTGAATGCGTCGAGTAGGTATACCGAGTGCGGACCGCCCGCCATGAAGGCCACGGGGATGTCGCGGGCCATAGCCGCGGAAGGGACCATCAAGGACTCGACCGGTTCGGCCAAGACCGGTGTGGGCAATGCGGCCACGCCCAATCCCGTGACTAGCACGACTGCTGCTGTCGTCCGCACAAGCAGTGACGCCCAAACCTGATCTAGTCGTCGGCCATGTCCCGGTTGTCGGCGTGCCGGCGCTACCTTTCGAATGCTGGTCAACGAGGCCACCTGCGGATGAGGGTTTTGGCGGCGGAGCACCAGCCCGCGCGTGGTCGGAGGAAGCAGCTCGGTCGGGGCGGCGGCGTGAGTAATGACCGCCGATGACCTGCAGTGCGGGCGGAGTGGACCGCGATGACCACCACGCGATCAACATACACGTTGATGTCCAATTCGAAAAGGCCCTCTCTGCGTTGTTGGGCTGTGTTGCCGCGGGTGGGTGTCGCTTCTGTCCGTCATGGGCGCCGCGACGGCTCTTGTGGAGCGGACAACTGTTGTGGCCCAGCGGTGATCGCCTGCTCAGGCCCCGCGCATGCCGCGCGCCGGCTTGCAGCCGCCGGCGGGGCACACCGCTGAATCCTGGTGCATTACCACGTGCGATTGCCTGATGCGCAAGAGCTGCCGGTCCGCCGAACTAGTTCGTCCGTCCGATGCCGGCGGGCTGCGGCCTCTCGCTCACTCTCGATGTTGCAAGCCGCTTTTCGGTCACATCCTCGGCCTCGTCGGCCGGGTATGCGGCGCCTGGACCTAGAGGAAGAGCTGGGTCAACCGACGAACTTAGCGGCTTGCCGCCGTCTACTAGACAAATACCCGTTCAACAAATATGTTGACGAGTCGTTGGACCGCCCTTAGTGTTGTCCAGGTCACAAAATGGCCTTACTGGGGCGGGAAGTCACACAATTGAAAGGCTTGAGGGAGGGTTCGTGGCAACAGCGGTGTTCAAAGAGCCGCCTGCTCAGTTTTCGCGGGCCGGCTTGGCGGGACACGTCATCACGCCACTATGCACGCGGAGATCCAGTCGGGGTGGTCGGTGTGCAGCCCGCAAGGCGGAACTCAGGCAGGTCCGCGATTGTTCATCGCCTATAGACGCCTGCGTGGATGGTCACCTATGAGCGGAATCTCTGCTGCCGCCAAGCCGCTCCGCTCGATCGGCGAGTTTTTCGCCATGTCGCTCGACGCCTTCACCTTGATGTTCAAGCCGCCGTTCGCATGGCGAGAGTTCTTGAAGCAGTCCTGGTTCGTCGCGCAGGTTTCCATAGTTCCTACGTTGATGCTGACGATCCCGTTCACCGTGTTGATCGTGTTCACGCTCAACATCTTGCTCATCAACATCGGGGCTGCCGACTTCTCGGGAGCCGGGACCGCAACCGCGGCCATCACTCAGGTCGGACCTGTCGTAACGGTGCTCGTTATCGCCGGTGCCGGCGCCACCGCGATGTGCGCGGATCTCGGGGCACGCACCATCCGGGAAGAACTCGATGCGCTGCGCGTCCTCGGCATCAATCCCGTGCAGTCGTTGGTGGTGCCGCGCGTACTGGCCGCCACGCTGGTCAGCGCCGCTTTGGTGTCGGTGGTGAGCATGGTCGGGTTGGTCGGCTCGTTCTTCTTCTCCGTCTTTGTCCAACATGTCACGCCCGGCGCGTTCGTAGCCGGCTTGACATTGGTGACCGGCCTTTCCGATGTGATCTTGGGGCTATGCAAGGGCGCGCTCTTCGGGATGTCTGCCGCCCTGATCGCCTGCTACAAGGGGATTTCGGTTGGCGGCGGCCCGCAAGGGGTAGGCAATGCGGTCAACGAAACGGTTGTGTATGCGTTCATGGCGCTCTTCGTCATCAACATCACCGCGACAGCTGTCTTCTTCGTGAGTGCCAAGTGAACGCGAAGGTCCTCGTAGCACAGCGCTTTCCGCGGATCGATCGATCGACGCGGCGCAGCATCGACAGCTGGAACCGGGTCGGCACCCAGATGGCGTTCCATGTCAAGACGCTGAGCGACATCCGATTAGCCTTCGCCCACCACAAATCCGAGATGCTGCGGCTGATCGCCAACATGAGTCTAGGGGTGGGCGCACTCGTCGTGATCGGCGGCACGGTCGCGATCGTCGCATTTTTGACCCTGTCGACGGGCGCGATCATCGCCGTGCAGGGATACAACCAGCTGTCCGGCATTGGCGTAGAGGCCCTGACCGGCTTCCTCGCCGCCTACGTCAACGTCCGCATCACCGCTCCGGCGACCGCTGGAATCGCACTGTCGGCCACCATCGGGGCCGGTGCCACGGCACAACTCGGGGCAATGCGTATCGCTGAAGAGATCGATGCGCTCGAAGTGATGGGTATCCGCTCGGTGGCCTATCTGGCATCGACGCGGGTGGCCGCCGGGGTGATCGTCGTGATCCCGCTGTACTGCGTGGCGGTGCTGATGACCTTTGTCGCCGCGAGGCTATGCACCACCGCCGTGTACGGACAGGCGACCGGGGTCTACGACCACTACTTCAACACATTTCTGAATCCGACCGATCTGCTCTGGTCGTTTCTCACAGCAACCGTGTCGGGTGTGGTGATCATGTTGGTGCACACCTATTACGGCTACACCGCCGCCGGCGGCCCGGCCGGTGTGGGCGAAGCTGTCGGCCGTGCCGTGCGCTCATCACTGATCGTCGGAGCTTTCGCCGTCTTGACCGTCTCCCTGGCCGTTTACGGGCAGTCCGGCAACTTCAATCTGTCGGGATAGTGGACATGGCAGCCAGGCGCGCGGGGCAACCCCGGATCCACCCGGCGTGGTGGACGCTGATCCTCATCGCTGTGATGATCACCATCGCGACAGTGACCAGCGTCCTGTTCACCGGCTCGCTCAACTCGTCCGTGCCGGTCACACTGAATTCCGATCGCGCCGGGCTGGTGATGGAGACCGGCGCCAAGGTGAAGCTGCGTGGCGTCGAGGTCGGCAAGGTCGCCCAAATTCAGCCCGGCGACCAAAGCGTCAGCCTCGAACTCGACATCGATCCCGACCAAGTCAAATACATCCCCGCCAACGTGCAAGCGCGGATCCGCGCCACTACTGCCTTCGGCGCCAAGTATGTCGACCTGATCCCTCCGGACGATCCCAGCCCCAAGCGAATCGGCCCGGGCACGGTAATCAAGTCGCAGAATGTCAGCACCGAGGTCAATACCGTGTTCCAGAACCTCACCGACGTTCTTCATCAAATTGACCCCGCCAAACTCAACGGCACGCTGACCGCCCTCGCCGAGGGACTGCGTGGCCAAGGCCAGCGCCTCGGTGAGGCCGTCACCGACGGCGACCAAGTGCTCGCGGCCCTCAACCCGCGCAGCGACACTATCCGTGCGGACTGGCAGGCGTTTAAGGGTTTCAGCGACACCTACGGCGCCGCGGCGCCCCACATCTTGCGTCTCCTCGATGCCCTCACCACCACCAGCGCCACGATCACGACGAATCAAAAAGCCCTGGACGCGTTGTTGCTGAGCGCAATAGGGTTGTCCGACAAAGGGATAGAGCTGCTGGGGCCGAATAGAGACAACCTGATTACGGCCATCAACAGCACCGAACCCACGACTAGCCTGCTGATGAAGTACAACCCCGAACTCACCTGCATGCTCGTTGGCGGCAAGCTCGCGGTGGATACCAACTGGGGGTACGTGGGGGGAGGTGGAAATGGCAAATCAGCCATTCTCGACGCGGCCCTGCTGTTGGGCGATGACCCTTATAAGTATCCCGACAACCTGCCGGTCGTGGGCGCCAGAGGCGGGCCCGGGGGCAAGCCCGGCTGCGGATCACTTCCCGACGCCGCGCAGAACTGGCCTGTGCGTTATCTGGTCACCGACACTGGATGGGGCACCGGGCTGGATATGCGGCCGAATCCAGGCATCGGCTTTCCCGGCTACCTCAACTACCTGCCTGTAACCCGCGGAACACCAGAACCGCCGAGCATTCGTTATCCGGGTGGCCCGGCGCCGGGCCCGATTCCGTACCCGGGGGCTCCGCCGTACGGAGCGCCGCAGTATTCGCCGGACGGCACACCCCAATACCCAGGGCTGGGCCCTCCGCCGCCACCGGGCGCGCCGCGGGAGGCGGGACCCAGACCCGGCTCGGAGCCATTCGTAGTCCCCGATCCGGGGCAGACCCAGCCCACCCCGAGTCCACCGCTACCCGAACAGGCGGCGCCCGCACCATGACCCGCGACTCCCGCCCCATTTGTGTGAAAGACCCCCACCGATGAAAGCCACTCTGAAAAGCGCGATCGTGCGCCTGGTGATATTCCTGATCGCCTGCGGATTGGGGACGTTCGCCATGCTCGCGGTGTTCGCGCAGCTGCGCTTCCAGGCCGAGAAGACTTACGACGCGGAGTTCGCCAATGTGTCGGGCTTAATTGGTGGTGACTTCGTGCGCATCGCCGGAGTGGAGGTCGGCAAAGTCAAGAGAATCCGTATCGAGCCCGATACCAGGGTGCTCGTCGAATTCAGTGCCGACGACTCGGTCGTGCTCACTGAAGGCACCAAAGCGGTTATCCGATACAAAGATCTGATCGGCGGGCGTTATTTGGCGCTCGAGGAAGGTGTCGGGGCGCCCAGAAAACTTAATCCTGGTTCCACAATTCCGATCGAGCGCACTTCGCCCGCGCTGGACCTTGACGCGCTGATTGGCGGCTTTCGCCCGTTGTTTCGGGCTCTCGACCCCGATCAAGTCAACGCGTTGTCCGGGCAGTTGATCGCGGCGTTTCAAAATCAGGGCGCCACGCTCGGCTCGTTTCTTGAACAGACGACGGCGCTGACCAACACCCTGGCCGACAGAGACCAGCTCATCGGACAAGTCATCGTGAACCTCAATACGGTGCTGGGTTCACTGGGAGACCAGAGCACGCAGTTCGCCAAAGCAGTGGACTCGCTTTCCAAACTGGTCGGGACCCTGGCCGGCCGTAGGCAGGACATCAGCAACTCGATGGCTTACGCCAACGCCGCCGCCGGGTCGGTCGCGGACCTGCTGTTGCAGGCGCGACCGCCGCTGCAGAAGGTCGTGCACGAAACCGATCGGACCGCCAGCACCGTTCTCGCCGACAAGGAGTGGTTCGACAACCTGCTGGCAACGCTGCCAGATACGTACAAGGTGTTGAGCCGCCAGGCCCTTTACGGCGACTTCTTCGCCTTCTATTTGTGCGATCTGGTGCTCAAGGTCAACGGTAAAGGCGGCCAGCCGGTATACATCAAACTCGCCGGCCAGGACACGGGCAGGTGCACACCACAATGAAGTCTTTCGAAGAACGAAACCCGCTCATCGTCGGCGCCGTCGGCGTCGCGCTGGTCACCGGCATAGTGGCAGCCGCATTCAACTATCAGAAATTGCCATTTTTCGACCAGACCAAGGACTATTCGGCGTATTTTGCCGAAGCCGGCGGGTTGGCCGACAATTCCGTGGTCGAAGTGTCGGGACTTCGGGTGGGGCAAGTCAACAGCATCGCTCTCGATGGAGGACGTGTGCTGGTCAGGTTCAGTCTCGCCGACGACATCCGTCTGGGCGATGGCACCGAGGCCGCCATCAAGACGAAGAGCCTGTTGGGCGCCAAGATCCTCGACGTCACACCCCGCGGTGGCGGCGCGCTGACTGGACCGATCCCGCTCGAGCGCACCACGTCGCCCTACCAGCTCCCGGACGCCCTCGGAGACCTCAGCAACATCATCAGCGGACTGGACACCCAGCGAGTATCGGACTCGCTGGCGGTGCTCGCCGACACGTTCAAAGACACCCCGCCGGACCTGCAGGCCGCGGTGCAAGGCGTCGCGCGCTTCTCCCAGACGCTGGATGCGCGCGATCAACAACTGCGCGCATTGCTGCACAACGCGAACAAAGCCACCACCGTGCTGGCCGAGCGCAGCGACCAAGTGGTCAAGCTGCTCCATGACAGCGACGCGCTGCTCCTGCAACTACGCACTCAGAGCAGCGCGTTGGATCACATCGCGGCGAACATCTCCGCGCTCAGCGAACAAATCAAGGGGCTGATTGCGGAGAACCGCGACACGCTCAAGCCCGCGGTGGACAAGCTCAACGAGGTCTTGACCATCGTCGACAACCGCAAATCGCGGTTGCAGGACTCGATTAAGCGACTCAACACCTTCGCGATGTCGTTGGGCGAATCGGTGTCTTCTGGCCCGTTTTTCAAGGCCTATGTGGTCAATCTGCTGCCCGGCCAATTCGTGCAGCCCTTCGTCGATGCCGCGTTCTCCGATCTCGGCTTGGATCCCAACGTCCTGTCGCCGACACAGCGAGTGGACCCGCAGACCGGACAACCCGCGACGCCGCCGTTGCCGCTTCCCTATCCACGCACCGGCCAGGGCGGAGATCCTCGCCTCAAGCTGCCCGACGCGATCACCGGCAAGCCGGGCGACCACGCGTGCTTGTTGCCGGGGCCGGACTGTTATCCGTATCGGGAGCCGCCGCCGGCTCCGCCCCCGGGCGGGCCGCCTCCCGGCCCACCGGCGCCGGTCCCGCCAGAGTTGCGAGGCGCCCCACCACCAACACCTAGCCCCGTGTTTGTCCCCGCTCCGGGTGAGCCCGGGTCCACCCCGGCTTCCGGGCCGGCGCCACTGCCCAATCCGTCACCCCCACAGGCAGGCCGATGACCACGATCCTTGCCACCGCCGTACGTCGCCGCGCCCGCACCCACAGGGCGTCTTGCCCCACGGCGCGCACTCGGCGCGACGTGCCGGGCTCGCGCGGAGCCATGTCGGACTCTGGGCTGTTCCCTCAGATGATGCCCGCGATTGCCTCTGGTGCCCGATCGTGAACGGGCGGAACACACGAATCGGGCTGGCCGCCGTCTTGGTGATGACCACGATCGGGGGGACTTGGTTGGTGGCACGAGCGGCTACGAGTGTGAAACACAACGTGATCACTGCGTACTTCGCCAACACCAACGGTATGTTTGTCGGCGACGAGGTGCGCATCCTCGGCGTGCGGGTCGGCAAGGTCGAAAAGATTGAGCCCCAACCCCAGCGCGTCAAAGTCGTCTTCTACTACGACGCGACCAACAAGGTTCCCGCGGACGCCAAGGCCGTCATCCTGTCGCCCACCTTGGTGACATCGCGGGCTATCCAACTAACTCCCACCTATACCGGTGGGCCGGTGCTGCAGGATAACTCGGTGATCGGTGAGGACCGCACAGCGGTCCCGGTGGAGTTTGATGACTTCCGACAGCAACTGCAAAAGCTCACCGACACCCTGCAGCCAACCCAACCGGGCGGGGTCAGCACGTTGGGGCAGTTCATCGACACTGCCGCCGACAATCTTCGCGGCAACGGCGCCAACATTCGGGACACGATTATCAAACTCTCGCAGGCCTTCTCAGCATTGGGTGATCACGGTACCGACTTATTCGGGACCCTGAAGAATCTGTCTGTGCTGGTCTCGGCGCTGCATGACAGCGCCGATCTTCTCCGGCAACTCAACACGAATCTCTCGGCGGTGACCGGGTTGTTGTCAAACGGGCCCGACGAAGTCGGCAAGGCGGTTGCAGACATCAACTCCGCTGTCGGTGACGTGACGCGTTTTGTCGCGGAGAACAAAGAGTCGCTCGGTACCACCTCGGACAAGCTGGCATCGGTGACAATTGCGGTGACACAGAGCCTTGACGACCTCAAGCAGACACTGCACATCACCCCGACCACATTTCAGAATTTTGTGAATATCTATCAGCCCGCCCAGGGCACGTTGAGCGGCGTGCTAGCGGTCAACAACTTCGCCAATCCAATCTCCTTCTTGTGTGGGGCGATTCAAGCCGCGTCACGGCTGGGCGCCGAACAGTCCTCCAAACTCTGCGTGCAATATCTGGCGCCCATCATCAAGAACCGCCAATACAACTTCCCACCGCTGGGTGAGAACTTGTTCGTCGGGGCGACCGCCCGGCCCAACGAGCTCACCTACAGCGAGGACTGGTTGCGCCCCGATTACATACCGCCGTCGGCACCTCATCCTGCGCCGCCGCCGGGAGACACCGCAGCCACGGCGCCGGCGTCGCCGGCCGCGCCCGAGGCGGCGGGCGTTGCCGATGCCACGGGAACACCGCCCCAGCCAACCGATCCGGCCGACGGGCTGCGCGGACTCATGGTGCCGAGGGGGCCTGGATCGTGATACGTGCGCTGCGCATGGCCGGAGTTGGGGCACTGGTCGCCGTGGCCCTTGCGGCACTGAGCGGATGCGACTGGCGGGGACTCAATTCATTGCCTCTCCCCGGAACCAAAGGCGGTGGGCCCGGTTCGTATACGATCCAAGCCCAGTTGCCCGACGTAGGCACGCTTGAGCAGAATTCCCGTGTGCGTGTTGGTGACGTCACGGTTGGAAACGTCACCAGAATTGAGCGCCAGGGCTGGCACGCCCTGGTGACGATGACTCTCGACGGCAACGTCAACCTGCCAGCGAACGCCACCGCTACGGTGGGCCAGACCAGTCTGCTCGGTTCATTGCACATCGAGCTGGCACCACCCAAGGGGGCTGCGCCCCGAGGCAGGTTACACGGGGGCTCACTGATCCCGCTGGCCTCCTCCAGCGTCTACCCGTCCACCGAGCAGGCTCTGGCCGCCGTCTCAATGTTGTTCAACGGTGGCGGGATTGGAGAGGTTCAAGACATCACCCATTCGTTGAGCGTGGCTTTCGCGGGACGGGAAAACGATTTGCGTGACCTGATTCAACAACTAGACAAGTTCAGTGGGTTCGTGAACGAGCAGACCGGGGACATCATCGCCGCGACCGACAGCTTCAACAATCTGGTCGGCCAGCTCGCCGGCCAGAAGCCGGTGCTCGACAAGGCGGTCAAGACTATTCCCGATGCCCTATCGGTGCTCAAAGACGAGCGGGATAAACTCGCCGACGCTCTCGACAGGTTCGGGAAGTTCAGCGCACTCGTCGCCGATTCGACGAATCAGACGAAGGAGGCGTTGATCAGCGAACTGAAAGATATGGGCCCGGTGCTGCAATCACTGGCGGATGCGGGACCGGCGCTGACCCGCTCACTTGACTTCTTCGCGACCTACCCCTTCCCGAAAAGCACGCTCACCAAATGGTTTCGCGGCGACTACGCCAACCTGACGGCGATCATCGACCTCACCCTGAGTCGTTTGGATGCCTCCTTGTTCACCGGCACCCGCTGGGAGGGGAACTTAACGGAGCTGGAGATGCAGTGGGGCCGCACCATCGGGCAGATGCCCAGTCCCTACACGGCGGGTAACCCGCTTGTTGTTCCCTATCACTGGGATCAGGGATCCTGACTATGCGACTGACGAAGCGAATTATCGTCCAGCTGGCCATCTTCGGCCTTGTGGCCGTGGTTGCCGCCGCGGTCATGGGCTTCGGCTACATGAGGCTACCCGAAACACTGTTCGGAGTCGGCCGTTACACCGTCACCGTAGACCTGCCCAGCACGGGGGGGTTATACGCCCGCAGTAATGTCACGTACCGAGGAACCGAGGTCGGTCGGGTCGAAAGTGTTCAACTCAGCCAAACCGGTGTGCATGCTCAACTTTCCCTGCGATCGGACGTGAGAATTCCCTCCGACCTCGACGCGCAGGTGCACAGCCAATCCGCGATAGGTGAGCAATACATCACCTTGCTGCCGCGCAACGCCACCTCGGCTCCGCTCAAGAACGGCGACGTGATTCCACAATCACGTACCAGCGTGCCACCCGACATCAACGATCTACTCGGAGCCACCAACCGCGGCCTGCAAGCCATCCCGCAACAGAACCTCAAGGTCGCGATCGACGAGAGCTACACCGCATTCGCCGGCCTTGGGCCCGACATCGCACGACTAATCAAGGGTGCGTCGTCGCTGGCCATCGACGCGCGGAGCAACCTCGATCCGCTTGTAGCGCTCATTGATCAGTCCAAACCGATCCTCGACAGTCAAACCGACACTGCGGATTCCGTTCAAGGTTGGGCCACCCATCTTGCCGCGATCACCCAATCGCTGCAAAAGCACGACGTCGCTGTGGGCGGTGTCCTGCGCGACGCCGGTTCGGCCGCCGAACAGGTCCGGGCGCTGCTCGACAGGGTGCAGCCAACGCTACCGGTGTTGTTGGCCAACCTGGTCAGTATCAACCGAGTCGCCATCGCCTATCGGCCCGATCTCGAACAGCTCCTGGTTTTGTTGCCCGAAGGCACCCAAGTCATCCAGGGCGCCAATGTAGCCAACCGCAACACCAAACAGCCTTACCATGGCGGATTTTTGAGCTTCAACCTCAATCTCAACATCCCGCCGGCATGCACCACCGGCTTCCTGCCGGCGACGCAGCAGCGTCCGCCGGCTGCGGTCGACTATCCTGAGCGGCCTCCCGGCGACTTGTACTGTCGGGTGCCTCAAGATGCGCCGTTTAACGTACGAGGTGCGCGCAACATCCCGTGCGAGACTGTTCCGGGCAAGCGGGCCCCTACCGCAAAAATGTGTGAAAGCGCCGAAACCTACGTGCCTCTCAATGACGGCTACAACTGGAAGGGTGATCCCAACGGCACACTATCTGGGCAGGACATCCCGCAGCTGGCTTCTGGCCAGTCACCGGCCGCGGCGGCGCCGCCGGGTCCCGTCCCGCCGCCCCTCGCCGTTAGCGGCTATGACCCGGCGACTGGCGTCTACATCGGTCCAGACGGCAAGCTGTCTACCCAAAGCGACCTTGCGCCACAGGGGGGGAGCAAGAGCTGGGAAACTATGCTGTTGCCGCCGCAAGCCCACTGAGCGATCCACGCGGTTCGCGGGCTGCCCGAGCCGCGGGGCGCAATGCTCGCCGCAGGACGGATTGCCCGCACTCCATACGGCAGTACCAGCGGTGGTCGGCCCAGTGTTATAAGACCGCCACCGGTGCCACGGGACTGCCCACACCACCGACCAGCGGAAGCGGGGCCAATACGAACAGGAACTCCGACTGTGCGGCTTCACACAGCCGGTCCAAGGCCATCAACTCGCTGAAGTAGACCCCGTGGCCGCGGACCAACTGCAGGTGCAGCGGGACCTGACAGGCCGGGTCCGACGAAGGGAACACCTCCACGCCAGGGTTGTCGGCACCCACAAGCGCCACGCGCTGCTCGGCCAGCCATGGTCCGCAGCTATTGTCCAGTCCCGGCCATGTCGTCGCGTCGGTGCGCCCGGCCAGTGCAGAAGTCAGCCACCCGGTACGGACCAAAAGTGCGTCGCCGGCCTCCAGGGTCGTCCCGGTCTCGTCCACCAACGTTGCCAATTCGTCGACACCGATCGGTTTGTGTGAGTTGCGCATTCGCTCGCCCGCGGCATCGACCACGACCCCACGGGTGACGAGGGGCGGCATCTTCTCGATACCGAGTCGCCGCGCGCCGCGGCTGGTGATTTCGCGGGAGGAAAAGCCGTTGTACAGGACTCCATCAGACCAGACGTGAGCGAGTGCATCGACATGGGTCACCCCGTGGGTGGGCATCGTGATGACGTCGTCAGCGAACCCGAATCCGCCCCTTTCGGGCTGGCCCGCCGCGTAATCGGCTCCGCTGCGAGTCATATAGTGCATTGGAGCGGCCCGGCCCACCAACCCGAATCCCTTGCCATTGCGGATGGGCGCCGCCAGCGACAACGTCGTCCCGCTGCGCACACATCGGATCCCACGACGGACGGCTTGTGGGCCAACGAAATTCGCGGCGCCAGCCTCGTCGTCAGCACCCCATTCGGCGGGCTTATCCGGCAATGGCGGATGCGCAGCGACGTCATTCACAGCCACTATAGTTGTCCATGCCAGATGTTTCGTCAACATGATCGTTGATGCGAGCGCCATGCGGCACCCGGGCTCCGATCGCTATGCTCGGCGAACGGGTTTGACCATTGCGGAAGCGCCCAGTCGGGAGCGCGTCGGGAAGGGAGTCAACACTAATGTTGACAGCAGTTGAAGTCGGTTCGTATGCTGGCCCGCAGGAGGCGACCTAGAGAGGTGACCGCCATCAACCAGGCCGATACCGACCTCAGACGAGAAGTTAGAGAATTCCTCGCACACGAAATGGTTGCGGGACACCACCGAGCCCGGTGTGACAGCTGGATGGTTGGGCATTCGCCTGAGTTCAGTCGTGCTCTGGGTGAGCGGGGTTGGATCGGGATGACCTTTCCGCCGGAATACGGGGGCGCGGGTCGCCGCAGTACCGACCGCTACGCGGTGATTGAGGAACTGTTGGCTGCGGGCGCCCCAGTGGCGGCGCATTGGTTTGCCGACCGCCAAGTCGGCCCTGCATTGTTGCGTCACGGCACCGCCGAACAGAAGCGCGAATTCCTCCCGGGTATCTGCCGGGGCGAACTGTACTTTGCGATTGGCATGTCCGAGCCCGACAGTGGGTCGGACTTGGCGGCCGTTCGCACCCGGGCCGTTTACCACAGCGGCCGCTGGCGCTTATCGGGTTCGAAGGTATGGACGAGCCACGCGCACATGGCGCACTATGCCTTGGTGCTTGCGCGCACCGACGCGACAAGCGCCGAGCACCGGCACGCGGGGCTCTCCCAGTTTCTGGTCGATCTCACTTTGCCGGGCGTGCAGGTGCGGCCAATCATCACCCTCGACGGCGGCCACCACTTCAACGAGGTCTTCTTCGATGAGGTTGAACTCACCGACGATCGTCTGTTGGGTAAACGTGGCGAGGGGTGGAGCCAGGTGATGCAAGAACTTGCGCTGGAACGTAGTGGCCCCGAACGCTTTATGTCCACGATGCCATTGCTGCGCAGCTTGCTGCGGCGCTCGACTCCCCACCATCCGAGCCTAGGGGCTCTGCTTGCGGAGCTGGCGAGCATCCGCGCGCTGTCGATGACCGTCGCGGAAGCGCTGGGGCGCGGCGAACTTCCTTCGGTGGATAGTGCGATCGTCAAGGACCTGGGCACCCTTTTCGAGCGCAAAGTCATCGAGGTGGTGCGTGCATCCGCCTGCTCGATAGCGGAATTCGATGCAGACGATGAACTTCAACGTCTTCTCGCCGAGGCGATTGCGCACGCACCGGACCGAACGCTGCGCGGGGGAGCCAACGAAGTCCTGCGCGGCATCGTCGCCAAGACGCTGGTGGCGTCGTGAGGGGAGAGATCGGTGCCGCCGTCAATGCCCTCCTGGCGGTCCAGCCACAGATGAGGGATGACGGCGGATGGTCCGAAGATGGCGGGAAAGCAACCACTTACGCGCTCGATGAGGCCGGATGGCTCGGTGTGGGACTCCCGCCAGAACTGGGCGGGGAGGGTGGCGATTTCCTAGACGCTGTAGCAGTCATAGAAGCCGTCTCCGCGCACGGATGGCCGTCCCCGGTGGCCGACGTGCTGCTGGTCACCAATGCGCTGCTGGGCCGCGCCGCGGCTCGGTCGCCAGCGATTGGTGGGCTGACCGTCGTGGTGCCGGTTCTGGCGACGACGAACGGCGCGGGGCTGATCAGCGCGTCTGCCCGCTGGGTGCCCTGGGCGCCATGGGCCCGGCAGCTGCTGATGATTGCGGCCGACGGTCCGGGTCGGGCGACTCTGACAGTTGTTGAAGCGCGACACGCCGACATACGGGTTCACGAAAACTTGGCCGGGGCTCGTTGGGGTGCGGTATCGGTGTTCGATGCGCCCGGCCAATCGGTGGGCACGTTGGACGAGCCCGCTCAGCGGGTCGTGGAGATGGCCTATGCGATGGGTGCGCTTGCCCGCAGCGTTCAGCTGTCGTCGGCGTTGGGCAGGGTGCGTGATTTGGCGGTGCACCACGCCCGGCAGCGTTACCAGTTCGGTCGGCCGTTGGCCGCCTTCCAGGCCGTGCAGCAAAACCTTGCGGTGCTCGCCGGAAACGTCGCCGCGGCGCAGGCCGCTGTCCGACAGGCCGTGCCCGACGTCAGTGACCCGCTGTGCCTCATCTGTGAACCGAGGCTAGCCGTGGCCAAGGCTCGGACGTCGCTGGCCGCCGACGAGGCGGCCCGGCTTGCCCACCAAATCCACGGCGCGATTGGCACCACCCGAGAGCACGAGCTGCACCGGCACACGCTGGCGCTGCTGTCTTGGCGAGATGAGTTCGGCTCAGAATTCTATTGGTCACAGCGGCTCGCCGACGCCGCTTGTGGGGTCACCGATTTCTGGGAGTGGCTCTGCGGCGCAATGCGGCCAGCAATGGCGGAAGGACATAGTCATGCCTGACCTGGTGACGGTGAGCAGACGCGGACCGGTGGCCCTGCTGACCCTCAACGACCCGGCGCAGCGCAATGTCTTGTCGTCGCGGATGGTCGCCCAAATCGATCAGGCGCTGACCGAGTTGGAGGGGCAACCGTCGGTGACTGCTGTGGTCGTGACCGGCGCCGGACCGTCCTTTTGTGCCGGCGCCGAGCTCTCCACACTGGAACAGGCTGCCGACGGCGACTTCACGTTGGTCCGCCGGGTCTACACGGGCTTCACCCGGTTCATGTCAACCCCGCTGCTGACGATCGCGGCGATCAACGGCCCGGCCGTCGGTGCCGGACTCAACCTGGCGTTGGCATGCGATATCCGCATCGCTGCTGACTCGGCAAGATTCGTGCCGAGGTTCGCCGAATTGCGCATCTTTCCCGGCGGCGGACACACCTGGCTGCTATCACGCGCGATCGGACAACAAGCCGCCACGATGGCCTTGCTGTCGGGCAGGACATGGGACGGCAGGCAGGCCACTGAGGCCGGCCTGGCTGCACAGTGTGTACCCCGCGAGAGGGTCGTCGATGCGGCCTTAGCGCTCGCCGGGCACGTCGGTGAACTCGAGGCCGAATATGTCCGCAGGCTCGTCAGTGTGCTCCGCTCGGTTCCTCTGCTCTTAGACCACAACCAGGCCTTGGAGATTGAGGCCGAACATCAGCATTGGTCGATTCAGCAGCCCGCATTCCGACGTGGGTTGGCACGGCTGCAGCAAAACCTCCGCGCGAGAAACGAGGCGCGGGCATGACCGCCGAAGTGGACATCGACGTGACGGTCGTGTCCCGCAGGGCAGCAGCGGACGGCGTCATTTCGCTGGTGCTGGCATCCCAGACGGAGCGCGAACTTCCGCCTTGGCGCCCCGGTGCCCATATCGACCTGATCGTCGCGCCCGGGACGGTGCGGCAGTACTCCCTGACCGGCAGTCCCGACAATAGGCGGGAATGGGAGATCGCCGTGCAGCTTGAGGCTGGCGGTAGGGGCGGGTCGCGCGCGGTTTTCGATACCGTGTGGCCGGGGTCGACGGTGACGATCCACGGTCCGCGTAACCACTTCGAGCTGCAACCGGCAGATCGCTATCTCTTTATCGCGGGCGGGATCGGGATCACCCCAATCCGTGCCATGGCCCATTTTGCGTCGACGCGGGGAGTGGACTGGCGGCTGCTCTATGGCGGGCGAACGGCGGCCTCGATGGCGTATGCCGGCGAACTCGTCGACCGGTTTGGCATGCGCCAGGTGGTCCTGCGCCCGCAAGATACTTTCGGATTGCTCGATTTGGCGGGATTCCTGCAGCACGCTACCGGCGACACGTTGGTGTATTGCTGCGGGCCGGAGCCTTTGCTGGCGGCGGCGGAAAAGATCTGCGCTGATTTGGGGTTGCGTCTGCACGTGGAACGGTTCTCGCCAAAGCCGCTGCAGCAGGGAGAGGCTGACCAAGAATTCGATGTCGAACTCACCCGCAGCGGCGTGACAGTCCACGTACCTGTGGGTGTTTCGATCCTCAGCGTCGCCGAGAGGGCCGGGGCACTGACCACCTCGTCCTGCGAGGAAGGCACCTGTGGTTCTTGTCAGACAACGGTATTGGACGGGACGCCCGTTCATCGTGATTCGGTTCTCAGCGCTCAGGAACGCGCCCAAGGTGACACCATGATGATCTGTGTGTCTCGCGCCCGCGGCAGACTGGTTCTGGATCTCTAATCGAGATTCTCAGTCGGTGATGGTGATCGCGGCCATCGGGCACCGATCCGCCGCCTCTTGCAGATCATTGTCCGTGAACGGACCGCTGGGCCGGAACTCCGATAACCCATCGTCGTTGAGCTGGAATGCATTCGGCGTTCGCTGCACGCACTGGGCCGCTCCAGCGCAGAGGTCGTGATCGACTACCGCCCGCATCGGACGCAGCTGCTGACTCACCGGTCGTGCAGGCGCACATCAAGATTGCGCAGACTGCGTGACACCACAACCTTGTTGTATGTCAGCTCGGTGGTCAACACTTCGATAGGAGCGAACTCCGCAGCCAGATATGCGAACGCCTCCTGGGCCTCCATCCGCGCCAGGGGAGCGCCCAGGCAGGTATGAATACCCTGTCCGAAACCCAGGTGGCGATTGGGCCAGCGCAACGGGTCGAAGTGCTCCGGTTCGTGAAACGCCCTGGGGTCGTGATTGGCCGCATGTTGGACCAACAGCAACCGGTCGTAGCGCATGATGTGCTTGCCGCCAAGCTGTAAAGGCTCTTTGGCCCAACGGGCCAGCGCACGAATCGGCCCGTCGAATCGCAGGACCTCTTCGACCGCGGTGCGCGCAGCCCGGTCATCGTCAGCCAGCCGATGCCAATGTTCGGGAAACCCATTGAAGGCCACTATCCCATTGGCCAGCAGGTTCATGGTTGTCTCATGGCCGGCGAACACCATCAGCACGGCATTGGCAATAATCTCATCCTCGGTGAAACGATCACCGTCAAGCTGCGCGTGCACCATGGCCGAGATGAGGTCGTCAGCTGGGTTCTCGGCGCGTTGGCGCACGATCGGGCGAATGAGTTCAACGAGCGCAGTCATCGCCTGCTCGCCTGTCGCGAACCTGTCGGGGTTAGCAGCTTCGCTGAAGATCACCGCCCCCAGATCCTCTGACCACGATCGTAATTCGAGACGTCTCGAGGCCGGCACGCCGAGGTACTCCGCGATCACGATGATCGGTAAGGTAAAGGCGAACTCGGCAAAAAAGTTCACCCGGTCGCGTCCTCGTAACGGTGCGGCCAGCTCGCGCACCAGCTCACGGATGCGGGGGCGCAGCACCTCAACACTCTTGGGTGTGAACGCGGTGTTGATCAAGGAACGCAAGTGTGTGTGATATGGACGGTCCTTGGTGAACATCCACTTGTTCATGAATTCGATCAATTGCGTGTACCGCGATGCCGACTCGACGATGTCTTTGGCGAACGGGCCGTCGAAGCGATCTGAGGACAGTTTGGCGTGGTCTCGGAAACCGGCGACCACGTCGTCGTAATTGGTGATGATCCACCCATTCCAACGGCCGTTCCAGTAGACGGGGTCCTCGGCACGGAGCCGGTTGAAATAGGCAGTGGGATCGGTGATCGCCTCGTCGCTCAGTAGGTCGTCGAGCGGCGACATACGCGCGACTATCTCGGCCATGCGTGCTTCTCCTAGAGTCTGTGTGAGCGAGAGGACACCGGCGGCGGCGTCGTGCGGGTGCCTCGAGCCGAGAACTACAACCATCTTCGTATTAACGTTCCCAATTGTCAACGCTATCGTTGATAGTCGGACGAGTCCGAGCGGGGCCCGCCTCCCGTGGCGGACGGTTCAGCGCGGCGGCAGCCGCAACGCGCCGTCAAGTCTGATGGTTTCGCCGTTGAGATAGTGATGGTCGAGCACCAGCTCGACCATGCGAGCGCACTCGTCGGGATGGCCGAGCCTGCGCGGAAAGGGCACCGAGGCCGCGATCGCCTCGCGAACTTCAGCCGGGAACGCCCCGAACATCGGGGTGTCGATCACACCTGGGGCAATCGCGCACACACGGATTTTGTGCTGGGCCAAATCCCGCGCGGCCGGCAGGGTCATTCCGGCGACGCCGGCCTTTGAGGCGGCGTACGCAACTTGGCCGATCTGGCCGTCGAACGCCGCGATCGAAGCGAAGTTGACAACTGTCCCACGTTCGCCGTCGCCGTCGGGCTCGTTTCGGCTCATCGCTGCCGCCGCATACAGCAAGACGTGCATTGTGCCAAGAAGATTGACCGCGACGGTGCGGCCGAACAACTCAGGATCGTGCTCGTTGTCTCGACCGATCAGCCGCATCGACGGCGCTATCCCGGCGCAACTGACCGCCACCCGCAACGGCCGATCGTTACTGCGGCCGTGCTGGTCAGCCGCGCGAACGGCCTGTTTGACCTGGTACGCGTCGGTCACATCGGTTGGGCAGTAGTGGACTTCGCTGCGCGGCCCCGCGCGCTCGATACTGGGTCCAAGGTCGAGTACGAATACCGATGCGCCGCGGGCCACCAATCTGTCGACGACGGCCGCGCCGATACCTGAGGCGCCCCCCGTGACTAGGGCGGTGATCCGCGGACGGAGCTGGCTGTGGGCGGTGCGGACCTGTTTTGACGTTGACACCCGATGATAGTGAACCCCGGGACGGCTGGGCGTCAACATTAGTGTTGACGCCAACTGATTCGTCACGTTGAATGATGGAGGCCGGCCTCGTTGGTGCCGGCCGGAAGGAGAGTCACGGTGACGGTCTTGGACAACGCCGATGATGCAGACGTCGCAAAGATCTTCTCAATGTGGTTGTCGCGCTTCGGCACCGCGATGGAGCAGGGTTCGGTCGCCGAGATCGTTGACATGTTCGCCGAGGAGAGCTACTGGAAGGACATCCTGTCGTTTTCCGGCGGATACCGTACCTTTGGCACCCGCGACGACATCGAACGCGCCCTCGGTGCCACCATCAGCGTCGCCAAGCCGGCCAAGATTCGGCATGCATTGAATCGCACGCGGCCGCGGTTGGTGCGCCGTTCGGCGAAGTCGGTGATCGAGGCCTACTTCGACTTCGACACCGCCGTCGGCAGCGGAACAGGTTTCGTGCGGTTGCTGCATGACGCCGCCGACGCCTTCAACCCGAGGGTGTGGATTTTGTTGACCACCCTGCAACAGCTCACCGGTTGCGAAGAGCACATTGGCGAGCACCGGCCCACCGGCCTGCAGTACTCCTACAACTTCGCCGGCGACAACTGGGCCGACCAACGGCGCAAAGCGTGGGAACAGGCCGGTGCCGACAATGACGTGTTGATCGTGGGTGCTGGGCAGGCCGGTTTGGCGCTGGCCGCTCGGCTGCAGCAACTCGACGTGAAGACGTTGCTGGTGGAGAAAAATTCGGCCGTGGGCGACAACTGGCGCAAGCGCTACCACTCGCTGACGCTACACAACGAGGTATGGGCCAACCATCTGCCGTACCTGCCCTTTCCGGAGACGTGGCCGGCATTCGTGCCGAAGGACAAGCTCGCCGGCTGGTTGCAGGCCTACGCCGAGTTCATGGAACTCAACGTGTGGACCTCGACCGAATTCCTCGGCGCCGACTATGACAGGGGCGCCAAGAAGTGGTCGGCGCGGCTACGCCGGCCCGGCTCCGACGACCCATACGTGGTCCAGGCCAGTCATCTGGTGCTGGCGTCGGGGGGCACCAGCGGAGTGCCCCATGTGCCCTCGTTGCCGGGCCTGGACGGCTTCGGCGGTGCCGTCATGCACTCAAGCGCGTTCCCCGGCGGCGCCGGCTACGCCGGCAAGCGTGCACTGGTCATCGGTACGGGCACCAGTGGCCACGATGTCGCTCAAGAGTTACACGCCAACGGCGCCCAGGTCACACTCATGCAACGCAGCCCCACCTGCGTGGTCAGCCTGATCCCGGGCGGCACGATGGTTTACGCGGTGTACAGCGAGGGACCACCGGCCGACGATGTCGACCTGGTGACGGCCGCTATCCCATTCCCGGTGCTCCAAAACACCTATCAATGGCTCACGAAAAAGACCACCGAACTCGATGGTGACCTACTCGAGGGACTGCGGCAGCGAGGTTTCCGGCTTGACGCCGGGCCGGACGATACCGGATTTCACATGCTGTTCCTGCGACGCGGTGGAGGTTACTACATCAACGTCGGGTGTTCAGACCTCATCGTCGACGGCAAAATCTCGCTGGTCCAGGCAGAGGACTTGAACACCTTCACCCCACACGGGATCATGATGAGAGACGGTCAATCTCGGCCTTTCGACCTCGTGGTGCTGGCCACCGGCTATTGCGACCAGCAGGAAGGCATCCGCCGCACGCTCGGTGACCCTGTCGCCGACACGGTCGGCCCGGTATGGGGATTCGACGACAACTACATCATGCGCAACATGTGGCAACGCACCGCACAGGAGCACCTTTGGTTGATGGGAGGCTCGCTTCTCGACTGCAGGCTATATTCTCGGTTCTTGTCCTTGCTGATCAAGAGTGAACTCGCCGGCATCGCCCTTCCCGAAACTGATCTGGCCTCGACGAGATATGACACCACTGGTGCCACGAGTATTCTCGGTGCGCCGGCTCCGGTGAAAGCCACGGTCTGATGGGTACTGGCCGTTTATGCGTCATATTTTCGCGCGAAAAGTGCCGTGCCGCAACAGGAATGGGAGCAGACGGGTGCGTCGACGTAATGCGTCGAGGACAGGGTCGCCACGGCTTGCCCCACCGGACAGCTGTGCTCAAATGGCTTACGCCGGGGTATCTGCAGGGCGGCGAACTGGACGCCGCCGGCGGTGGGCGATCCGCGCTCGAGTCAGTTGGTCGGAGGCGCAGCGTGACCCGTTGTGGCCAGCGCTTGGTTGACCGGTTGCCAGGTTGCCCACATGAGCGGAATGCGTCGCCCTAGATGTCGACGCCATCCCCGTCAGCGGGGCAGGAGACAGACATGTCGGGCCGCACTGTCAGCATTGAGGGGTTCGCCTCGCGCGTCGGCGGCGCCGATCCGCGAATGTCTTTACCGGAGTTGATTTTCGAGGTTGTTTCGCAAGCCCTGTGTAACGCAGGCTGCACGATGGGCCAGGTCGACGGGGTGGTTATTGCCGCCCACGATCTGATCGATGGGCGTTCGTTGTCCAGCATGATCACCGGCCCTGCTGCCGGCGCATACCTTCGTGACGAAATACGGGTATCCGACGACGCGTTGGTGGCAGTGTCGTTGGCGGCGGCCAGGTTGCAGGCCGGGGAAGGTTCCAAGGTTGTGGTGGCTTCCTGGGGACGCGCCAGCG
Source organism: Mycobacterium saskatchewanense (assembly GCF_010729105.1). Taxonomy (NCBI): domain Bacteria; kingdom Bacillati; phylum Actinomycetota; class Actinomycetes; order Mycobacteriales; family Mycobacteriaceae; genus Mycobacterium; species Mycobacterium saskatchewanense. Next base: position 4,561,645 of record NZ_AP022573.1, read on the forward strand.
AAGGTGACCCCGACCGCACGGCGACCGCGGGCCTCGATCCGTTTACCGAGAAGCCGGTGCTGCCCTCTCGAGCCGTAATTTCGGCACTTCGCGCGTCGGCATATCTGCGCACCCACTCCAGCGTCGGCCGCCAAGCTGCCCGGACGGCCAGAGAGTCTCGGGCACAGGCCAACCCGTGGGCTGTGCCGGCGCCGCGCGGGGCACTCGTCTATCCGTTGCTGGCTGGCGAGGGCAGTGTCGACGCAGATGTCGTGGCTGCAGTGGTGTTGGGCAGGGATCCGTCACCCGTGACGATCACCGGGATTGGCCACGGCACCGAACGCGCACGCCTCGTCGACCGCAGCATGACCGAACTGCCCGGCGCCACGGCTGCCGTGAGCCGCGCGTCCAGCGCTGCCCGGTGTGCTGCGTCAACTGTGGATGCCGTCGAGGTAGCCGGAGCCAGCCTTTTCGAGGAGTTGATGCTGCTGGAAGCGGCGGGTGTTGCCGCGCCAGGTTCAGGGCTGATGCATTTCGCCGAGACCCCATGGATTAACGCGTCTGGAGGCTCGTTGGCGGGGGACTGCTATCCCTGCAGCGGCCTGCTGCGCCTGACTGATGCAGCTCGCGCGTTAGGCCGCAGCGGGGGCCCCCGCAGTGCCCTCGTGGCCGCGAGCTCGGCGGTAGCCATGCAAACCACGACCGCAATCATCCTCGAGGCGACATGAGCGAGCCGCTGGCTATCATCGGAGTAGGCCAAACTCCCTACCGCAAAACGAATCCCGACAAGTCAGCCGGTGAGTTGGTGCGCACGGCGGTGCTGGAGGCGCTCGCCGACGCGTCTATTGACATCCATGAGATCGACTTCGTGGTGGGCGGCGTGGCGCCAGATGCTCTGAGCGGCATCGCCGATCTCGACAAAGCGGCGATCAGTCTGCCCGGCAAGCCCTACCTGCATATCAACACCGGGGGTGCAACTGGCTCCTCGGCGCTGCTGGCAGCACAGTCGCTGATCGGCGCGGGACGCGGCGACGTCGCGTTGGTGGTGGCGCTCGAACGGATGGGCCAGGCCGCGACGGCGCAAAGCATCTTCAACACGATCTTCGACCCGATCTATGAAAAGGATTTCGTCCTGACCACCATCACCATGGCGGCGCTACGCGCGACCATGCTGATGAAACGCGACGGCTTCACCGCCGAACACTGGGCCGGCATCGCGTCGCGGAACTTCACGAACGCCACGCGCAACCCGTTGGTGGTCGGCGCCAAGGCGCGCACGGTGGAGGACGTGCTGCAGTCTCCGGTGCTGGCGTGGCCGATCCACCTCTATGAGGCCTGTCCCATCTCGGAGGGCGCATGTGCAGTCATCATCGCGCGTAAGGGTGCGGTCGGGTCACGTCCAGCAGCGTGGATTCATGGCACCGGGGCCTACAGCGACACTTATGCGATGGGCGAGCGCATGCGTCGCCAGGAAGGCAGCCTCATCGAGATGGTTCCGCTGCGCCGTGCGGCCCAGGCGGCCTACGCGCAAGCCGGCATCTCCGACCCGCTGCGGGAGATCGATGTTCTCGAGCTGCAGGCTCCGTTCGCCATCATCGAAGCAATGGCCTACCCAGCGCTGGGGTTGTGCTCACTAGACGGCGTCCGCGACTTCGTGGAATCCCTGCTGGCAGGCGGGTTCGAGCTAACGATCAATCCCTCAGGGGGAGCGCAGGCGGCGAACCCCGTGTCGGCGACTGCACTGGTGCGGATCGCCGAAGCGGCACTGCAAGTTCGCCGGCGGGCGGGGGACCGCCAAGTCTCCGGCGCCAGGATGGCGTTGGCGACCGGGCAAGGCGGCGCAACTCAATTCAGCACAGTTTGCCTACTTGGAAGCGAGGAACCATGACCGACCAAGATCTGCTGATCTTGCCCGGCAGCTGGAACTTCGATTATCGATACTTCGCCGGGGAAACCGCGAGCCGGTTCTTCGCTGAGCTGCGCGATAACCAGCGCATAGTCGGCCGTCGCTGCCCGGCTTGCCGGCGGCTGTTGATACCGGCCCGGTCGTACTGCGATGCCTGCTACGTCGAGACGGCGGAGTGGGAGGAGGTTGCGCCGGTGGGTACCCTGGACGCGTTTGCGATCGTGACAACTCAGTTTCCGGGTCTACCCGCACCACCGCTGGCGATTGGCTTCGTCACTCTCGACGGCGCCGATTCGGCCATCCTCAATTTCATCGAGGGCGTCGACCTCTCCGATGTCGAGGCCGCGGGCAGACGGCTCTTCGAGCACACCCGCGTCGCGGCGAAGTTTTCTGATGCGCGTACCGGGCGCATCACTGATTTCCACTTCGTCATGCAGTAAGCGGTGTTCGAACGCGACTGATCGGCCGGCTATCGGCAGGTGCTCACGCCTGGCGGTCGTGATTCAACTTTTACGTTGACGCGGTGGCGACTTCGGGCCGGTGGCCCGATTGCCGGCCAAGCCGCACAGGATGAGCTCGGCCATTTCTTCGCCGAGCTGCTCTCCGGTCAACTGGCCGTTCGGCCGATACCATCGGTGTGTCCAGTTAATTGCGCCGACAATGTAATTGAGAGCGATGTGGCGATGCTTGACCTTAAATGCGCCCTCGGCGATACCATCATCGATAATTCCCAGCAATGCGACCTCGAAACGTTGACTCAATTCAAGCATCGTCCGGGCCCACACTTCATCAAGAGACGCCGAGTCAATGCGGGCCATGTCTTCTTGGATATAGACGAACATGTACGGGTAATGAACCTCATACTTGTGAAGAATCGTCGTCACCAGGCTGCGCAACCGACTCACGGCGTCGCCATTCTCGCCGCGCGCCGACTCGGCCGCGGCGACCACCTCTTCGACCGCCGTGCGCGTAACCAGTTGAAAGAGTTCATTCTTGCTTGCGACGTAGTAGTACAGTGACGCGCGGTCAGTGCCCAAACGTTCAGCGACATCGCGGAGACTCGCGGCCTCGTAGCCGCGTTCCCGAAAAACGGCGGCGCCGGCCGCGACGATTTCCCTGCGCCGCTGCGCATAATTCTCGCCGCCATCGCGTACGGCAGCAGTGCGCCGCTTCCCGATTCCGCTTTTAGCCATGGGCAAATGTTACCTGCAGCCTGACTAGAGAGCGCGCGTTGCCGCCACATCCCTTGGGAGACGCATGCCGCCCCGCGGCTGCGCTGACAGGTTCCCCCGGGCCCGCGGACGGTCGCCGGCCGGGCGCATCTCACGCTTGCCTCGGTTGCCCGCCCAGGCGCTCGTCCATCAACGATAGTGTTGACGACATCCTTGCCGGTCGGGTCTAATGGTGAGCCGGTGCGTAGGACCGCACTTTTATGGGGCCATCCTGCCCCAGGGACTCACCGTCGGCGCCCGGGGGGAAAGAACCGGCTGCGTCTATCGGCTGACGGTATACAGCCGCGATCGTGTGGAGGAAAGCGTGACCGACATTGGTGCCGCGGAGCTGTTCTCGCTGCCCGCGCTGGGGGCCGAAATTACCGAAGCGACCGTCGTGCGGTGGCTCAAGGAACCAGGGGAGTCGTTCACCGAAGGCGAGCCGCTGTTGGAGGTCGCCGCGGACAAAGTCGACGCCGAGATACCTGCGCCCGCGAGCGGCACCCTCATCGAAATCCTTGCCGAGTCAGACGCGGTCGTTGAAGCGGGCGCAGCACTTGCGCGCGTGGCCTTAGCCACGGAGCGGTCGCCACGAACGGAGGACGTCACCGCCGTGGCGCTTCGGGTGGCACCACCGACAATGGAGCCGCAGCCGGCACTGAGAGCCTCGGCTGGCGCCCTCTCGCGCGCGCAAGCCGGTCCGTTGTCACCGGCAATCCCCGGAGCGGGGTCTCAACCCGGACACGACGTTTCTGGTGGGCGCTCGACCGGTCAGGCAAGTCGGCGAGCAGGGCCCGCGGCGGCTTGGCGGCCTGGGGAGCCCAGCACTGCGAGGACCGCGGATCGGTCTCTCACGCGGGTGGAGAAGCTTCCCGCCATCCGGAAGACGATTGCCCGGCGGATGATGGAATCGCTGGCGCGATCGGCCCAGTTGACCACGGTGGTTGAGGCGGACGTGACTTCGATCGCCGCCCTACGCGTCGAACACGGCAGCAACTTCGAGCGGCATGCGGGCGCGAGGCTGTCGTTTCTGCCGTTTTTTGCCAAAGCCGCAATCGAAGCGCTCAGTGGTCACCCTGTCGTCAACGCTTCGCTCGACGACGACATGTCACAGGTGACTTATCACCGAGATGTCCACCTGGGCATGGCCGTTGATAGCGACAAAGGGCTGATGGTACCGGTTATTCGGCGGGCCACTCACCTTAGTGTCGCCGAACTCGCACTGTCGATCGCCCGGGTGGCCGCTGCGGTACGGGCGAACACGATCAAACCCGACGAACTCTCGGGCGGAACGTTCACGATCACCAATACAGGTAGCCGTGGTGCCCTGTTCGACACTCCGATCATCAATGCGCCGCAGTCGGCGATCCTAGGTACCGGGGCAGTGGTGGAGCGCGTCGTGCCGACATCCGGGCGCGGCGGGCCCTTGCAGTTCGGTGTGAGGTCGAGAGTCTATCTTGCGCTTTCGTATGACCACCGCCTCATAGACGGCGCAGACGCTGCCGGCTTCCTCGCCACAGTCAAGGGTCGGCTGGAGGCCGGTTTTGCCGCTGAGGAGCTGTTCTGAGGGCCTTGGTCTACAACACCAGGCAAAAGGCCATCGCGATTGCCAGCTTGCCGAAGAAGCCGGCCAGCAACGCGACGAGCCCAGTCAGGTCGCCGGCCCCGGCGACTTGCCGGGACGGATCGACCGCCCAGTCGGCAGTGCTGCGCCCCACCGTTGTCAGCAAGACCTGGATCATGATTGGGACCATGACAGCTAGGCCTACCCAAACCCTCGCCACCCGCACCAATCCTTCATCGCGTCAACGTTTATGTTGACAGACTAGAGGGTAACGCAGGGCGGAACAAATTGTGCTTTGGCGCGTATCCGGCAGCGCCGTGTGGCTGAATGCCGTAATCCTGATGCGCATCGCTTCGTTCTGCGCGGGTCCATCGCGGAACCGCCGGCGGCAGGCGGCAACCATAAGTTGATCAACGGGCATGTTGACAGATAGCGAGGTTTGCACCATATTGAGAGCCGTGGTGGTGATCCGGCCCACAAACCCGGGCTGTTGGTGGATCCGGGCAGTGCCCTGTGGAGGATCGTGGTCGCCGCCGCATGGTCGGTCAGCGCCAGTGCCGCGCCCGCCAGTGGCGGAGCGATCGACCCGCCCGTGACTGCCTGACGGCGGTTTCGTGACCCAACTAGAGGGAACTGAAGGGAGTGGGCACAGAAATGACACCTGAGTTGAGGCTGGCTCACGTCGTCCTGCAAACAAGCAGGATGCCGCAGATGCGCGATTTCTACGCCAAAGTGACCGGAGCTCACGTCGTCGTCGAACGAGAAAGCTTCTGTCTGATGACCTTTGACGATGAGCACCACCGCATCGCCTTCAGCAATCCGCCCTTTCCCTTGGAGCAGAAGTCGATTAGTGCGGCAGGCTTGCACCATTCGGCTTATACCTTCCCGCACATCGACGCTCTGCTCGAGCACTACAGCAGCTTGGCCGCACAGGGCATCCGGCCCTCGGTACCGGCCCAGCACGGCGTGACCACTTCGTTGTACTACCTCGATCCCGATGCCAACTTCATCGAGCTGCAGGTCGACAACTTCGCCACCGCCGATGAGGCGACGGCATACATGTTGACCGAGGAGTATGCCAACGACGTCGGCGGCCCGACGTTCGATCCCGAGCTGATGATCGAGGCGCGACGCAACGGCGAAGCGGCCGAAAAGGTCTGCACGCGCGAATGGGCCCGATCCGGCCCGCCGCGTCCGGGAGTCTTCGAAGCCTTCGCTGCCGCTCTTGCCGACTACGCTGACGCGCACGCCTAGCATGCGGATCGCGAGCTGGCGCGGGCGTGCCGTCTTGGTCGTCGGAGACGACAGCGTCGTCGATATCTCGGGCAGCAGTTCGGGACGTTTCGGTCCCGAGCTGGACAACATCTACCAGAACTGGGATGAATTTCGGCGCTGGGCGTCGACCGCGCCCCTGACCGCAGAGCTGCCGTTTGACCGCGCGGATCTCGGGCCGCCCGCGCCTCGGCCCCGCCAAGTGTTCGCTGTGGGGCTCAACTACGCCGAGCATGCCCAGGAAGGCAATGTCGAGGTGCCGACAGAACCGGTAGTGTTCACCAAGTTTCCGGCCAGTATCAGCGGTCCGTACGCTGACATTCCGTTGTCCTCTCCAGCGGTGGACTACGAGGCCGAAGTTGTGGCGGTGATTGGGCGCGAGGCATACCACGTCGAGGAAGCGCGCGCCTGGGATTACGTAGCCGGGCTCACATGCGGGCAAGATATCTCCGACCGCCGCCTGCAGTTGGCAGGTCCGGCGCCGCAACAATTTTCGCTCGCGAAATCGTTCACCGGCTTCGGGCCGATCGGCCCGTGGCTGGTGACCATCGACGAATTTGGGCGCCCACTGGATGTGGCACTTCGGTGCACTCTCAACGGGGACCTGATGCAAAGCGACCGCACCCGCAACATGCTGTTTTCAATCCCGCAGGTCGTCGCCTACCTGTCGTCGATCTTGACGCTGTGGCCGGGGGACTTGATATTCACCGGCACGCCGGCCGGCGTCGGGTGGGCGCGAAATCCCCAAGTCACGCTGTCCGTGGGTGATGTTGTCACCACGGAAATCGAAGGAATCGGCACGATGAGCAACCGATGTGTCGCCAGCAAGCCCGCCGTGGTAAGGAGCATTTGAGATGCGCGAGATCACCGTTCCTGTGTTTATCGTCGGTGGCGGCGGGTGCGGCCTGTCGGCCTCGATATTCTTGTCGAACCTGGGGGTGCAACATATTGTCTGCGAGCGGCGAGAGAGCACGTCACGCAAGCCCAAAGCCCATTACCTCAACCAGCGCACGATGGAGATCTTTCGGCAGCACGGCATTTACGACACGATCCGCGCGGCTGGTGCGCCGATCGAGAAAATGGGCCTCGTGCAGTGGCGCACGACCCTTGGCGGCGACGGGGCCCTGGACCGACGAGTCTTTCAACAGATGGAGGCGTTCGGCGGCCGCGGCTTGCGGCCGCGCTACGAGGCCGACGGACCCGTGCTGTCAGGCAATCTGCCTCAGATCAGGCTGGAGCCGCTGCTGCGCCAACTGGCCGAGGAACGTGCGCCTGATTCGGTGTTGTTCAACCACACGGTGACCGAAATCAGCCAGAACGACTCGGGGGTCACCGCGTTGGTCATGGACAACGCCAGCGGGGAATCCTTCCGGGTGCATGCGCAGTATGCGATCGGGGCCGACGCCGGGCGCCTGGTGGGACCGACCTTCGGTGTCGAACTCGAGGGTCCCACGGGGTTGCTGGACATGGTCGGTGTGCATTTCAGTGCCGATCTATCAGAGTGGTGGGACGACGAAGCGTTCTTGATGTTCTTCAACAATCCGGAGGGTTCGGGCACCTGGGGCAGCGGGGCAATGGCCGTGCTGGGCCCCACCTGGGGCAAACACTCCGAAGAGTGGGTTATCCAATTCGCCTTCGCGCTGGACGACGAGGCGCGCAATGACGAAAGCGCGATGGTGCCGCGGGTCCGCAAGCTGCTCAAACTTCCCGACCTGGAACTTCACGTCCACGGAATCAATCACTGGGTGCTTGAGGGAGTACTGGCCAACAAGTATCAGGTCGGAAGGGTCTTTTTAGCCGGAGACGCCGCCCATCGCCACCCGCCGACCACAGGCCTGGGCCTCAACACCGCGTTCCAGGACGCGCACAATCTCGCCTGGAAACTGGCGCTGGTGCTCAATAACGGTCTCTCGCCGGCACTGCTCGACACCTACGAGCCCGAACGGCGTCCCGTCGGACGACGCAATGTCGATTGGGCGATGTTCACCTTCATGAACCATGGCGTGCTCGACGCGGGCCGCGGCATCACCCCCGGGGCGTCTGTTGAGCAGAATCGCGCTGCCTTCGAGGCGCTGCTCGCCGACAACGATATGGGCGCGACGTTACGTGCGCGCGCCGACGAGGTGTTTGCCACCCACCGAATCGAAATGCAGGCGCACGACGTCGAAATGGGCTTTTTCTACCCGGAAGGCGCGTTGGTGCCCGACGGCAGTCCCCGGCCCCCGCGCGACCCGATGGGCTGCATCTACACACCCAGCACGCGACCGGGACACCGTCTGCCGCATGCCTGGGTCGAGTCGCCGCACGGGCAGCGTATTTCGACGCACGACTTGGTCACCGACGCTGGGTTCGTGTTGATCACCGGAGATGACGGTGCAGGCTGGTGTGACGTTGCGGCCCGGGTCGGCAAGGAACACGGCATTTCCCTGCAGGCTGTGAGCATCGGCGAACGGGGGGACTTCCTCGACGCCGATCGCTTGTGGAGCCGGGTACGCGAAATCGACGATTCCGGTGCGGTCCTGGTGCGCCCGGACAACATCGTGGCCTGGCGCAGCCGCGCGATTGTCGAGGACCCGGGGGCAGCACTCAGCGGGGCGCTGGCGGCGGCCCTGAAAACGTCAGATAAGTCAGCGACTTCGTGAGTCAATCAGGTGCAGGAGCCGGATTAAGGAGCAAGTTGGCAACCGTGATCACCGCGGGCGCGGTGTACATACCGGGCTGTGCGGTTCCGGACAGGAAAGGAATGCGCCGCGTGTGCGCGGCCGACGAAGACGCCGTAACGATGGCCGTCGAAGCCGGTCTTGCCGCGTTGCAGTCCTGGGGACACCGCCCGCAGTCCGTCGAGATGCTCGTCGTGGCCCTGCATCAGCGTGATGACGCCGTCGACTTTGGGGTCAACGTCCAGGTCGTGCGGGAAGCGCTCGGTCTCTCGGATTGCGTACGTACCGTTGTGTTGTCGGGCGCCGACGAACTCAGCGGTGTGCAAGCGTTGCATACCGCTGGAACTTCGCCCTCGTTGGTCATTGCTGCAGATGAGGGTAGTGGTCGCGCATCTTGGGCCGGGGCGGCGGCGCTGATCGTCGAACCGGTCGGGCCCGGTGCCCAGCGCGGTATGCGCTGGCAAGAAGTGAAGCGGGCCTCCGCGCTGACCCATCGGCGCTGGTCCGGAGCGGACAATGGGCACGAGCCCGATTTGCGGTACTTGGCCCACCGCGATCGCCAGCTTCTCGCACAGCTGAGCATGAAGACGGCGGCCGGGCTCGAAAACGTTACCCATCTGCATGTGGTGGCCGGGGCGGCCCGTTTGCCCGTTGCCGCACTATTGGGGCTGGGAAGTCTCGAGGCCGCACCCACCGAAACTGCCGGGATGGGGGTCGCCGGGTCTGTCGTCGCCATCGTCTACAACGCGTTACACCGCCCCAAGGGAATCGCGGCACTGTGTGCAATCGGTTCGGGACAGGCAGTCCTGTTGGAGATGGACGCCGATGCCGTCGACCCGTCCCGTTTCACATGGTCAGAGCCGACCGAGACCACCCAACCCGCCGTTGTTCAGGAGGCGGGTCCGGAATTGTCGTTTCCCCTTGAGTCCCCGTTCTACTCGCGCAATTGGGGTTTCACACTGCGGTTGGAAGCAGCCTGCTGCCGCGTGTGCGGACATGTGGTCTTTCCGCCGGCCCAAAGGCCGGTGTGCCCCAGGTGCCACGCGCGCAGCTGGTCGGCAGTGCGTCTTCCTCGGGACGGGACGGTGTTCGCCTGCCTGGAGAATCACTTCTTGCCGCAGGGGTTCCCGGGGTCGCTGGTCTTCGTGCTCGGTGAACTCAGCAACGGAGAAAAGTACTGGGCCCCAATGCCTCCGGAGGTTCGCGGCCAGGACGTGAAGATTGGCGATCCAATCCGACTGGTGCTGCGGCGTTTCACCACTCGAGACGGGATAGCTGCTTATGCCATGAAGTTCACCAAACCAGAGGCTGTAGGTGCTGGCACGGACGCCAGCGCATTCACATCGTCACCATAGTTGCCCTACACACGCGACGCGCAGAAGGAAGAGAACGTGGGTTGGAACAAGGTCGCCGTGGTCGGCGCGGGCATGACGGAGTTTGGCGAGCTGTTCGATGCCGGACTTGAGCAGCTGTGTGCCGAGGCGTTCTATGCCGCAGTGGAGTCGGTGGACAACGGCGTGGACCTCGATCTGGTCGACGCCGCCTACTTCGGCAATGTCATGGGATCGTTGCAGGGCAACGAGATCCCCTCCGGAGCTACACTTGCCAGCGCCATTGGGCTGCCGGGAATCGCAGCCACGCGCATCGAAAACGGTTGTCCCACGGGTAGTGATGCGTTCAGGCAGGCGTGCCTGGCGGTCGCTGCCGGAGTTGCAGACGTCGTAGCGGTCGTCGGAGGAGAGAAGTTACGCGAGCGCCCCACCAAGAGCAGTTTGCTCGAGTCGGGCCGAATGGGTCATCCATTCCTGTCGTTCGGCGGTACGGCGACCACCCTGTTCGCCCCCCAGGTTCTGCGCCACATGCACGAGTACGGAACGACCTCCGAACAGATGGCGATGGTCGCCGAAAAAAATTGGTCACACGCCAGCTTGAATCCCAAGGCGCAACGCCATGGCGCCGTTTCCGTCACCGAGGTCCTGAACAGTCCCATGGTGTGCGATCCGTTTCATGTGCTCGACTGCTGCCCGCAATCTGACGGGGCGGCCGCGGTCATCGTCTGCGCCGCTGATCGAGCCCACGAATTCACCGACACCCCGATCTACGTGGCTGGTTTCGGCCTCGCTACGGACCCTCTCTACATGCACGAGAAGCGCCTCTTCACCGGCTGGGAATGCACACGTCTCGCCGCGCGACGCGCCTACACCATGGCCGGTATCGAGGCGGACCAGCTCGACTTGGCCGAGGTGCACGATTGTTTCACGGGAGTGGAACTACTCAACTACGAAGACCTTGGTTTGTGCGCCGAAGGAATGGCAGGCAAGGCGGTCGAAGTCGGCGATACCCGCATCGGCGGACGCATTCCCGTCAACCCGAGCGGTGGCCTCATCGCCAAGGGGCACCCGATCGGGGCGACCGGTGTAGCCCAACTCGTCGAGCTTTACGAACAGTTGCGCGAAGAGGCGGGTGCCCGGCAGGTTAACCTGCAGCACGGCTACGGATTACAACATAACGTCGGCGGCTACAGCGTGGGTATTTCGGTGGTCACGATCCTCGGCCGGGCCTACGGCTGAGGAAGCGGAGCACGAATGCCTATCAGTACCGCGGAACTCGAAGCGTGCCTGGATCGATACGAAAGCATCGGGGCGCTGCTGCGCCATCGCGCCAGTGGACCTCCCCAACGGACCTTCTTCAGGTGGGGTAGTCGAACCATCACCTACCCGGAGATGTACCGGGATGCCCGTCTTGTCGCGCAGAGCCTCGTCGGCCTCGGGTTGGCCAAAGGGGATCGAATCGCCATTATGATGGCACCTTCACCGGAGTGGTTGACGATCTGGTTCGGGGCGGCCCTCATCGGCGTGGTGATCGTGCCGATCAACACCGCGCACCTGGGCGACGGCTTAGTGTACCAATTGCGGGACAGTGAGCCGTCGTTGATGGTAGTCGACGACGAACTCGTTTCCCGCATCGAAGCGATCAGCGCGGAGGTCGCCATCGACAACATCTTCGTCAACGGGGCAATGCCAACGACCACCTTGGCGCTACAGCCGATCGCACGCCTGCTGCATGGAGCCGATGCGCCACTGCCCGAAATGGTGGTTCAGCGCGAAGATCCGGCGACCATCATGTACACCTCCGGCACGACCGGGCCACCGAAAGGTTGCGTTCTGCCGCACGGGCAATACGTCGCCGCCGCGTTCTTGCACGCTAGTAATTGCGGCTACGACGAACGCACCGTCATCTATAGCTGTCTTCCGCTGTTTCACATCAACGCGCAAAACTACACCATCATGTCGGCGGTCGCGGCCGGAGCCGCCGTGGTGATGGATCGGCGTTTCAGTGCCAGCAGATTCTGGGTGCGGCTTTCCGAAACCGGGACAACGGCATTTAATTTCATCGGGTCGATGGCGCTCTCGTTGTGGAATCAGCCGCGGACGCCGGCAGAGCGTGAGCATCGGGCACAGGTGGCCTTCGGGGTGCCGGTGCCCTCGGACATCTGGACCCAGTGGGAGGAACGATTTGGCTGCCGGGTGGTCTACGCGTATGGCATGACTGAGAACGCTTTGGCTGCGATGATTACCTATGACGAAGTTCCCGTGCCCGTCGAACTGCACGGATCGGCCGGTAGGCCAAGCGCCACAACGCAGGTGAGCATCCTCGATGATCGCGGTAAGTTGCTTCCCCCCAAGTCCGTGGGCCACATCGTCACGCGCCCGAAGATCGCCTGGACCATGATGACCGAGTACTGGCGAAACCCCGAAGCCACGGCCGCGGCTTTCAAAGGTTGCTGGTTTCACACCGGCGACCTTGGTTATCTCGACGATAACGGCTACCTATTCTATGTGGATCGCAAGAAGGACGCGCTGCGTCGCAAAGGGGAGATGATCTCATCCTGGGAGATCGAGTCGGTCGTCGCAAAGTTCCCGTCCGTCGCTGAATGTGCGGTCGTGGCCGTGCCTTCCGCGCTGGGCGAAGACGAGATCTTGGTCGTTGTCGTGCCACAGCCCGGTGCGCGGGTCGAGCCCGTCGCACTCATCGAATTTTGCGGTGAACGAATGCCAAATTTCCAGATCCCGCGCTATGTCCGCGTTTTGGATGCGATGCCACGCACCCAGACGCAGCGAATCGAGAAGTACCGGCTTCGTCGCGACGGTGTCACCGCAGACACCTGGGACGCACTCGCGCACCATTGACCCCGAGTGTCAACATCAGTGTTGACTGATGGATGGGGACGGCGCATACTGCTTGATGGTGTCTGGCGATTGACCTGAGGCCGCGCCAGAGACGTCTGCTGGTAGTCCTGCCCGTGGTGGCCGGGCCATCACCAAGCCGGACCGTTAACGGAGGAGACTATGACGACCAGCCCGACCACCGAGCCCACTGTTGCTGACAGATGGGGGGACCGGGTGCGTGAATATTTCGCGGCAGCCGACCGCTGGGATTTCGCCGCCTTTCCGGACTACCTCAGTCCCACACTGCGTTTCCGGCTCGCGAACAACGCTCCTATCGAGGGCCTTGGCGAGATGATTGCCCTGGCGGGCCGGCACAAGGAAGCTGTCAAGTCGGTACAGCACACCCTTGACCGATTCGCCTATGACACCGATCGTCGCCGGGTCGCCGTCGAGTTGACGGTCAGCTACGTACGGCACGACGACGTGAAGAAAAGCTATCCGGCCGCCGTCGTGTTGGACTTCGACACCGACGACCTCATCAGCGGTTACCGGGTGTTCGTCGACCTCAGCGACCTCCCGAACTAGCCGGACGGCAGACCGCGAGCATGTTCATCGCCACCCTCGTCATTGGGATAATCCTCGGCGCCCTGCTGTTATTCAGCGCCTATGGCAAGCTGACCAGGAACGCCGAGCAGGTAAAGACGATCACCGATGTCGGGTTCCCGCCGAACTACATTTGGGCGTTGGCGCTGTGTGAAATAGCCGGAGCGCTCGGCGTCTTGATAGGCCTGTACTGGTACCCCATCGGCGTCGCCGCCGCCATCGGGGTCATCCTGTACTTCGTCTTCGCAGTCGCCGCGCATCTGCGCGTGCGGGAATACGCTGTCCAGGCTGCGGCCATGATGCTGGCCCTTGGGCTGATCTATCTGGTCTTGCGCTTGCTCGCCGTTTGATCAACCTCCAAGGAGAACCATGAGGACTGGCTCGATCGACGAAACGAGCGCCCCCTCAGCGGGCTCGAACGCCATACCCGGTGACTACGACACCCTTGCCGCTATAGAGAAGCGCGTGCTGTGGCTGTCCACCGCGATGATTCATCACGCCAATCGGGTGCGGCCAAATAGCAGTGGGCTGAAGGTCGGTGGTCACCAAGCCTCCTGCGCTTCAATGGTTTCGATCATGACAGCGCTATGGTTTCAGGCGCTCGGTTCCCAAGACCGGGTATCGGTGAAACCGCACGCATCGCCGGTGCTGCACAGCATCAACTATCTGCTTGGGTACTTGGACGCGTCCTATATGACTCGGTTGCGTGCGTTCGGGGGACTGCAGTCCTATCCCAGTCGGTCCAAAGACCCCGACCCGGTTGACTATTCGACGGGGTCGGTGGGTATTGGTGCCACAGCGCCTATTTGGGGCGCGATGGCGCGTCGTTTCCTGCGCGACAAGCTGCCCGGCATCGGCGCCGGGCGTCAGTACTCGCTTGTCGGCGACGCCGAACTTGATGAAGGAGCAGTGTGGGAGGCGATACTTGACCCCGCAGTTGCTGAACTTGGTGAAGTGGTCTGGATCGTCGACGTAAACCGCCAGTCGCTTGATCGTGTGGTTCCGAATATTGCTCCCCCTCGACTGGGCGCGATGTTCGATGCGGCTGGGTGGCAAGTCATTACCGTGAAGTTCGGCAATCTGCTGGAAACTCTGTTCAGCCGGCCCAACGGCGACGCACTGCGATCTCGCATCATCGAGATGCCTAACGCGGAGTACCAGCGACTACTGCGATGTAGTCCCGCCCAATTGCGTGAACGGCTGCCGGGGACCGCGGCAGATCGCGCCGACATCGCGGCGCTCATCGACACCCTGGATGACGAGACACTGATCGCAGCCATTCGCAATCTCGGCGGACATGACCTGCGTGCGCTGACAGATGCGTACGAGCGGATTGACGACGGCCGACCGACCGTCATCTTTGCCTACACCATCAAGGGCTACGGATTGCCCAGCCAAGGACATCCCCAAAACCATTCAGCCTTGCTGAGTCCCGAGGAGTTCGAGGGATTTGCGGCCGAGGTCGGCATGGACCCCGATCACCCGTGGGCCCGGTTCGACGCCGAAAGCGTTTCCGGTCAGTTGTGCCAGACCAGAGCTGAAAAGCTTCGAAGGGCAGTCATTCCGGGGTTCCCCCGGCCCGTCTTCCCCCAAGACTTCGGGCGCACACCCAAAGGCACCGCCACCACGCAGGCGGCGCTGGGTCGTGCGTTGCTGGATCTGACCAGGGAAGTGCCAGATGCCGCTAGCCGCGTCGTCACGGTCAGCCCCGACGTCAGCTCCACCACCAATTTGGGTGGCTGGGTCAACAAGGTCGGGGTGTGGTCGCTGAGCGAGCGGTACAACTGGTTTGCGGACGACGCCGAAACGATCATGCATTGGCGCGAAACTCCCGCCGGCCAGCACATCGAACTTGGTATCGCCGAAACCAACCTGGTCGGGTTAATCGGCGAGTTGGGCGCTACGTGGAGCCGGTGGGGGCAACCGCTATACCCGATCGGGGTGCTGTATGACCCCTTCGTCGAGCGTGCGCTGGAACCGTGGTCCTTCGGAATCTACGCTGGAGGTCAGTCGATCCTGGTTGGAACACCATCCGGAGTGACGCTAGCCGCGGAGGGCGGCGCGCACCAGTCGATCAAGACGCCCTCGATCGGGCTCGAGCAACCCAATTGCATCAGCTACGAGCCTGCGTTCGCCATCGATGTCGAGTGGGTGCTGTTGGCTTCGTTAGCGCGCCTAGGCCGGCCCGACGGAGTCTCGGCCTATCTTCGACTGTCAACCCGGCCGGTCAATCAAGCCCTCGCCGCTGTTCCGGCGGATCCGGCCGCCCGGGAACGCCGCCGCCGTCAAGTCGTCGCTGGCGGCTATCCGCTTGTCCGCCGTGCCAACCCGGTGGTCACCATCGCCGGAATGGGAGCCGTCATGACCGAGGTTTTGGCCGCTTCGCAGCGCCTCGAACACATGGGCGTGGAGGTTGATGTCGTCTGTGTCACCAGCGCGGGCCTGCTTTTCCAAGCCATGCGGGCCCGCGCCGGACACGGCAGTGCCGACACGTGGATTCTCGATCAGCTGCTGCCCAGTAACCGCGCCACACCCATGGTCACGGTTTTGGACGGACACCCTCATACGTTGAGTTTCCTCGCCGGTGTCAATCAGGTTCCCGCTGTTTCGTTGGGTGTCAGCGGTTTCGGCCAGGTGGGCACGCTCGACGAGGTGTATCGGTATCACCAGATAGACAGCGACAGCATCGTGCGTGCCGTCCTGGACGCATTGCAGTGAGGCGCTGATGACGAATCGTTTCGTAAGTCATTCGCTGCCATTCGCTCGTGTTGGGCGACACGGCAAAGCCGGCGTCAGTCAGGATGTTGAGGCACCGGAACGGTCGGCTGGTGCCGACGCCGGCACCTGCGGCGAAAACGCACGCGATGTCGGTGCGCGGTGCGACGAGGACGTCACCGCCGACGACGCACACGCACGCTTCGGCCACGGAGACCGTGATAGCCGGGAAGCGGACCGAACACGAGCCGGCTCTGCGGGCGCAACCGATTCAGATCCAACGGATGCCGTACCCCGGGCGCCTGTCAGGGCGCCGTTGTTCCTGGGACTGGTCACCCTGACAGCATTGGGGGCGCTGAGCGGATGGCTGGCCCTCCACGCGTACCAGGGACGCCAGGTCCAGCAGCAACGGCAACTCTATCTGCAGGTCGGACGACAAGCCGCGGTGAATCTGACCTCCATCAACTATGCCGAGGTCGACACCGATGTGCAGCGGATCCTTGACTCGGCCACAGGCGCCTTTCGGGACGATTTTGCCCAACGGTCCAAGGCGTTCATCGACGTCGTGAAGCGGGCGCAGAGCAGGTCGGAAGGCACAATCACTGCCGCCGGGCTGGAATCAGTCGACGGCGATCGCGCCCAGGTTGTGGTCGCGGTAATGGTTAAGACCACCATGCCGGCGGCGGCCGACGACCAAGCCCGGGGATGGCGGATGCGCATCGGTGTCCAGAAAGAGGGCAAAGTCGTGAAGGTTTCCAGCGTGCGGTTCGTCGAATGACGACGTCCGCACCCGATAAAGAATGTGTAGCGGCAAACATGGCCGAAGCCTGTGACGAAGTCCAACCGGAAACGCAGACCGCAGTCGATGGCGATGAATCCGTTGACGTGCCCGACGATCAGGCCGGACGGGCCCGACGAATCCGGTGGTCGCGGGTATGCGCTTACGGGATACTTCCTGCGCTGGCGTTGGCGATAGGCGGCAGCGCGGGATATCTCAAGTGGTTTGATTTTTCGATCCATCAGTCCGAACGGGCAAGCGCCGAATCGGTACGGGCGGCAAGAGACGGAACCATCGCGATGTTGAGTTACCGACCGGACTCGGCGGAGAAGGACTTGGGTACCGCGGTCGACCGAATGACTGGGCAATTCAAGAATTCTTACATCACGTTGACCCATGATGTGGTGATACCCGGTGCGAAGCAGAAGGAAATCTCGGCGGTGGCCACGGTTCCCGCGGCGGCTGCGATGTCGGCTAATCCGACGCATGCGACAGTGCTGGTTCTTGTCGATCAAACCATCACCATTGGCGCGAGCGCACCGACCACCACCGCCTCGAGCGTCAAGGTCACCCTTGACAAGGTTGCTGACCGATGGCTCATCTCTGGATTCGACCCGGTTTAGGGAGTCGAACCGTGCAAACGATGGCGAATCCGGCGGCTATACCGTCCTTTTCGTCCTTTTCGTCCTTTTCGCATGCACTGACAGGCGGGCCGGGCGGGCCGTCTCCGTGCCTGCCGTCCGAATATGGTTACCCCTGCGCGCACAGGCCGCGATGGTCCGCGGCCGCTATGGATCAGCGATGACCCTCTGTCGCGGGGGCGCGTTACTAATGGTGGCAGTGACGCTGTACCTGAGCGCGTTCGCCGTGCCACAGTCCGCCCGCGCCGACAACAAGCGACTCAACAATGGCGTCGTTGCCAACGTCTACACCGTGCAGCATCAGGCCGGCTGCACTGGCGACATCCATGTCAGCCCTCAACTGCAACTGAGTGCGCAGTGGCACACCGAGGATGTGCTGGCCAATCACAACCTCGACGGTGACGTCGGCTCGGACGGCTCTACTCCGCAGGACCGGGCCAACGCCGCCGGTTTCCGCGGCAAGGTAAGTGAAACCGTGGCAATCAATCACGCATTGGCCATAAACGGCATCGAAATACTCAATCAGTGGTACTTCAACCCCGACTATCTCGCCATCATGCGTGATTGCGCCAACTCCGCCATAGGCGTGTGGTCGCAGAACAGCCTGGACCGCAGCGTGGTTGTGGCTGTGTACGGTCAGCCGGTGTGAAAGCCCGACGCGCCACCTCGGCGACAGCGACAACGACAACGACAGAGGGGTATAGGCGGCTCGGCGTCGGTGTGGGATCGTTCGATCGCGTCAAAACCGTTGGAAGGAACTACAAATGGATCCCAGTCCTGACTATGATGCCAGTGACGAACTCGAATACGGCATTTCGTGGTTCGCCTGGATTCTGCGCGGCGTTTACCCGCCCCCCGCCTACCCCCCGACCTGACCGTCGGTGCAGCCGGGAAGCGTACATCCGGGCAACGGTGGTGCGTGCCAAGGCATTCGCAGGCTGCCGGTGACATGCTGTGCCGCCAGGTCGACGATGCCCGAGCAATGCCTTGGATCTTCGCTACCGCTTTCGCGGGGCGACGCCGCGGCCCTACATCGTTATGCCGATGCATCTGCGGCGTCCCCCGGGATGTTGTCGCCTCATGGAAAAGCGGTTGAGCCTCCGGCTCAGGCTGCCTGCCGGCGGGTCCAGCACTGGGCCGTCGGGGGTTGCGCCGCGATCGCCTCTTGTGGCAGCCGCACCGAACCGCTCCGTCGCTAGCGAGCCGCAGTCGTATTAGTGGCCGATAGGTACGTTGAGTAGCCTGGCAGCGGTGTCTGTCCCGACTAACCGGGCGTCTGTGAGCCCGAGACCACTCAGCATGGATCCCGACAAATCATCGTGCGCCGGGAGGGGGTAGTCGGTGCCGAATACCATTCGGTGCGGCCCCAATTGGCTCCGGAGGAAGTGCAGGTTGGCATCGCGGTAGACCACGGTGTCGGCGTAGATGTTCTGAACCAGATCCGCCGCCGTCGCATCGTTGGTGGCATCCCAGAGCCGGGAAATCCGTGGCAGTGCCCAAAAGAAGGTTCCGCCGCCGTGGGCCAGGCAGATGCGCAGACCGGGGCACTTCCGTGTCACCCCGCCGAACGCCAATCGGGTGGCCGCGATGGCTGTATCGGTTCCCATGCTCAACCCGAAGGTCGCTGCCGCGCCCACGATCCGATCAGTCCATTGCGATCGTGTCCCTAATATCAGCGGGTGGACGAAGATCAGCATCTCGAGCTCTTCAGCGGCGCAAAAGAATTCGCGTAGGTCGAGATGATCAAGTTCGCGGGAACCGGCGGTGGTTCCTATTTCCACTCCGGACAGTCCCGCTTGGTGGGCGCGGTGGAGGACCGCGACTGCCGCGTCGGGATGATGCAAAGGTACTGTGCCCAACCCGGAGAACCGGCGCGGGTGTGCGGATACGATATCTGCGACCGCGGCGTTGATGCGCTCGGCCCACTCGGTCGCCGGCCCGGCTGCAGCCCAATCGCATATCATCGGCGGTATAGGAGACAGTACTTGATGGACGATTCCCGCAGCGTCCATGTCTTCAATCCGCTGTCGCGGCGACCAGCTCGAGGCGGTCAAACTGCGGACTGCCCGCCCGTCGCGGATTAGGTGTCGCCGCTCGCCATCAGCGTGGAACGTCGGCCAACGCGGATCACCGAACTTGCCGGCGAAGTCTGGTACGTCGACGACGATGTGGGTGTGAAAGTCGATGCGACAGTCGAGACCGCAGACATGTGCGGGTCGCATCGGGCGACCTCGCGCGTCAGTACGCGGGCGCGATGATGACGCGGATGCGCTGGGTTGAGCACCGGACTGGTCCAATTTTCGCCTCGCTCGGAAGTCGTAGATCGCTGACCGGGATCGAGGCGGTCGAGGACCATGTGCCGCCTGGCTGTCGGCCGCTGGCGGCTTCGGGTCAGGAGGTTCGGGCCTGCCGTCCATGACCAAAGTGTGGGCTTTGGATCTGAGCACGGGGTTGGCGGCGTTCCGCAGACCAGAAACCATTGTGAGATCGGCTGGCGCCTCTCGTCCCTCAGCACCGTGCATGTCCGTTCGCCACGGGGCAGGCGTAGTCGGCGCTGCCCGCCCAGAATGCCGCCGACGTACCCACGGCGCGCCGCCGGTGGCACTGGCTGCCCATTTCCATACGAAACCTTCGTCGGGGAATGCAATCGCATGAGGAGGCGGTTGCGGATTCGTTGTGCCTCAGCCGGATTGCAATTCGCGGCGATACACCAAACGCAGAAGTGCGCGGTGGGCTCACCGGCACAACGGCTTCAGGAACCGGATACCCGGCGAGCGTGCCCGGCCCAGTATGGCTCTCGAATCACCTTGCGCTGGATCTTCCCCACCGGGCTGCGGGGCAATGGTTCATCGATGAACATGATCTGGCTTGGCTTCTTGTAGGACCCGAGCTTTTCGCGGCACCACGCAATGACCGTATCGTCGGTGATCCGCGCATTTCTGTCGGCGTAGATCATGGCCATCGGGGCTTCACCCCACTTTTCGTGCGGTATGCCCACCACAACCACCTCGCGTACCCCAGGGATCTCGGCGATGGCTTGTTCGAGTTCAGTGGGCCAAATGTTGAAACCACCCGACACGATCATATCGTCGACTCGGTCGACGATATAGAGAAAGCCGTGTTCGTCAAGGCGACCGATGTCGCCGGTCAGGACCCAGCCGTCGCGCAGTCGTCGCTCCGTCAGTTCGATGTCGTTCCACAAGCCCGTCATCTGCCCTTCACATCTGATGGCGATTTCGCCGGCTTCCCCGACAGGCAGCGATCGATTCTCGTCGTCACGAATCTCTAGTTCGGCGAACGGCATGACGCGTCCTGCCGCCCGCAGTGGTTCCGATCCCGCCAACGCGCCGAACCACTCCCTGGGCCCCATCATGGCCACGGGCACCGCCTCGGTCTGACCGTAAAGCTGGTACAGCGTGTCCCCTAGGACCTCGCGGCCTGCCAAGGCGGTGTGTTCACTGATCGGCGCCCCGGAGACCAACACGGATTTCAGGTGGGGCAGGTCGAGGCGTCGCCCCCCGGCGTGCGCGACGATGTCTGCGATCATCGTCGGCACGGCGAACAGGTAGCCTACTTTCTCGTCAACTAACGTCGCGACGAAGCTGGCCGCGTCGAATTTGGGTGCGAGGATGTTGCACCCGCCCGCCAGCCAGATCGGCAAGAACAGGTAACCCGAGCCGTGCGAGATGGGGCCTACGTGCAAGCAGCGGTCGCCGAGGTCGACGGGTGGCAGCATGTAGAACCAGTCCCTCGTCGCGCTCATCCATGCCCGATGGGTGTATGCGATGCCTTTGGCCTTACCGGTCGTCCCAGCCGAATGACGAATGATGAAGACATCGTCAAGGTCGACAGCGGGATCCGGATCTGTGTGGTCTTGCAGTTCGAGCCACTTGTTGTAGTTTTCGTCGCGAACCACGATGGTCAAGCCCGGTATCTT
Source organism: Mycobacterium saskatchewanense (assembly GCF_010729105.1). NCBI lineage: Bacteria > Bacillati > Actinomycetota > Actinomycetes > Mycobacteriales > Mycobacteriaceae > Mycobacterium > Mycobacterium saskatchewanense. Next base: position 4,583,080 of record NZ_AP022573.1, read on the forward strand.
CGCATCGAGACCGGCCAGCTCGTGGGCGTACTCCGCGGACACGACAACGACTTTGGCATCGGTATGGGTGATCATGTGCTCGTGCGCGATGACCGAGTTGCGCCGGTACAGGGGCACACGGACGATGTTGGCTATCGCCGCGGCGAGGTAGAAGTCGGCGGCCTCGATGCAGTTGTCCTCCAGTACCGCGACTCGATCGCCAGGCTTGACGCCCAACGATATGAGCGCGTTCGCCAGCCGTATCCCCCGATCCCATGCCTGGCCGAATGTCAGCGTTCGCCCCTCGCTGGTCACAGCCGGCAGGTCGCGATGAAACTTCGCCGACCGTCGCATGGCACTTCTGACATCTAACATTGGGATTCTCCGCTCAGCAGCCCACTGGCCGCGCTATCAGACTCGCATTACCGGCCGAAGGTTGAAAATCAAATTTCATCTCGACGATGATCGATTCATCGTGACCGCTCTGGCGCGCTGGATGTTGGGTGCTCCGGGCGCAAGGACATGGCATGCTCCCTCGATGGTGGGAGCCACCTGCAGACCGGTCGCCGTCCAGCTGCCGTTTCGAAGGGTCGTGTCGTTGTAGGCAGTGCGGGCGTTCATTTCCAGGAAGAACACCATTGTTCGTGCTTCGGCGAGACCTAACAAGAGCGTCGTAACGTGGGTGCACCCTGCCGTCGCCCGGAAGGTGTCCAACACCACCGCCCGCCACTGGTTGGCTAGTGAACAGCCCACCAGCGCCTCACAGCTGGGCAATATCGCCGGACATTGGTGATATGGGTGCGTTGCCGCGTCCAGCGTGATCTCGGCGATGGCCAGCGCCGGCCCCTCAATGACTCCGGTGACCCCGAAATCGTGGATGGTGCGCTCCTCGCGACCATCGGGTGCGTCGGCCGCCGGTCCGTAGTCGCCGGCCGAGGATACGTCAGTCAGCCGGGCCCGGAATCGGTACGTCTGGGCACCGATCGGATGCACGGTGAGCGTCTTCGAGCGCATCACCGCCGGCTGGTCTGGTTGAGGAGTCGTCGTCACGGCGTCGCGGGTGATGCAGCAGGCATTCGGGATCGGGTCGGTGATGCGCAGCGAAGGCCGCAACTTCGAAGTGGGCGCGCGGCGTCGCTCCCACTCGCACAGCGAGAGTCCGCGTTGGCGTACATCGTTATCGGGTACATCGATCAAAGGACGCGAGAGCAGCGTGCCAGGAACACCGGCGAGAAAACTCGAGCCATGACTTTGGCGGCGGCAGCTTTGGCGCCGACCGTGACCGTAGGCTTTCCGCCCATCAATGCCCGGTACCCCGCCTCGGCCACGGCTCGGGCGTCGAGCTTCTCCGTTTCGTAGATGCGCTTCATGAGCGAAGAGCCGCGATAGCCCGCGATGTCCGCGGTTGCCGCGAACTTGGATTGAAACGAACCAGGGGCGACATTGGTGACTTGGACGCCATAGTGTTTCAGCTCGGCTCCAAGTGCCACAGCGAAGGTGTTGATGAAGCCTTTAGAGGCCCCATAGGCCGCGAACTTGACGGTCGGCGAGAAGCCGGCCGAGGAACCCATCATTAGGATCCGACCCCGGCCGCGTTGCTTCATGCGTTCCCCGAACAGCATTGACAGTTTGGTCGACGTGACGACGTTGAGCATCAACATCCTCTCGACCTTGGAAAGGTCGATTTCGCAGGGCGCGCCGTAGGCCGCGAATCCGGCATTGTTGATCAGTATGTCGACCTGGTGTCCTTGGCTGTCGCACCAGGCCATCAGCTTCTCAGCCGCATGCTGTTCGCAAAGGTCAGCCTGCTGTGTCACGAGGCGCCCATCACCGGGATCCAAATCGTCCGCGAGTGCCTGTAATTCCTCATCGAGGAGGCTCACCGCGAGCACGCGGTAGCCATCGGCAAGGAGCAGTCGAACGTACTCACGTCCGGCGCCCGCGCCGGCGCCAGTGACCAGCGCGACATCGGCGTGCGGCATCTAGGAACCTCCTTTCGACTCTGTCGGCGACCCTTTTCGGGCCGCAGTCTCATGGTGGGAGTCCATACGTCAAATGGTGCAGTTGGGTGTTCTGTAGTCCGGAACCCGGACTTCCGGGAGGCGCCGCTAGGGTCCCTCGGCGCATGTGTGGGCGACGGCAACCAGGGGCGTCCGGCGACGATATGGAATTGCCGATGTGCTGTGGCGGAAAGCAATTCGTGGCCACGGCCGGATATGTGGTCAAGCGTCGGAGGCCGGTGCTACCGCGACAAGGCCGTCGAGAAAGACCGCGCAGATTATCCGGGCGATCGATGCGGCGTCTTGTTCGCCCTGCGGGTCAAACCAACGATGCATCCAGTTGAGGGAGCCCTGAATGATCAAGGCCAGGACTCGAGCGTCTCCCAAGTCTCGGAACTCCCCGGCGTCCACGCCTTCGGCGATGAGACGCTCCATCGTGTCCATGAAGAAGTCCGCAAGTTGAGCCAGGCGCTGTTGGTCTGGATCCGGTATGGCATCGCACGGCAAGCGCCTCATGTCTTCTTGCACGAAGACGTGGAGGGCCGGGTAATGCGTGTCGAACGACACGACGACTTGAGAAATCAACGCACTCAACCGGCTTCTTGCGGTTCCGGGAGCCGAGCTGACTGACTGCGCCTGGGCGACGACCGTCTCGATTGACTCCAAGATCACTGCCCGAAACAATTGTGTCTTGCTGCCGAAATAGTAGTAAAGGGTGGCGCGGTCGACATTGAGGGTTTGGCTGATCTCGGTAAGGCTGGCCTGCGACAAACCCCTGCTGTGGAAGACATCGGCGGCAGCCTTGAGCAATTCCCGGCGCCTCATCGAATACAGCCGACTCGGCTCGTGGCTGGCTCGCTGTCGTTTTCGCGACAGCTCGCTCATCCCGGTGGGCTCGAATCGGCGCTGACTTGGTCGGTCGTCGGCTCATCGGCGTCGTCGACATCGATGAGGACGCGACCGTCGACCACGCGCGTCGGGTAGGTCCGCAGTGGCTGAAGAGCGGGAAGGCACAGTGCGCGGCCGTCGCGTACATCGAACCGTGCCAGGTGCAATGAGCAGACAATTTCGTAACCCTCGAGTTCGCCGTCGTCGGCCAATGACCATTGCTCGTGGCTGCAGGAATCCTGTGTGGCGTAGAAGTGGTCGCCGATACGGTACACGGCAACATGGGCCGCCCCAGGTAGGCGACAGAGCTGACCATCGGCGAGGTCGTCCACTCTGAGCTCAAACGTTCTTGACATAGCCACCTTTCGGATCGCTTCGTTGCTTCGCTACTGCGTCCGCAGCGGACACCCAATCGAACGGCCCCTACAACATGGAGCTACCACCGTTCACACTCAGCACTTGGCCGGTGACGAAACCTGCGTTGTCAGAAGCCAGGTACGCCACGGCGGCAGCCACCTCGTCGAGGGTGCCTCCGCGGCCAAGCGGGATGCTCCCTCGGATCTGTTCGAAGAACTCTTCGTACTGTCGGCGCTGATCCTCGGGCATCTGCTCGATCGCTGCCGACAGTTGTGGGGTGATCACCATCGCCGGCGCCACCACGTTGAAGGTGATGTTGTCCGCCGCGAATTCGCGGGCCAGCCCCGGCGTGATCCCGTGCACCGCGCCCTTTGCGGCGCTGTAGACCGCATGTTGCCACAAGCCGTTGCGGACCGACTCCGCTCCGATGCTGACTACCCGGCCGTACTGCCGAGCGATCATGTGCGGCAGCACTTCCAGCGTGGTGTAGAGCATCGTCCACAGATTGCGGTCCACCGTTTCGCGCAACGTCTCTTCGGTGTGAGTCAACGTCGGGCGAATGACACCGCCGCCGGCGTTGTTGACCAGGATGTCGAGCTTGCCGAAGGAATCTAAAGCCGACTGGACGGTGGCCCGCGCTCCGCTGCGGGTCGACAGATCATTGACGATAGCGATCGGGCCCAAGGTCGCATTGGCCGGTATGGTCGCCAACGCCTGCTCTAGATTGGCTTCATCGCGGTCGGCGAGACACACGCGGACACCCAGCGACGCAAAATGCTGGGCGATGCCGAGTCCTAACCCGCTGGCCGCGCCGGTGATGAGCGCATTTCGTCCGCTGATGTCCATTGGCGCAGCTTCAAAGGATGATGCTGATCTTGCCGTGTGGATCAAGGACCTCATGGTCCAAGACCGCACAGCGATAACGGATCTTCATCTGGCCGCCCGACAATGTGAGCCCGTAGCGGTAGCTGCCCACGTAAAAAACTTCCGTGCCGTTTCGGGATCGAAAGATTGTGAAGTTGGCGACCGCTTCGGCCTCCTGGGGTCCAGCGTTGAGGACACGAACGTTGCTGATCATGCGACGGGTCCTGCTGTGCGGGAACTCCGCATGTGCGGTTGGCTTCGACAATCGGATGACTCGCTGTTCGAGCATCGGACGCCGATCGTGGATCAGCGAGAAGGAGTCTTCCGGGGCGCACTGCGGCCGGTCCGACGCCGGGACCTCGTAGAGGCAGTCGAGTGTGAAAAGGTCGAGCCATTCCTCGAGTCTCCAGTCGTCGAGCAAGGCGGCTTCGTGGTACAGAAAGTCCTCGACGTCGCTGCGGGTGAGTCCGGCGTTCGTGACTGCGGCGGTCACAGGGCCGCGGCTTCGTTGCGGGCCGGCTCCAAGGCCGGGCCACTCGGTGAAGACCCAAGGTACGAGGTGTCGTAGTGGGGACCTTCGCGGTGGCCGGGTTGACCGGTGATGCGAGTATTCCATTGGCGCCAAAAGCACCGCATCTGAAGTTCATCCACCGCGGTCGGCTGCTCCGAACCCAATCCCCGGGAAATGTCGGACCACTCCACTTCGTGCATCGACGAGAAGCCCCGTTGGCATTGCTCGAGTCCTTCGACATCATCCGGGGTGGCCAGGCCGGCTGGGCCCCAGAAAGTCAATGCGTTGTCGATGCGGTAACGCTTCAATTCATCTGAGGCGTCAGCGGGCATGAGTTGCCAGCCGGTGATCTCGGTCTTATCGGGCGCCAGGGGGAACATCGTTCGGACCTGGATTCCGAAGTTGAGGTCGATCAGCGCCATGTTCGGGAAGATGATGGCGTTACGTGTGGTGTTGAGCATGCGTTTGGTGTGCGGTTCCCCGAGGCGTTGCACGGTTTCAGCACGCCGAGCCACCGTGGCATCCCGGATCTCTTCAGACATCAATGGCATTCCGAGCTCGGGGCTTTCGACCACGGCATGTCCATTACCCAAATCGCAACCCAGTCCATTGCCCTGCTGGGCGACGAGCCCCGGGGTGACTCCGAGATTCAACATCATCTCGAAGTAGGTTTGATGCACGGTGAAGCCGTGGTAGCCATCGCAACTGTTCTCCATCAGCAGCTTCCAGTTCGCCCGCATCGAATAGTTGTGCGTTCCCTGCACAATCTGCATGCCGCTGGAAGACTGATCGGCCACGAGATCGATCACGTGCTTGGCGTCACCGAGGTACTCGGGCAGCGGCGGAGCATCCGTTGAGTATGTCAAATACGTGAAACCGCCGTAGGTTTCGGTGCGAGGTTTGAACAGTCCGTGGTCGGCGCGCGAGAAGTGCTCACTGTAGCGCTGCCCGTCGGGGACATTGATCAGAGCACCTTGGTTGTCATAGGCCCAGCCATGGTAGAAGCAGACGAAGTTCTTACGGTTGCCCCGCCGCTCCCGGCATACTTCCGCTCCGCGGTGGCGACAGGTATTGAGCATCACCTGGATTCCACCGTCGCGGTCGCGTGCGTAGATGACGGTACGGCCACCCACCCGCCGAGTTTGAAAGTCGTTGGGCCGTGGAATTTCCGACTCATGGCCGACGTAGAGCCAACACTTGGCGAAGATTTCCTCTTGCTCGCGCCGGAAGATCTCCTCGGAGGTGAAAGCCGATCGGTGCACACGGAAGAGGTTCTTCTCGCGGTCGTCGACGACCAGCGATCGTGATTGCGCATGGATCATGCTGTTGCCTTTCGTCATTTCCGAGTCACCGTTCATGAGCTCGCCGGTAACAGGGGAGCGCCCGGGGTCGGGCTCACCGCGGCCGTGGCCGCCGGGTCGGCCACGGTGAGTACCCGCGTCGAGGGTTCGATTGCGATCTCGGGCAGCGGCGATAACCAGATATCGGTGGTCTCGGCCGACATTGGCAGGACCCGAGTTCGGTGGGTGGCATCGTCGACCTGAGGATGCCCAGTACAGAACTCGACCGCGAATCCGCGCTCCTCGTCTTTCATGTATACGCCGATCGACCCCGACGGGGCGTGGCGCAGCAGGTCGTCGCGCAGCTTGACTCCGTGGCGTAGTGCGTTGTTGCGGAAGCGCATGACATCGTCGATTGACTCGACCTGAATGCAGAAATGGTTGAACGCCGAGCGTGGAGCGCGAATGAGGACTAGTGAGTGATGGTAGCGGTCACCGGCGCGCATGAAGACCACGTTGTCGGCGATCCAGTCGGAAGGTTTGAAGGCGAGCACCTCCTGATGGAAGCGCGCCGCGTGATCGAATTCGGCCGTGGCCCATCCGGCGTGCAGGAACTTTTCCATGGTCACACCGGTGTTGACCGGCGCAACGCCGCGTTCGTGCATCCCTGAGTAGACTTCGATGTCCGTGCCACCTGGGTCGGTGAAGCGCAGCCAGTGCGACACCCGATCCGACCGGGGGTCGCCGCCTTCGGTGAATTCGATGCCCCAGTTCGTGAGACCGTCGCGGATGGCCGGGTACGACTCCTCGCCCGTGACCTCATACCCGATGCGTTTAACGCCTTGCCTCGTGCCCTCTTCGAGTCGGATCCAGTGATGGTCGCGTCCGCCCGTCATGAAAGCGGTGCGCCCGACGACTTCGGTCAGGTCCAGTCGTGCAAAGCGCGAATAGAACGCGGTGGCTTCAGCAAGATTGTTGACACCGATAACCAGGTAGCCGAACTTGTGGATGAGATCCATGACTGTCCTCTCGGATGGTGAGCCTGGTGCTCAAGCGGCACGCGCCTTGGCTGTGTGGCCGTTTAGTTGACTGTGGATCGTGTTCGCACGCCGCACCAATTTGATCGTTCCATCACGCGGTCGCCAGATCATCGACCGATTCCGGACGGGCACACGCATTGCTTCGCGCACCTGACCGACACCCAGCATGGCTCTTGCCGTCTAAAATTTCAACGCTAACGTTGACGAATGACGACCGCGGAGCGTAGTGTAACCCGTGTCACAGACCGCGCCAGCCGGTCGTTCACACGTCATTCCGCAGATGGGGAGCGCAGATGGCCTTAGCAGCGCCGAGTCCGGCACATCCAGTTGAGCCATCAGGCGGCGCGGCGGTTATGGATGAGCAGTCGCGCAACAACGGGATTGGTCTGGCCACCAGCGTGGGTAAGGCATTAGCTGTTCTGGACAGTTTCCGTGGCGGGGGGGCACGGTTGGGTGTTTCGCAAATCGCGGCGCGTGCCCAGATCCCGAAGAGCACAGCCCACCGACTGCTGAACGTCCTCGTCGACCACGGGTACGTCGATCGCCTGGATGCGCGCTACCAGCTTGGCCGCGCCGCATTCGAACTGGGCAATTCTGTCGCTGAATGCCGTCCCCGCAGCCTACGGGCCGTAGCGATTCCGTTCATGATTGACCTGCACCGCAGCTTCGGCGCGACTGTGCATTTGGCGGTGCTGGACGGGATGGACGTTCTCTACGTCGAGAAGATCTATGGCCACAACGGTGTTGACGTTCCCAGCCAGGTGGGCGGGCGGGTTCCAGCGCTGTGCACTGCGCTCGGGAAGGCGATTGCGGCGCGGTCCGACGAGGTGACCGTGGCGCGCATCCTCGGCGCCGGGGTACCGCGCCTCACGCCGAAGACCATCACACATACTGCGCTGGTGAAGATGGCATTAGATCGGGCACGGCAGAGCGGTGTGGCCCACGACTTGGAAGGTTCTGCCCCAGGAGCGCGTTGTGTGGCCGCGCCCATTATTCGTCGCGGTTCCTATGAGGTACTCGGAGCGATTTCGCTGAGTTTCGCGATCAGTGAGAAGCTTCCGACCACGGTCGAGGTCCGGTTGATTCAGGCGGCCACCGCAATCGGCGTTCGCTGCCCATAGAGATAGGCCGCAGCGGTCCGTCAGGCGTGATCCGTTTCCACTGAGCGGTATTGCGACTGGCGCTGATGTGCGGCTCGCGTCCGACACTAAAGCGATGAATGTGGTTATAGCAGGTGCGTCGCTGGCCGGCTTGCGAACGGCAGAGGCGCTGCGGTCACGCGGATACCAGGGTTCGATTGCCCTCGTCGGCGCGGAGGCCGAGTTACCCTACGACCGGCCGCCGCTATCAAAAGACTTTCTTGGCGAGGCACATTCGGACCAAGCGCCATTGCTGCGGTCGGCGGACACCCTAGACGTACTGGAGCTTGATCTGCGTCTTGAGACGAGAGTGGAATCGCTGGATGCGGCGCGTCGGGTGGTAAGACTGTCAGACGGCGATCAATTGCCTTTCGACTCTTTGGTTATCGCGACCGGTGCTGATGCACGGACATTGCCGGTTGCGCAGGGACTCGAAGGTGTACATGTCCTGAGGACTCTCGCCGATGCCCGCGAGCTACGTGCGGCGCTGGACAGAAGCAGCCATCTGCTGGTCGTCGGCGGTGGATTCATCGGAGCCGAGGTGGCGGCCGCGGCGCGCCTACGCGGGATTGATGTTGACTTGATCGAAGTTTTACCCGCGCCGATGTCTGCCGTCCTGGGCGCAACGGCGGGCAATCTGCTCGGTCAGCTGCACCGTGCCGAGGGGGTGAGGCTGCATTGCGGGACGACGGTGACCGCTGTCAAGGGCAGTGGGCGCGTTGAGCGCGTGGAGTTGTCTGATGGGTCGGCCATCGATGTCGACTTGATGGTCCTAGGCCTCGGAGTAACACCGGCGACCGGCTGGCTGCGGGGAAGCGGTCTGGACATCGTCGACGGTGTGAAGTGCGATGCCCGGTTGCGCGCCGTCGGGTGGCCCAACATCTACGCCGCCGGCGACGTTGCACGATGGGACCACCCTTTGTTCGGCGAGTCTGTGCGGGTGGAGCATTGGACGAACGCCAATGAGCATGCTGACGTCGTCGCAGCGTCGATCCTCGGCGTAGACAAGGACGCGCGAAGCGTGCCGTACGTCTGGTCGGACCAGTACGCGCATCGGATACAGATCGTCGGGAGGCCGGGCTGCGCAGACGACGTGATCGTCCGGGCTGACCCCGGGCAACGACGCCATGTGGTGGCCTATCAACGACGCGCGCGTCTTGTCGGCGTGCTCACGGTGAATGCGCCGCGTGTCATGCTGAAAGGCCGGAAGGCCATTTTGAGCGGCAGCTCAGCCGAGGAGCTGCTCACCGGCCCGCCAGCCTGATCCGGGACGTCGTGTCCTGCCGGGGGGCACGCCGTCGCCGTCCTGCGCATCGGTCACATCGCCGGGCAGAACCTGAGGGCCCCGGTTGAGTACCGCCGTCGTGGCCTGTCCTCGAACGAACCATACGTCGGCGTTGTCGTCGGGCTGCAGGGGCTCGATCTCGACCGATGTGTACGGTTGACCGTCAGCGTCGTGCAATCCGATCGTAATGTGGATGGCGCACCCGTCGGTCTGGATGCGCAGCAATTTGTCCGCGCCACCCGCGTGGTGCTCGACGATCCGCATGTTGCCTCACGCACATCCCGCTGAAATTGCCGGATTTGGCTAGACGGTCGCCGGACGGCGTGCCTCGACCAGAGCGGGATTCTCCGGCCGCCGCGTTGAAACCCCCGCCGCCCGAGCGGTTTCACGGCTGACTATGCCGTCGCGGAAGAACTCGACGAAAACACGGGCGAACAGCTCCGGCTGGTCTGTTTGTCCCTGGTGTCCGCAATCGTCGGGGTAAAAGAATTGAACTTTCGGCAGTGCGTCCTCCACGCGATATCCCAGTTCCTCGACCGGGAGGATGACGTCGTTCCGTCCGTACAGGCACAGGCCGGGGATCTCGAGCTTGTCCAGCCTGTCCTTCGTGGACATGCACGTGGCGACATCGGCCGGAATTTCGCCGTGCAGAGTGGCTTTCTGCCAGGCAATCCAGGACTGTTCGTGCACGTCGGCCGACCGCATCCGCATCTCCAACAAGTCGTCGGTGATGGCCTCGCGATGATGGATGATCGAGTTCATCATCTTGATCATTGTGTCCCGTGTGCCGTCCCAGCCCACCTCTTTGCGTAAGTCCTGCTGCCCGAACGGCACGAGGTCGCCGACAGGTCCAGCGATGAGGACGAACCGCTTCACCCGATGAGGAAATCGAACCAGGTAATGAGCCGTGTTGATGCAACCCATCGAGTTGCCCGACAGAAAGAACTCGTCGAGGCACAGTGCTTCGACAAACCGTTCGAGAAAGTTCGCATGTGAATAGGGCCCGTGGATCGGCCAGTATTCGGGCCGAGGATCGGATAGTCCGAACCCGGGTTGATCGGGACAGTAGACGCGAAATCCCGCTTGAGCAATCAACGGAGCCAGTATCCGCCAGCCGGCCAGCCCTGATGAGCCGGGGATGCCCCCATGCAGGAGGACCACGGCTGGGCCGGTCTCTCCGGAGGTCATGTAGTGAGCTCGCTCGCCGTTCGCGAGTCGAACCCAGCGGCTGAGCATGCCCGGTACCTCGATCAACCCTTCATCGGTCAGCGCCACTGCGCTTCTCCTTTCCATGCCCGACAACTGCGCCAGCAATGTGGTGCCAGCGCCTTGCATGGTTGTCCGCGAGGGCGGTCACGACAAGCCCGTGATTTCGACATACGGAACGCATTATGCCGCCAGGCATTTGGCTTGCGTTCCGCGTGGACGGCGCCGACGTTTCGGTGTACGGAACGCGCCGGTCGGCGATCGGTGCGCGACATACGTAGCGTTCTGGTTGCGCCGACGTTCGCCCGCCCCAGTGCTGCGTCGAAGACGCGGCCAATGGAGGTGCTATGGATACCACTTCGGCCTCCGTCATTGGGGTCAACGAGGCGCAGACCATCAAACTCGGTGGTTGGTCGGTGTTCCTGTTCTTGATGCTGTTCGGAATCGGATGGGGCATCTTGGGGCGCAACATCCCCCCGTACAGTCCCTCGCTGACCGCCGCGGAGATTTCTGCGGTGTTCCGCGACCACGCTGGCCCGATGCGGATAGGGCTGGCGCTGGGGGCATTCTCGACGACCTTCCTCATGACCTGGGCGGTCGCTCTGTTCCGGCTGTTAATTCACATCGAGCGTGGCGGCAAGATTCTGTCTTACCTGCAGCTGATGGGTGGAAGCCTGACCGCCATGGTGCCGCTGTTCGCGTGCATTACCTGGTTAACGGCGGCATTCCGGCCCGAGCAGGATCCAAACGTCGTACGCATGCTCTACGACTTGGGTTGGCTGATAATGGATATCGGCTTCGGGATAACCATTGTGCAGTACGTCGCACTTGGGATCATCGCCATTCGAGATCAGCGCGACGTCATCATTTTTCCCAAATGGCTTGGCTGGCTTGGCATCTGGATAGGCACCGAGTTTGCAGTTGAGCTGGTGATGCCCAGCTTCCGCGCGGGGCCATTTGCATGGGACGGATTGTTCGCCTACTGGATCCCCTTCTTCGTACCCTTTGCGTGGATGGTGATGGTCGCGGTTTGCATGATCCGTGGCACCGACAGACTGGCGACGCCGGCAGTGCCGCCATTCGAGCGATTGGGCCCCGAGATAACGAGAGACCAAAATGCGTAAACCGCTGGATTATCGGCCGCCGTGGGACGGTGCGACCATGCCGGATGTGGCGGCGAAGCTTCCGGCGCTTCCCGGGGATTCGGGCCTTTGGGCGTTCATCGCTTTTGACGCCAGCCTCTTCGCACTTCTATTCGGCCAGTTTTCATGGGATCGACTACAGCATGTGGCCGTGTTCAACGCGGCGCAAAACCAACTGATTCGGCAACCGGCGGTGCTCAACACCGTGGTCCTTGTCAGCGGTTCGCTGACCATGGCGTTCGCGGTGCGCTGCGCTCATTCGCGTGATCGCAGCGGGTCGCAGAAATGGATCACGGCGACCGCCGCTCTTGGCCTGATGTTCATTCTCATCAAGGTGGTGGAATATCTTCTCGAGTCTATCGGTGGTCACACGCTGGCGGGCGGTGGATTCTTCACGTACTACTACATGCTCACCGGCTTTCACCTCACTCACGTGGTCGCCGGGGTCGCGGCGCTGCTGGTGGTTGCCGCGCGTCAGCGGCGTGGTCGACCGCCCCGGCGGGACGGACTACTAGTCGAATCCGTTGCCGCTTACTGGCATTTCGTGGATCTTGTGTGGATGTTCATTTTCCCTCTGATATATCTGGCTCGCTGACCTATGGCCGCCTCAAAGCGTGTGTTGGTGGCCGCGTGGATAGCACTGGTCCTGCTGACGCTGTCCTCGGTAGCGGTCGGCGAACTCTCCGTCCTCGATGGGACGACGGTCACCCTCCTTGTCATGGCCATCGCCGCCATCAAAGGAAGCGTCATCCTGGACTGCTACATGGGGGGCCGGTCGTTTCCGCTCGCGTGGAAGCTCTTCTTTGCGGTGTGGCTGATCGGCAGCACTTCCACCATCGTCGTACTACACCTATCGATTTGAGTGCCAATCATGTTGCACGACACCATTAGTCGATCAACCACGCAGGAAAGGAGCGTCAACCGAAGTGATGCAGGTGACGCAGGAGGGAATCGATAATCGGAGCTTTGATGTGGTCGTTATCGGTGGGGGTCACAACGGGCTGACCGCGGCGTGCTATCTCGCCCGCCGCGGACTCGCCGTCTGTGTCCTGGAGGCGGCGGGGGGTATCGGGGGGATGACCGCTTCGGGCACACCGATCGAGCGGGCCCCCGACCACGTCGTGAACTACTGCTCGGCAGATCTTCTGTTCTGGCTGTCCAGTCCGGTCGAGCGTGAACTCGAGCTTCATCGATACGGCTTGAGCACGATTGTTGTGGACCCGTGCTATGCCTACCTGCACCCTGACGGTGCCTCAGTAGCGGTGTGGAAGGATCCATGTCGCACCGCCGACGAGATCCGCCACTTCTCCAGGCCGGATGCCGAGTCTTATTTGGAGTACGTGCGATTCCTCGATGCTCTTTTCGACATCGCTTTCCCGTTCATGCTCAGCAACCCGGCAAGGCCGGGACGGTCATCGTTGACGGCGATGGTCAGAGCGGCATTCAAGCATCGCCGCCTGTTGAGGCGGTTCGGCGAGTTCCTCGTGGCGTCCGGAGAGGAGACGATCGAACAACGCTTCACCCATCCGGTGACCAAGTCGCTGCTGTATTGCCTTGGGGCAGGAGCCAATCCAATCGATATGCACGGGACTTCCGTGACCCATCTATTCCTTGGGTTCCTGCACCGCAGCGGCACCGCGCGCCCGGTCGGCGGCATGCAGGCCATTCCGGCGGCGTTAGCGCGGCGACTGATCAGCACGGGCGGGACCATTCACACCGACGCTGAGGTCGCAGAGATCATCGTGCGGGGCGGCAAGGCGGTCGGAGTACGGCTCACCGACGAGCGACAGTTCCACGCACGGACGGCGATCCTCGCCACACCTGACCCGCGCACCACGCTGGGTCGGCTACTTCCGCCCGGAACGTTGTCTCACGAACTCGAGACCCGGGTGCGGCACATTCCCGCCAATAGCCGTGGTGCGGGGGCGATGAAGACGGACCTGGCATTGGCCGGGCGGGTCACCCTGGATCGCCACCAGAGGTGGCGAAGGGATGAGGTAGACCTACGTAAGCCGGCGATCTTGATCGGCACAAGCGATCAGATTCGCCGCGGTTGGGCGCGGGCAGCAGCGGGTATCGTGCCTGACGCTGACGATATCGCGCTGTGGCCGGTGCTGCTCACCGGCGCGGACCCCTCCCAGGCCCCCGACGGCCAGGATTCGCTGTATCTCTTCGCCACCAACATGCCCCTGCATCCTGATGGCGGCTGGGAGAAATGGCAGCATCATGCCGCCGAAAGAATCGTCGAGCGTGCGGGTCAATTCTATGACGGATTGGCGGAACTCGAGATTGGACGTTGGGTGGAATCCCCCGAGCTGGCCCAACAACGCACGCGTGCCACCAACGGCGCCGCGATGCACGTCGACCACCTTCTGTTCAGCCAGGGGCCGATGCGGCCGGCACTTGGGCTGGGCGGACGGAAGCTGCCGGTGGATCGGCTCGTGTTGGGCGGCGCGGGCGCTCATCCGGGTGGCGGTGTATCGGGGCTTCCCGGCAGGAGAGCTGCACGAAATATCCTCCTGGCCAGAGGCATCCGCGAGCTATAGTGCCTGCGTGATGTGTTGGCCCGCACCGTCGGGCACGCGTGATTCTTATCAGCCCGGCGGCGCCGTTGGGCGTTCGGCGGGAGGCCATGCGCAGGCCCGTGCTTGCTTGACTGTGGCCGTGTGAAGGCTTTCGGAGGCTGCATTTGTGCGTAGGGCCGCAGCGTCCCCGGTTCTGGTGGACGGAACCGGTCGGTGCCCACAGTGAGCCGTCCCGGTGAGTCCGGAGACTGCATTCGTTGAATCACCCTGCCTTTGGTGGGGTGCGTTTGTGATCGTAGTAGAGCGTCTCGACGGCCTCGGGAGTGAAGTCGTCGAGGTACTCGTGGGGGCGTTCGGTGTTGAACCAGACCACCCATTCAGCGGTCGCCAGCTCGACCTGGTTGACGTCGCGCCACGGGCCTTGCCGGCGGATAAGTTCGTTCTTGAACGAGCCGACGGTGGTCTCGGCCAGCGCATTGTCCAGCGCATCGCCAACCGAGCCGACGGAGGGATCCACGCCCTCATCGATGAGCCGCTGGGTGAAGGCCACCGAGGTGTATTGACTGCCCGCGTCGCTGTGCGCAATCAGCCCGTGCAGACTGGTGGTGCCGTCCTGGGCGCGAGTGAAGAACGCATGCTCGATAGCGTCGAGGACCAGATCGGTGGTCATGGATCTGGCGGCCCGCCAGCCTAGGATCCGGCGGCTGTAGGCGTCGATGACGAATGCGACGTAGACGAATCCCATCCAGGTCGACACATACGTAAAGTCGGCCACCCACAACCGATTTGGCGCCGCGGCATAAAAGCGGCGGTCCACCAGATCCGGGTATCGCCGATGAGTGTCGTCGGCGATGGTGGTCTTGTGCTTGGATCCGTACCGCGCGCCCTCCCAACCGTTCTCGCGCATGATCCGCTCCACCGTGCACCGGGCGACATCGTGACCCTGGCTGCGTAGCCAGATCCACAACTTGCGTGACCCCAGCGTCTGGACGAACTTGCCCTTTTTCTTGTCTTCCCGCGCCGCGGTGATGATCTCGACCAGCTCGGCGTCATGGATCTGCCGTCGTGTCGGGGTCTTGTTGATCCACTCGTAGTAGGTCGACGGGCTGATCGGCACGCCATGCTCAGACAGCACCGCACACATGGGCTCGACACCCCAGCGCAGCCCGGCCCCGCCGTTGGGGCCGGCCACCTGGTGGTCCTTGTGTTCGGCGATGAACCGGATCACCGTCTCCCGGGCCGGTCGAGCTCGGCCCCGAAGAAAATCGCCGCTGCTTTCAAGATCTCGTTGGCCCGGCGCAGCTCGGCAATCTCCTTGCGCAGCGCCTTGTTCTCCTCGGCCATCGCGGAGGTCACACCCGGCCGCTGGCCGGTATCGACCTCCGAGCGGCGGATCCAGGTCCGCAACGTCTCCGGTGTGCCGATCCCCAACATGCCCGTGACCGCCGTGATCGCCGCCCACTGCGACGGGTACTGCGGGCGCACCTCAGCGACCATGCGCACCGCACGTTCACGAAGCTCGTCGGGGTACTTGCTGACACGTCCCATAACCCAGATCCTCCCAAGATCGGGAGTCTCCGGAAACGCCGGGACGGCTCACAGGGACAGTGTCGGGCTGACACTGGGGTCATGACCAAAAGTGAGCAACGCGTCAGCGATTGGAGCCCATTGGCGCCGGACGAAGACATGACATACGCGCGCACCTTCACTGAGTTGCGCCAGAAGTGTCCGGTGGCGTGGAGCGAGGACTTCGGGGGTTTCTGGTCGCTGCTCAAACACAGCGACATCGCCATGGCATGCAAAAAGCCCGCCATCTTCTCGTCTGCTCCACAGTTCACCGTGCCGCATTTGGACCTGGGATTCCCATGGCTGCCTTTGCAGAGCGATCCACCCGACCACCAGAATTACCGCGGACCACTGCAACCGTTCCTCTCCAAGGGTGCGGTCGCCGAGTTGGTTCCTCGGTTGCGTGAACTAGCGCTCAACCTCCTGGAACCGCTGCGGTCCAAGGATCGATTCGACGCCTCGGTCGAGTTCGCGCAGCCCTTCGCGGGTGAGGCCCTATGTCTGGCCCTGCGCATTCCCGAGGACACCTGGGCGGAGTTCCGCCAATGGACGTCATCGATCGTGCGGGCGTTCTCTGAGGGCAATTTGGAGCTGATCCTCAGTGTGTCGGACTCCATCGCCGAGTACGTCAAGAGGGAGGCTGCCCTGCGTCGTGAGAATCCCGGTGACGACCTCATGAGTGCGTTGCTGACGGCTCGCGTGAACGGACGGCAACTCAATGACACCGAGTTGCACGGTTACTACATGCTGCTGACCTCGGCGGGCCATGACACCTCGGCGAACTCTTTGGGCCACGCACTGATTCACCTTGCGGAAAATCCGGAGCACCGGGTTCGGCTGCTCGCCGACCCGGGCTTGACCGCGGGTGCCGTCGACGAGATCGTACGCTTCTACGGTCCTTTGATCGGTCTTGGCCGGTGCGCCACCCAGGATGTGGAGGTCGGCAACCGGACCATTCGCGCTGGCGAGCAAGTGGCACTGGTCTGGGCTTCGGCTGCGCGTGACGAGGACCAGTTTGAGCGCGCCAACGAATTCATCCTGGACCGCAAACCGACCCGCAACGTCAGCTTTGGCTTCGGGACACATTACTGCGTGGGTGCCGACCTTGGGCGCATGCAGATACGCGTGGCCATCGACGAATTTCTCAAGGCGTTTCCCGACTTTTACGTCGACGGCGGCATCACCCGCACGCTGTGGCCGACACAAGGGATCCGCTCGATCCCGTTAGCCGTCGGCGCGACGGAGTAGGAGCGCGCAGCTAGAAGGTCCACATGAGCACGCAGCTGTGCCTCGACACCGTAGCGAGGATCCTGTACCACGGGGTGCGGAGAGCAGTGCTCGTGCCCTGGCCGATATCGCCGGTAAGGCTCGGCGGAAGATGCGGCAGCCATCCTCACGTGATTCGATGCGAACGGCGCGGCGGTAGAGTCCGCAGTCAGCGCACCAAGATAAGGCCATCGCTTCGCGCTGGATCAAGCAGCTGCGACTTCCACTATCGGAGCGGCACAGTACTTGGCGGACGCGTGTCTCAGCAAGGAACCGGGGGTCACCCGAGGCGACGAGGTCGGCATGTTCGTTCCACCAGCCACGACAACCGCACCTCGTCTGGGGTATCGGAATAACCGCGTAGCCACAGGCGCAAGGCATCGGTGAGGTCGGCTGGAAGGACGTCGTGGTCGTCCGCGACGAGCTGCAACATCGCCTCGATCGCAACCAGGTCATCGCCGGCGCCAAGTTGCATGTAGATAGCGTCTCTCTGCTGACGCGGCACCTCGTCGAGCAGAAATTCTGCGAGGCGCCAACATAACTGCGCGCTTACAGCTGACTTTCTTCCCGCTCGCCGGGTCGCTCTCACGGCTCGAATTCAACCGCTGCTCGCTGCCGCCAAAAACGTCTCGTTCTGTTTGGCAAGACGCGAATCCCAGACGGTGGCGACCGGTGTCGTGTCCGATGCCGCCGGCTGAACAGCGCAGTGGGAGCACGCGGTCTCCGTAGCCCGTCCGGGTTCCGCCTGGGGGAACGGCGAGGCTGACGAATGAGTGTAGTCGCGCGAGGCTTGGCCGATGAGCGAAGGCGAATCCGGTCCGGCCATACGCTCGGCCGCGTCACGACTCCTTCAAGCGCGAGCGTCGCGCCAGCCGTGCGCACCGGTGCGCGACCTCATCGGATCCTCCGATATCGGTCTGGCATACCGTGTTCAGCACCGGGTGAACGAGGACCGCATCGCCAACGGCGCGGCCGTTGTCGGACACAAGATCGGTCTGACGTCGCCTGCGGTGCAAAAGCAGCTCGGTGTCAACCAACCCGATCTTGGCGTTCTTTTCTCGGACATGTGCTACAGCGAAGGCGATAAAGTGCCCATCGACGAGCTCCTGCAGCCGAAAGTAGAAGCGGAGATTGCCTTCGTGCTCGGCGCGGACCTCGACGAGGAACATGTCGACGCGCACCGATTCCGGGGAGCGGTTGATCACGCGGTGGTGGCTCTGGAGGTGGTCGACAGCCGAATCGCAAACTGGGACATCACCATCACCGACACGATCGCCGATAACGCCTCCTGCGGGCTGTTCGTCCTCGGCGAGAAAACGCTGTCGATCGAGGACTTTGAACCCGCCAATGTATCGATGACGTTGGCCATGGACGGTGAGATCGTATCCGTGGGCGACGGCAAGGCCTGCCTGGGCGACCCTCTGGCGGCGTGTGCATGGCTCGCCACCACCGGCCGCCGCTTCGGTTCGCCATTACGTGCGGGCGACATCGTCTTGTCTGGTGCGTTGGGCCCCATGGTCGGTGTCTGCGCCGGTAGTCGCATCAGCGCTGAGATCAGTGCGCTGGGAAGGGTTTCTGCGACCTTCGCTTAAGGAGAGCACACATGGACCGGACAAAAGTTGCCATCATCGGTTCCGGCAATATCGGCACGGATCTGATGATGAAGGTCGAGCGATCACCGCTGCTTGAGGTGACAGCGATGGTGGGCGTCGATCCGCGGTCCGACGGGCTCGCGCGGGCCCGCGACCATAACGTTGCCGTTACCGCCGACGGAATTGACGGGTTTTTGCAGTTGCCGTGTTTCGAGGAGGTCGCGATCGTGTTCGATGCGACTTCCGCGCAGGCGCACCCACGCAATGCGGCCGCGCTGTCGCAGTCCGGCAAGCGCATCATCGACCTGACGCCCGCGGCACTCGGTCCGTACGTGGTTCCTGCGGTGAACTTAGAGGATCACCTCGAGGAGCCGAACATGAACATGGTGACCTGCGGTGGGCAGGCGACCATCCCGATCGTCGCGGCTATCTCGGCCATCGCCCCAGTCGCGTACGCGGAGATTGTGGCGTCGATCGCCTCGAAATCAGCCGGACCAGGGACCCGGGCGAACATAGACGAGTTCACTGAAACCACCACGCATGCCATCAAATCGGTAGGCAACGCCCGGCAGGGAAAGGCGATCATCATCCTCAACCCCGCCGAACCGCCTCTCATCATGCGCGATACGGTCATGTGTCTGATCGGCGAGGCCGATCACGATCGCGTACGTGGCTCTGTCGACGCGATGGTCGCGACGGTAGCTAACTACGTACCCGGCTACCGACTCAAGCAGCCGCTCCAATTCAGCGCCGTAGGGGTTCACGACCCGGCGCACACATTGCTCACCGCGCCGTCGCCGCAGCCCAAGTGGAAGGTGGCGGCGTTCCTGGAGGTTGAGGGCGCTGCCGACTATCTGCCCGCGTACGCCGGCAACCTCGACATCATGACTTCAGCCGCGGTGCAGGTGGCAGCCCGGCTATCCCAGCACTCCCTGGCCGAGACCATCTGATGAACGGGTCAACTGTGTACATCCAAGACGTGACGCTCCGAGACGGAATGCACGCCGTGCGGCACCGCATGAGTCCCGAGCACATCGTCACGCTGGTCACCGCCCTCGACCGGGCGGGTGTCGACGCGATCGAAGTCGCGCACGGCGACGGCCTTGGGGGTTCCAGCCTCACCTACGGGCCCGGCAGCAACACAGACTGGGAGTGGATCGAAGCGGCCGCGTCACACATCAATTCGGCTGTGCTGACCACGTTGCTGATACCTGGAATCGGCAGCATCTCGGCGTTGAAACATGCCGCCTCGCTGGGCGTAAGGTCGGTTCGGATAGCAACGCACTGCACCGAAGCCGATATCGCTGCTCAACACATTCACACGGCACGTAACCTCGGAATGGACGTATCCGGCTTCTTGATGATGAGTCACATGGCTCCGCCCGTCGAGCTGGCCCAACAAGCCAAGCTGATGGAATCCTACGGGGCCAACTGCGTATACGTGACGGACTCCGGCGGCAGGCTGACGATGGGTGGCGTGGCCGAGCGCGTTCGCGCCTACCGAGACATCCTCGACTTGGGAACGCAGGTCGGTATACACGCACACCAGAACCTGTCACTAGCGGTAGCCAACTCCGTTGTCGCCGTCGAGGAGGGCGCAACGCGGGTGGATGCCTCGCTGGCCGGCCACGGCGCTGGAGCCGGAAACTGCCCGATCGAACCTTTTGTTGCGGTCGCCAACCTCTTGGGTTGGACACACCGCTGCGACCTCTTCGCGCTCGAAGACGCCGCCGACGACCTGCTGCGGCCATTGCAGGATCGCCCGGTCCAAGTGGACCGCGAAACGCTGACTCTCGGGTACGCCGGCGTGTACTCGAGCTTCCTTCGCCACGCCGAGGCTGCGTCGGCCGCCTACGGCGTCGACGTACGCTCGATCCTGATCGAGGCCGGACGCCGTTCGCTCGTCGGGGGCCAGGAAGACATGATCGCGGACGTCGCGCTCGATCTGGTCTCCCGGCGCGTTGAGACCGCAGGGCAGAATTGATGCTGCGCCAACGTGGAGACTCGCCCGAACGCATTGCTTCCCGGCAAGTTGCGCCGCTGGCGCAGCGGGGCGCCGGCGTGGCCGAAGCGTCCGATACGGACCTTCACCCGGACGTGGCGCCGGAACTTGTGGCGGCCGCTCAAGCTGAGACGGCGCGGGTCGTGGAGCTGTTCGAGGCGCAACGGCGCGTCCACCTGACCTCGAGGCCACCGGATGAAGCGGTTCGCCGCGACCGGCTGGACCGCCTGGCCGCAGCGCTGGGAGAGCATGCCGACACCATCGTGGGAGCGATCAGCGCCGATTTTGGAAATAGGCCACTGGCGGGAGCGTTGGCCGGTGAAGTGCTTCTCCAACTCGAGGAAATCCGGACCACCAAAAGATCGCTGCGCAGATGGATGGCGCCGTTTCGGCCGCAGCCGCGTTACCTGCGCTTCGCGGGGATTAAGGCATGGGTGGAGCCCACTCCACTGGGTGTGGTAGGCGTCATATCGCCGTGGAATTTCCCTGTCGCGCTGGCGATCCAGCCAACCATCGCGGCGATCGCGGCGGGCAACACGGTGATGATCAAGATGTCCGATCTGGCTCCACGCGCTGGTGCGGCAGTGGCTGAGGCGGTGGCTCAACGGTTTGACGCCGAGGAGTTGGCTGTGGTCTGCGGCGGACTTGAGGTCGCTACCGCGTTCAGCGCACTGCCCTTCGACCATCTTTTCTTCACCGGTTCCGCCGCAGTGGCCAAGCACGTGCAGCGCGCCGCCGCCGACAATCTCACTCCGCTCACCTTGGAACTGGGGGGAAAGAACCCGACCGTTGTGGCAACCGACGCCGACTTGCGCACCGCAGCCAGGCGTATCGTCGCTGCGCGGCTGGCGAACAGCGGCCAAGTGTGTCTCAGTCCAGACTATGTCTTCGTGCCAAACCCCTCGCTGGCGGAATTCGTCGACGCCGCCATGGATGCGGGTCATCGCGCATTACCAACGGTGTTGGACAATCCGGATTACTGCACCATCGTCAACGACTCTCACTACGAACGGATCTGTGCGCTGGTCCAGGACGCCCACGATCGTGGCGCCACCGTTCGTGAAGTGGTGCCAGCGGGAGAGTCTTTGCCCTCACGCCAAGCTCGACGTATCCCTTTTACGTTGATCAGCGACGTGAGCGCCGGCATGGCCGTCCTCGACGAAGAGATCTTCGGTCCGGTTCTTCCCGTGCTCGGCTATGACGACGTGAGCGAAGTCATCGATTTCGTCAACGCACGACCGACACCCCTGGCCGCGTATTGGTTCGGCCCGGATTCCGCGGACTTTCGTCATTTCACCGCCAGAACACGCAGCGGTGGGGTGACACGGAACGACTTCGCCCTGCACGCCAGCCTGCAGGGCCTCCCGTTTGGCGGAGTGGGCAGCAGCGGTACCGGCTACTACCACGGCAAATATGGCTTCGACACCTTCAGCCATATGCGGGCATTCGCGGTGTCGCCCAAGCACTTCAGTCCGGTCAGCCTGCTCAGTCCGCCGTTTGATCACCGCCTGGAAAGGGGGTTGGGCTTTGTGATCAGCGCTTGGAGCCGGCGGTTTACTAAACGGGTGAACCCCCGACGCCCGTCGCAGGCGTCGCCCGAGGTGGGTCCGTAGGTCCGATTCGCGCAGCCGGGCGACCGACCGAAGTTCCGCCGGCTTTGTTTGTGCCCGTGGCCCCTGTCTGGCTGCGCACCCCGTGTTGCCCCGGCTGGCTCAGCCCAATTCGGAGCGCACCAGTGGGGCGACCTGAGTGCCTAAGAGCTCGATAGCATCCAGAACCTGACGATGCGGCAGGGTCCCGACGCTGAGCTGCAGAAGCGTTCGGTCGTGCCCGAACAACCGATGCTGGTAAAGGATCTTTTCGGCAACCTGTTCGGGTGTGCCGGCGATCAGGGCTCCGTTCTTTTCCGACTCGCGCGCGTATCGCTCCCGACTGGGCAACAGATGACGTGGCGTCCCGGTGAACGTGTGCATGCCTTCGAGGAAGGCTGGGTAGGTGTCGTCAACGGCACGCTGCATCGAGGTGGCCACATATCCATGTGAGTTGATGCTGATGCGCGCGGATTGCGAGTTGCCGCTGTGGGCGGCCACACGGCGGTACAGTTCGGCGAGCGCGATAAACCGGCGGATGTCGCCGGCAATGATGCCGATCGCCATCGGCAGCCCCAACGACCCAGCACGCTGCGCAGATTCAAGCGTGCCGCCAACGGCGAGCCACACCGGCAGCGGTTGTTGCACGGGCGGCGGGAAGACGGTTTGTTCGCTCAGCGCGGGCCGGAATTTTCCCGACCACGTGATTGGTCCACCGTTTCGCAGCTGCAGCAACAGATCGAGTTTTTCACGAAAAACCGCATCATAGTCCTCCAGCCGATAGCCGAAGAGCGGGAACGACTCTGTGAAAGCTCCTCTGCCGGCCATGATTTCAGCACGGCCTCCGGAGACAAGGTCGAGGGTCGCAAACTCTTGAAAGACCCGAACGGGGTCGTCCGAGCTGATGATCGTGGCTGCGCTAGTGAGTCGGATGCGGTGGGTGCGCGCGGCGGCGGCTGCCAGGACGACGGCGGGGTTTGAGACAGCGAAGTCCCTGCGGTGATGCTCGCCCAGGCCGTAGACGTCGAGCCCAACCTGGTCGGCCAGCTCGATCTCTTCGATAATCTCGCTCACTCGCTTTTCGGGCGGAATAGGCCGGCCGCCATCGGGATAGCGAGTCATCTCCGCGAAGGAGTACACACCGAGTTCCACTCGAACACCTCGTGAGGATTTTGGGAACAGCTCCAGGGCGGCGCGGGAGACGATCGATCGACTGGTTGGGCCAGATTCATCACGCCGCGCGTGTGACCAGCTTGCTCGCCACCATACCTAATGTCAACATATGTGTTGACCATCTCCTTCGGGGTCGTATGTGGCCGGCTTCAACCCGCCGCCAACCCGCCGACTGGTGCCGCAATGCTGTACAGTTCAGCGCAACCGGACAACGGAACTCGAGTTCCGTCCGGGCGTCCGGGCGTTCCGGACGCGTACGCCGCGCCGTTTTCGAGGATTGCCCGGCCCGGCCCGCACCGCCGGCAGCGGTCGAAAGATGAAGGGGAGACCGGGAATGCTGCTCCGCGCATTGAGACAGGCATGGATGGCGCTGCTGCTTGTAGTGGTGATCTCAATCGGCGGGTATGCGGTCATGCGGATACGGGACACCTTCGGGGCGCACGGCGGCGCAACGAACGGCGAGGGCAATGGCGGCAACACCAAACCGTTCAATCCCAAACACATCACCTATGAAATAACCGGAGCGCCAAACGGCATCGTCAGCGTCAACTACCTCGATGAAAACGGTCAGCCCCACCTGGTCGGTGCCGCCCCGCTCCCGTGGTCGTTCACGATTGTCACGACGCTACCGTCGATGTCGGCCAACGTTGTCGCCCAAGGTGGCGCGGAGGTGGACGCCCTGCGGTGCCGGGTGATCGTGGACGGCCAAGTGCGGGATGACCGCAGGGCCGATGAATACCAACCATTCATCTACTGCTTGGTGAAATCCGTATGAGTAATACGCATTTTCCGCCTCGGCGCTCGACCGTGCCCCGGCTCATTCGCATCCTGTCGGCACCGGTCGCGCTGGGTTGGCTGTTTATCGCGATCGCCCTGGGTGTGTTCTCGCCATCCCTTGACGACGTTGCGACCCAGCACTCGGTGCCGATGACTCCCAAAGACGCCCCGGCGTTCAAAGCGATGATGCACATCGGCCAAGAGTTCAAGGAATTCGATACCGACTCGACGGCGATGGTGGTGCTGGAGGGGCAGGACAAGCTCGGCGACAGCGCGCACGACTTCTACAACCACATTGTCAGCAAACTCAAGAACGATCGCACGCACGTGCAGAACGTGCAGGACTTCTGGAGCGACCCGCTGACCGCCGCCGGATCGCAAAGCCCGGATGGCAAGGCCGCCTACGTCCAGGTTTTCCTCGACGGTGCCCAGGGCACGACCCCCAGCCACGAGTCGGTCGCCGCCGTGCGCAAGATCGTCGCCGACACACCTGCGCCACCGGGCGTGAAGGCTTATGTGGCGGGGAATACCGTCCTCAACGCCGACACCAGCGTCGTCGGGCACAAGAGTATGGCGACGATGGCGCTGGTCTCGATCGGTGTCATCTTCGTGATGCTTCTGCTGGTCTACCGGTCAATCGTCACAACCGTCCTGTGCCTGGTGGTGATCGGCATCGAGCTGTTTGCCGCGCAAGGCATTACCGCCACCGCGGGCAACCTCAACATCATCGGCCTCACGCCGTACGCCGTCAGCATGATCACGATGCTCAGCATCGCCGCGGGGACCGACTACGTCATCTTCCTGCTGGGCCGCTATCACGAAGCGCGATCTTTGGGCCAAGAGCGGGAGGAGGCTTTCTACACGGCCTATCACGGCGTGTCGCACGTCATCCTCGGGTCGGGTTTGACCATCGCAGGTGCCTGTCTGTGCCTCACGGCGGCCCGGCTGCCGTATTTCCAGACCATGGGGTTACCGTGCGCGATCGCTCTGCTGGTCATCGTCTTTGCGGCGCTGACGCTGGCACCGGCGGTACTCGCCATCGGCTCGCGATTCGGATTGTTTGATCCCAAACGCGCGGTTTCAATGCGTGGTTGGCGCAAGGTGGGCACGGCCGTGGTGCGCTGGCCCAAACCGATCATCGTCGTGACCGTGGGCATCGCCGTCATCGGGTTCATCAGTCTGTTGACCTACGTGCCGAACTACGATGACCAGAAGTTCACACCCGAGGGCATGCCGGCCAACGCCGCGATGACCGCAGCCGAACGGCACTTCTCGCAAGCGCGGATGAATCCGGAACTGTTGATGGTCGAAGCCGATCATGACCTGCGGGATCCGGCGGACATGCTGGTAATAGACCGCATCGCCAAGAGCGTCTTTCACCTGCACGGCATCGAGCGGGTGCAGACCATCACCAGGCCGCTCGGCGCACCAATCGAGCACAGCTCGATCCCGTTTCAGATCGCGATGCAGAATTCGGCCACGTTGCAGACCGCGAAATTCATGAATGACTCCATGGCTCAAATGCTCGAGCAGGCCGACGAGCTGGGCAAAACCATCGCCGTCATGGAGCACATGTACGGCGTCATGAAAGAACTCACGGCAACGACTCACAGCATGGTCGGCAAGACCCACGACATGGTTGACACCACCAACCAATTGCGGGACCGCATTGCGGATTTCGATGATTTCTTCAGGCCAATTCGCAGCTACTTTTATTGGGAGCGGCACTGTTTCGACATTCCCGTCTGCTGGTCGCTGCGGTCCATCTTCGATGCCCTGGACGGTATCGACGAGATTTCGGAGCAACTGACCGGTCTCACAGGCGATCTCGACCGGCTGGACCGGTTGATGCCGCAATTGGTGGCCGATTTTCCGCGGACCATCGATTCGATGAAGACCATGCGTGACTTCATGCTGTCGACCCACAGCACGATGGCCGGCATTCAGGCCCATACGCAGGAGGGGGCGGAGGGCTCGACCCTGATGGGCCAATACTTCGACGAGGCCAAGAACGACGACTCGTTTTACTTGCCACCCGAAGTCTTCAAGAACCCCGATTTCCAGCGCGGTCTGAAGATGTTTGTGTCGCCGGACGGTAAAGCCGTCCGGTTCATCATCACTCACCAGGGTGATCCCGCTTCCGTAGCGGGAATCAAGCACGTCGCGGGAGTGAAGGACGCGGTCGCCGACGCCATCAAGGGAACTCCGCTGGAATCGGCGAGCGTGTACCTGGCCGGGACCGCTTCAATGTATTCCGACATGCAACAGGGCGTCATCATCGACCTGCTGGTTGCCGGTATCTCTTCGCTAATCCTGATTTTCGCGATCATGCTGCTGATCACTCGCAGCCTCGTCGCGGCGGTCGTGATTGTGGGCACAGTGGCCGCGTCATTGGGCACCGCTTGTGGCTTGTCGGTCCTGTTGTGGCAGGACCTGATCGGGCTTGGGGTGCAGTGGATCGTGCTGCCGCTGTCGGTTGTGATCCTGCTTGCGGTGGGATCGGACTACAACCTGCTCCTCGTATCCCGACTGAAGGAAGAAATCCACGCCGGCCTCAATACCGGAATCATCCGCGGCATGGGCGCTTCGGGACGCGTGGTCACGGCGGCGGGTTTGGTCTTTGCCTTCACGATGATGTCGATGATTGTCAGTCAGTTGAGGGTGATCGGAGAACTCGGCACCACGATCGGGTTAGGCCTCCTCGTCGACACCCTGATCGTGCGTTCGTTCATGACGCCGTCGATCGCCGCCGCACTCGGACATTGGTTTTGGTGGCCCATCAACACGTTCCGTATCAATCGATCCACTCCCGCGTCCGTCGACGCGCACACAGTGTCCGCGTCACACCTGCCGGGAGTGTGAACCTTGTCCGCCCGTCTGCCAAGCTGTCGATATTCACTTCGTTAGCTGACAGGCCGGAAACCATGGCAGAGCCGGAATCAAAACTGCGCCAGCGCACCGACGGGCGACTCGATCGCTCGCGCGATCCCGCGATCCTCGACGCCGCGTTGGCGGCCCTGGCGGAGCATGGGTACGACGCCACAAACATGAATGACATCGCCGCGCGGGCCGGCGTCGGTAAGGCCGCGATCTACCGACGATGGTCGTCGAAGGCCGCGTTGATGACCGACGCCCTTGTCTACTGGCGCCCTGACCTGCTCACCGATGATGCGCCTGACACCGGCAGCCTGGCCGGTGACCTTGATGCCCTTGTCGAACGTGCCAAGCGAAACGACGATTCGCTGATTACCAACGACCTTGTGCTGCGAGTCGCCCTGGAGGCCGCGCACGATCCCAACCTCGCTACAGCGCTCAATGACCTCGTTCTTTTCAAGGGCAGACGCGTGCTCTCGGCGATTTTGGCGCGGGCTGCTGACCGTGGCGAAATAGCCAGCGCCAGCGGGTGGTCATTGGCCGCCGACGTCTTGACGGCGATGGGATTACTGCGCGTCATCAGCGGACAGACCGTTGACGCTGACTTCGTACGGCTGGTGATCGACACACTAATCCTGCCCGCCGTACAGCCATACGATCGACCAGCAGGGCGTTGACAGCACGGGCGAAGCGACAAAAGTCCGGATGGCCGAGGATGCCCGGCCCTCAACACAGGTCACGGTCATCGACCGGCTGTCCGGCCCCTTCCCGCGGTCAGCACCCGGAAGTGAACGGGATGCTGGGGGCGATGGTCAGCCGGCCGTCGCGCGGGGCACCTTGGGAAGGTCGCGCGCGCCGAGATTCGTTGCGGTGGTGACGACGGCCCGGTCGATCTGACGCAGCGCGTGCACGGCGTAGAGGAGTCGCCGGGTTTCGGGCCGCGGTGCGGCCCGTTCGTCGAGCTGGCGGGCCAGGCTCTCGGCGCGGTCGAGCTCGTCGGTCACCGAGACGATGGTCGGTTCGTGGGTGCCGTCGATCGCTTCGACCAACGCGTCGATGTTGCGTTGGGTCTGCGCGGCGGCCGACATGAAGGCGTCCGCGAACTCCTGCGAGCCGGGCGGAATCCGGTAGCGCTCGGCGCTGCGCGCCAACGACCGCCCGAAGTGATCGCACGCGGTGAACAACCGCAGGCCGCGCCGGATGTTGCGGCGCCCCGCGATCCCCGCCAACCCGGTCAGCAGCGGCTTGGCGCTGACCCGGAACTGCTGCAGCTTGCGGTCGAGTTCACGCGCCCGGTCGGTCGGGCTCGCCGTGTCGTCCGCGCCGAACATGGTCGCGGTGGAGACCTCGATCAACGCGGACAACGCCGTCAAGAAGGCGCGCGCGTCGGTGCGGATGGCGCTCCTGGTGTGCGTCGGCAGCACCAGGATGGCGACGGTGGCCCCGATGACGGCGCCGATCGCGGTCTCCTCGATCCGCAGCATCAGCACGCCGAACGAGAACTCGCCGAGCAGCCCGTACAGCAACGCCAGCATCGTGGTGATCCAGAACGTCATCAGGCTGTAGGTGACGGTCAGGAAATAGAAGGCGCAGAACAGGCACACGAAGATCGCCACCAGCGACGCCGTCTTGTCGCCCGAGAGCACGGTGGCCACCAGCACGCCGCAGGGCACGCCGAGCAGGGTCCCGAGCAGGCGCTGCCAGCCCTTGGTCAACGTTTCGCCCCACGAGTTGGTCCCGGCGAAGATCACGAACGCCGCGATCACCGCCCAGTACCAGCGGGCGGGCGACACCAACTCGCCGGCGACGATGGCCAGGGACGCGGCGACGGCGACCTGGATGGCTTGGCGGGTCGTGGGCAGCAGGCCCGGGTGCTCCTCGGCGCCGGCGGCGGCCTCTTCCGGTGCGGAGCTTTCCGCCGCCGGGGCGGGTGCGACGTCCACGGCGGCGAGGTCGTCGCCGGTGGTGACTCGCTGCACCATCGCCCGCACTTCGGAGGTGGCCGTCGCGGCGTTGATGATGGCCAGGGCGAGTCGGCGGACCGCGGCGTTCCCTGGGTCGTCGGGCGCAGTGTCCGCGGCGCCGCACTGCTGGTCCAGCAGTTGCTGCGCCTGCGCCGCGGCCTGCCGGAGTCCGTCGGGTTCGGGGATGCGGATCGCCCGCGACAGCTGGGTGAGCGCCCCGACCAGGGCGGCGCGCGTGGCGGCCGTCAGGGCGCCGGGATACTCGGAGGCGACCTCCGCCGCCCGTCGGCCGGCGGTGGCGACCCATTCGATCGCAAGTTCGGCGTCGAAGAGCCACGGGGCCAGCCGTTCGCTGGTGACACCGGGCCACGGCGTGGCGAACTTGGCCTTGTCCTCGATCTGACTCTGCACTTGCAGGGCGGTCTCGTTCAGCCGGAGTGTCCGCGCCCGCATCCGACGCCGCCGGCGCTGGTCGACGCGCCCGGTGCGGACGGCCTCCGCGGTGGTGTCGATGACGATCGCCATCCGGGCGCGTAACGCCCGGATGGTGTCGCGCAGCACGCTGTCGGGCCGATCCGGCAGCACGAGCGCGGTCATCACGTACGTACACACCGTTCCCACCGCGACCGCGCCGATCATCCAGGGCAGCTCCGAGATTCGGGCCCGCAGGTACAGGGTGAAGAAGTAGGACATGAACGCGACCATGCCGAGCGCCCGGCCGCGCGGCCCGAACCGGCGGATGTAGACGGCGGCGAAGACGATCGTCACGAAGG
Source organism: Mycobacterium saskatchewanense (assembly GCF_010729105.1). Classification (NCBI taxonomy): domain Bacteria; kingdom Bacillati; phylum Actinomycetota; class Actinomycetes; order Mycobacteriales; family Mycobacteriaceae; genus Mycobacterium; species Mycobacterium saskatchewanense. Next base: position 4,612,872 of record NZ_AP022573.1, read on the forward strand.
CGGCGTCGGCGGCCACCGGGTGCGGGGCGAGTAGCGCCGCGGTGGTGATGGCCAGGGCGGCCGGCGCGGGCAGCAGCGCCATCGTGATCCGCTGCTGCCGGGGGTCCGGCTCGTTGACCGACCGCGACGCCACCATAGTGATGACGACCCCCAGCAAAGCGACCGTCAGCGGCTCACCAGTCGCCCTGGTCAGCAGGGAGAGGATGAGCAGCGAACAGCCGAGCGCGGCCGTCGTGCGCGTCGCCATCCGCAGTCGAAGCAGCCCAGGATCGGAGCCGATCACCCAGTTGCGGGCTCGTTCGTAGAGAACAGTTATCGCCTGACCGCCTTCCTCGCGCTTACTCAACATGGTTACCCCAAACCGCGGGGCGACGGCCAAGCTAGTCTTCGACATCGTGACGGGGCCGACGCGGGCGAAGCTGGCCGATGGCCGTGAAATGCTGTTCTTTTCGCTGCCCGGGCGCCGTCCTGCCCCGGTCGAGGATCGCCGCCCCCTGCCCGAGCGGAAGCCGGACCAGTCCCAGCTGCGGTTCGACCGGTCAACCGGGCAGTGGGTGATCGTCGCCGCCCTCCGCCAGGACCGCACCTACAAACCGCCCCCCGACCAGTGCCCGCTGTGCCCGGGGCCCACCGGGTTGACCAGCGAGGTCCCCGCTCCCGACTACGACGTCGTCGTCTTCGAGAACCGGTTCCCCAGCCTGTCCGGTTCCGGCGTGGCCCCGGTCCCCGGCGGAGTGGGCTTCGTGTCCGCGCCCGGCCACGGCCACTGCGAGGTGATCTGCTTCTCCAGCGACCACACGGGCTCCTTCGCGGGACTGGCCCCGCCGCACGCCCGGCTGGTCGTGGACGCGTGGCGGCACCGCACCGCCGAACTCATGGCCTTCCCCGGCGTCGAGCAGGTGTTCTGCTTCGAGAATCGCGGCGAGGAGATCGGCGTGACGTTGACCCACCCGCACGGCCAGATCTACGGCTACCCGTATCTGACGCCGCGCACGGCGGCCATGCTCGAGCAGGCGCGCCGACACCGGAAAGCCCACGGGAACAACCTGTTTGCCGACATGCTGGCGCGCGAGGTCGCCGAGGGCAGCCGCATCGTCGCGCGCACCGTGTCCTTCACCGCGTTCGTGCCGTTCGCGGCGCGCTGGCCGGTGGAGGTTCATGTCTACCCAAACCGGTTCGTGCACAACCTCATCGAGCTCACCGACCACGAGTTGGACGGGTTCACGCAGATCTACCTGGACGTGTTGGGGCGGTTCGACCGGATGTATGCGGGCCCGCTGCCCTACATCTCGGCGTTGCACCAGTACGCCGACGCTCAAGAGCAGGACGAAGGCTACTTCCACGTCGAACTGATGTCGATCCGGCGCAGCGCCACCAAGCTCAAGTACCTGGCGGCCTCCGAGTCGGCGATGGGCGCGTTCATCAGCGACGTCACGCCCGAAAGCGTGGCCCAGCGGCTCCGGGAACTCCGATGACCGTCCGCTATGGCGCGCCCGGCCGGATCAACCTGATCGGCGAGCACACCGACTACAACCTGGGTTTCGCGCTCCCGATCGCGCTCCCGCAGCGCACCGTGGTGACGTTCACGCCCGATGGCACCGACGCGATCACCGTTCACAGCACGCGCGCACAGGGTGCGGTGAGATTTCCGCTCGGAACCGTTCCCGGACAGGTCATCGATTGGGCCGCCTACGTGGCCGGCGTGGTGTGGGCGTTACGTCAAGCCGGGCACCCGGTGCCCGGCGGCGCGATGTCCATCACCAGCGACCTGCCGATGGGGTCGGGGCTGTCGTCGTCCGCAGCGCTGGAGTGCGCGGTGCTGGGCGCGATCGCGCAGGCCATCGGCGTCCGGATCGACCGGAAAGAGCAGGCGCGGCTCGCCCAGCGCGCCGAGAACGACTATGTCGGTGCCCCAACCGGCTTGCTCGATCAGCTCGCCGCGCTGTTCGGCGAACCGGCGACGGCGCTGCTGATCGACTTCCGCGACCTCACCATCTCGCCGGTGCCCTTCGACCCCGAGGCGGGCGGCGTGGCGCTGCTGCTGATCGACTCGCGGGCCCGTCACGCGCACGCGGACGGCGAGTACGCGGCGCGACGCGCGTCGTGCGAGCGGGCGGCCGCCGACCTACAGGCGTCGTCGTTACGCGACGTCTGGGATCGCGGGCGCGCGGAGTTGGACGCGGTCCGCAACCCGATCGATGCCCGCCGCGCACGCCACGTCCTGACGGAAAACGGCAGGGTATTGGATTTCGTTGCCGCGGTGGGTAATTCGGACTTCGTCGAAGCCGGACGCCTGCTGAGCGCCTCCCAGGTGTCCATGCGCGACGACTTCGGCATCACCACCGAATACATCGACCTGATCGCCGACACCGCGGTGCGCGCGGGCGCGTTGGGAGCACGAATGACCGGCGGCGGGTTCGGTGGCTGCGTGATCGCGCTGGTCCCGGACCGACGGGCGGACGCCGTGGCCGAGGCGGTGCGGCAAACGGTGATCAGCGCCGGTCACCCGCGCCCGGTCATCACGCCCGCCCGGGCGGCCGCGGGCGCCGGACCGGGTGGATGAGCGGCACCTATCGGTCGTAACGCGGCCTTTAGTTGTAACGTAACGGCTATGAGCGTGACCGCGTGCGTGATGTGTGGCCGGAGCTTCTCGGCCCGATCGGACGCGGTTTACTGCTCGTCGGCGTGCCGGCAGAAGGCGCATCGCGCCCGGGCCGCGCGCCGGACGGCGGTGTTGCGCGAGCGCCTCGAGCGGCACGTCGGGTCCGATCGGACCAGTTCGCTGGAGCGCTCGGTCTTGCGCTCCCTGGAAAAGTCGCGGCAGCAGGTCGATCGCTCCCGCGAATTGTGCCGGATGTCCGAGGTGCGCATCCGGCGGACGGTCGCCCTCCGCCAGCAATTCGCCAAAGAGCAGTCCGTCGCGGGGACTCGGGCGAGGGGTGCGCCATGACGTGGGATCTCAACGGTCAGACCGAAGTCGTCGAGCAGGCGCTCGCGGGCGGCGTTCCGCAGCGTGCGGGTTGGTTCCGATTCTATTTCGCGGATCAGCGCTGGGAGTGGTCCGACGAGGTCCAGCGGATGCACGGCTACGAACCCGGAACGGTGACACCGACCACCGACCTGGTGGTCTCGCACAAGCACCCCGACGATCGGGACGAGGTGGCCGCCACCATCGACGACATGGTCGAACGCCGTGGCGCCTTCAGCACGCGGCACCGCATCGTCGACACCGGTGGCGCCACCCACGATGTGGTGGTGGTCGGCGACCAATTCTGCGACGACAACGACGAGGTGATCGGCACCCACGGCTTCTACATCGACGTCACGGCGGAACCGGAAACGAACTCCGAGGATGTCATCACCGCGAAGGTCGCGGCGATCGCCCAGCGGCGCACCGTGATCGACCAGACCAAGGGCATGCTGATGCTGGTCTACGGCATCGACGAGTCGGCCGCTTTCGATTTGCTCAAATCGCTGTCCCAGGTGCGCAACATGAAGCTGGCGCCTCTCGCCGAGCAGATCGGCAAGGACTTCAAGGAGTTGGGCAGGGAGGCTATCTCCTCCCGGGCGCAGTTCGACCAGCGGCTGCTGACCGCTCACCTGCGCGTGTCCGGCTGAACGGCAACGCTATTAGGCCGGCGTGAAGCGCACCGCCGCCAGGCCGAGCCGGTTGACCGCCTCGGCGAACTCCTCCCGCGTGGGGATGCGCTGCTCGCGGAACTTCAGCCCGATCATGCGCTGCGCGCGCCGCACGCCGTACGACTCGGCGCAACGCAGGAGGAGCTCGCTGACGGTGGCGGGATCGCGGATGAGGTCACCGCGCATCGCGATGGTCCTGCCGCCGTACACCACGCGGGCGGGGGCGCCGTCGCGGAAGTTCTGCTTCCATGCGGCACCCGTCAGCGCATAGAGGTCGCCGTCGATCAGGTGCGCGCTCACCGGAATTGAGAACTGGCGGCCCGTCTTTCGTCCGGTGAAGCCCAGCACCATCAGCTGCTTGCCCGCGGGCCCGGCGAGCGGGGTGCGCAGCAGCACGCCCAGGATCGGATTGACCAGACGGATCACCAGCGACGGCGGGTGCCCGGCGTCAACCGCATACGGCTGTTCTGCCATGGAGTACACGGTAAGGCCAAGGAGTCCCGCGCGACAGCCGGAGCCGGCGCCCTCCGCCAGTCGATCACCGCCACCGTGTGGTTGCCCGGGTTCGCCAAGCTAGAAGACATGTGACAAATAGCAGATCGTGCGACCCTCGGCAACGCGATCACGCCGGTTCTCCGACGCTGCACGGCGAGAAACTCGAGAAGATCCCAGCTTGGCCATGGACATCCAATTCCCGGGCCGCGGCCAGCGCCGAAAGGCATCGCCGGGACGGTGCCGCTGTCGGAAGCCATCCCGGCGCTGACGGAGCTGGAACGCAACGGCACCGCGAAGCGCGGCAAGCTCATCATCGTGCCCGGATGAATCCGAATTTGCGCGCATTCATCTCGCAAACAGCCGCGCGAGTACGGGCTCATCCAGTAAGAGACAGGTATGAAGTCGCGGAAGGCGCTCCTCGCGCTCGTCGCCGCGACCGCTGTCCTGGTGGCTTTCGTCGCGGCGGCCCCACCCATCTCCTACGACGGCGAGCCCGGCTTCGTCGCCAACCCCGTCGAGCACGTGGACACGCTGATCGGCACCGGGACGGGCGGCGACATCGTGGGCGAGATCAACAACTTCCCCGGCGCTTCCGTCCCGTTCGGCATGGTGCAGTATTCGCCGGACACGGTGAACGACTACGCCGGCTACAGCTACGGCAATCCCCACTCCACCGGCTTCAGCATGACCCACGCCTCGGTCGGATGCGCCGCGTTCGGCGACATCTCGATGCTGCCGACGACCACCGACATCGGCGCGCAGCCCTGGAACGCGTCGGAGAGGATCGCGCACGACGACACCGAACAGGGTGTGCCGGGCTACTACACGGTTCGATTTCCGGACACCGGCGTGACCGCGGAGCTCACCGCCACCACCCGCACCGGAGTCGGCCGGTTCAGCTACCCGCGCAACGGGCGCCCCGCCCTGTTCCACGTGCGCTCCGGCGCCTCGCTGGCGGGAAATTCGCGCGCGGCCATGCAGATCGGCGACGACAACACGACGATCACCGGCTGGGCCACCAGCGGCGGGTTCTGCGGCAAGAGAAACACCTACACGGTGTATTTCGCGATGAAGTTCAGCCAGCCGTTCGTCTCCTACGGCGCGTGGGACGGCTACGGGGTTTCAGCCGGTGCCCGCACCGTGGTCTCGCCCTACAGCGGGGGATACGTGTCGTTCCCGCCCGGCTCGGCGCTCGAGGTGCGGACGGCGCTGTCCTACGTCAGCCTCGACGGCGCGCGGGCCAACCTGGCTGCCGAAAGCGGGGCCACCTTCGACGGCGTGCGCGACGCAGCGGTCTCGCAGTGGAACGCCGCCCTGTCACGCATCGAGGTGGCCGGCAGGAACGCCGACAACCTGGCGACGTTTTATACCTCGCTCTACCGATCCCTGTTGCACCCCAATACGTTCAACGACGCCGACGGCCGCTATGTCGGATTCGACGGGGTGACCCACGCCGTGGCGGCGGGCCACACCCAGTACGCCAACTTCTCCGACTGGGACACCTACCGGTGCCTGGCGGCCCTGCAGGCGCTGCTCTTTCCCGAACGGGCCGGTGACATGGCCCAATCCCTGGTCAACGACGCCGAACAGAGCGGGGCGCTGCCCCGCTGGCCGCTCGCCAACGCCGCGACCGGGGAGATGACCGGAGACAACGTCGTCCCGCTCATCGCGAATTTCCATGCCTTCGGGGCGAGGGATTTCGACGCCCGGACGGCACTGCGCTACATGGTCGACGCGGCCGAGCACGGCGGTGTCGGCCTGCACGGCTACGTCGAGCGGCCCGGCATCGACACCTACCTGGCGCTGGGTTACGCGCCGCAGAGCGCGGCGTTCCGGACCGACGACCGCATTGCCGGCGCGTCGATCACGCTGGAGTGGTCGGTCGACGACTTCGCTATCTCCCGCTTCGCCGACTCGCTCGGCGACGCCGCGACCGCCGCGGCCTTCCAGGACCGCTCGCAGTACTGGCAGAACTTGTTCAATCCGAGCACCCATTACATTTCGCCCCGCAACGCGACCACCGGGCTGTTTCGACCCGGCCCCGGATTTGTGCAGTCCCGCTTCGGCTTTGGGCAGGACGGCTTCGACGAGGGCAACGCCGAGCAGTACGTCTGGTGGGTGCCGCACAACGTCGCCGGGCTGGTCACCGCGCTCGGCGGCCGCGCGGCGGTGGCCGGGCGGCTGGACCGCTTCACCAGGAAGCTCAACGTCGGGCCCGGCGAGCCGTACCTGTGGGCCGGCAACGAGCCCGGCTTCGCGGTGCCGTGGCTGTACAACTACGTCGGGCAACCGTGGAAGACCCAGTTCACGGTGGATCGCGTGCGCGGGCTTTTCGGTCCCACACCCGACGGGGAGCCGGGCAACGACGACCTCGGCGCCCTCGCCAGCTGGTACGTGTGGGCCGCGCTCGGGCTGTATCCGAGCACTCCCGGCACGCCGATACTCTCGGTGAGCGCACCGCTTTTCGATCGCGCGGTCATCGCGCTTCCGGGCGGCAGGTCCATCCGGATGTCCGCGCCAGGGGCGTCCGGGCCGCAACACCTCCGGTACATCAGCGGCCTGAGCGTCGACGGCCGGCCCACCGATCACACGTCGCTCCCGGAGTCGATCGTCGGCACGGGCGCGGACCTGACGTTCACGCTGGCCGCCTACCCCGACAAGGTGTGGGGCACCGCCGAATCCTCCGCGCCGCCGTCATTCGGGACGGGCGGCACGGCTGTGACCGTAAACGTTTGGCGTCCGGTCGTCACCATCGCGCCCGGGAGCACCGGCACCGTCAAGGTCGACCTGCAACGGATGGTCGACGGTGCCGACGGGTACGCCATCACCGGTGCGGCCTCCGACACCGGGGTCACGGGGATCTCCGTGGCGCCCATGTCCGCCCGATTCGGCGCGGACGGATCGGCCGACCCCGCCGTCACGATCTCGGTGGCGCGATCGGTGCCCGAGGGGTACGAGCTGGTGAACCTCGACGTCACGGTCGGCCAGAGCGTGCGGCGGGCGGTGGTCCTGGCCGTGGTCATGGCCGACTCCGGCCAGGACTGATACGGCCGTCAGATCATCTCGTTCTTGGTCAGCCAGCGCATCACGGGCCAGCCGACGAACACCGGCAGCCAGCAGGTGAGGATCCGGTACAGCAGCACCGACGGCACGCCGACCGCCGCGGGCACGCCGAAGGCGGCCAGACCACCGATCAGGGCGGCTTCGACGGCCCCCACGCCGCCCGGTGTCGGGGCGGCGGAGGCCAGGGTCCCGCCGACCATGGTCACCACGGTGACGGTGACGAAGGTGGTGTCCCCGCCGAAGGCTTCGACGCTGGCCCATAGCGCCAGGGCCGCGCCCAGAGTTGTTCCGGCACAACCGATCAGGATCAGCGCCAGTCGCCTGGGCTCGCGGGCGAGCTTCAGCAGGTCGCTCGTGACCTCGGCCAGCTTCGGCCGCACCTCCGTCGCCAACCACATGCGGAGCTTGGGCACGAACAGGAACGTGCCGATGATGCCGAGCGCCACGCCGGCGATCAGGTAGAGCATGGTAGCGCTCGGGACGAAATGTGACAGGTCGGCCGACGCGCCCGCCAGCGCGCTGAACAACACCAACAGCGTGAGGTGGACGATCACCTGCACCGACTGTTGCAGCGCCACCGCCGCGGTGGCCCGCATGGCGGTCAGGCCGTTCTTCTGCAGGAACCGCGTGCTCAGCGCCAGGCCGCCGACGCCGGCCGGGGTGGTGGTCGCGGCGAAGGTGTTGGCGACCTGCGCGATCGAGAGCGTGAAGAAGCCCACCGTCCCGTCTGCGCACGCCCACAGCGCCGCCGCCGCCCCCACATAGGTGAGCGCCGACACCGCCAGGCCCAGCACCGCCCACCACCAGTTGGCGTGCCGCAGCTCGGAGAAGAACGTCGGCACCGTGCTGATGAAGGGGTAGGCGACGTAGACCAGCGCGCCGAAGAGCACCAGCTGGATCACCTGGCTGCGCGTGAACCGGGTGATCGTCTCGGTCTTGATCTGGTCCGCGCCGGTTTGCCGCTTGACCTCCGCCCGGGCGGCCGCGATGACCGCGCCGGAATCGGGAACCGATTTGCGGATCCCCTTCGGCACAGCGGTTTTCGTCAATCGTCGGGACGCCTCGAGGATCGCATCCTTGCCGAACGCGTCGATCGCCGAGGCCACCGCCTGCTTCGGGTCGTACAGCGCCGACGCCGTCACCAGCAGCTGGGCGATGTCGGACTGGAGTTGCGCGTCGGTGGCTCCGTACTCGGCGCTAAAGAAGTCACCGAAGAGGACGGTGCCGTCGTCGACCGTGATCTCGTGGCTGCGCAGGTCGCCGTGGGAGATCTGGTGGCCGTTGAGGACGTGCAGCGACTCCCACAGTCGCGCGACGGGAGTCGTCTCCGCGCAGCGGTCGATGGGCACGCCGCGGCGTGGCTGGTGCGAGTACAGCATCCAGCCCCGGCTCAGGGGAGCCACGGCAATCGTCGAGGTGTTCGCGAGCCCCAGGTCCCCGATGGCGATCGCCATGAGAGCGCGATGCTCGACGGCGCGGCGCATGGAGGTGACCAGCGGGGCGGTCTCGGCGTCGCGCAGCCGCAGCTTGCTCCAGAGCTGACGCAGCGCGCCGCCGCTGCGTTGGTGCGGGCCGTACAACTCGATCACGGCCGAGTCGTCCGGGTGCTCGCACTCGCCGGACAACACCAGCGGTCCGCGCCCGGCCGGCCGCACCACGGTGAGCCGGGAGACGACGAAGCCGCGCTTGGCCATCGCCCGCACGGCCGCCTCCAGCGGCACTTCCAGCGCGGGCGTGCCGACGACGAGCACCACGAGGGACCCGACCAGCCACCCGACCGCCAGGCCCAGCAGTGCGCGGGCCGGCACGATGGCGCTGACCACCAGGTGGATCGGCACGAATGCCAGCAGCAGGCCCCACCACCACCGCCGCCACCGCGCCGGCAGCCAGGGGCCCGCCACCGTCAGCACGGCCGCGAGCATCGCGATCCAGCGCGGGTCATCGAGGAACTGGGCCAGCACGGTCTGGAGGCGGTCGGACACGTCGAAGTGCCACCGGGGCGCCGAGAATCCGTTGCCGCCCAACGACAGCAGCAGCGCCGCCAGCAGCGCGGCCGCCGCGTAGGCGCCGAGCAGCTTCCATTTGCGCGCGACGATCAGCCCGATCAGGATCATGAACGGCAGGGCCAGGATCGCGACGCCGTACGCGAGGTAGACCAGGTCGGATTGCCGGGGAGAGAGCACCCCGACGATCTGGGAGATGGATTTCTCCAGCGCCTCCCACTGGGGTCGGGTGATCAGCGAGCTCGTGATCACGGTGGCCAGCAGCACGACGCTCGCGGCGAGGCGCAGGATGTCGTTGGTTCGCCGGGCCAGCGGTTGCAGCAAGCTGCCGGAAACGCTGACCTCGCGCCCGTCGACTCGCATCGTCCCAATATCCCTCGCGGCTCGGGCTCCGGACCGTTGGCGCCCCGACGGACAAGTTAACCGGATACCCGGTTGCGCGAAAGCTTGCTCGCATCCGGCGCGCGTAGGGTCGGACACATGCGCGTGCCGGCGAAGGGGAGGGTGACCGTGGCGAGGACGGACAACGACACCTGGGAGATCACCGAAAGCGTGGGCGCGACGGCCCTGGGCGTCGCGGCGGCCAGGGCCGCGGAGACCGACAGTGAGAACCCGCTGATCAGGGATGAATTCGCCCGTGTTTTCCTGCACGCCGCCGGCGAGGGGATGTGGAACTGGTTCGCGGCCCCCGACCTGCCCGCCCAGGTCGCGGAGGCCGAACCGGACCTCAAGCCGAGGATGCAGGGGATGGTCGACTACATGGCCGTCCGGACGGCGTTCTTCGACAAGTTCTTTCTCGACGCGGCCGCCGCCGGCGTGCGCCAGGTGGTGATCCTGGCGTCGGGCCTGGACTCGCGGGCGTGGCGGCTGGCGTGGCCGGACGGTGTCACGGTCTACGAACTTGACCAGCCGCAGGTCCTGCAGTGGAAGCTGGCGACGTTGCGCGACAACGGGTTCGCGCCTGCCTGCGACCTGGTCACCGTTCCCGTCGACCTGCGTCACGACTGGCCCGCCGCGTTGCGGGAGGCCGGTTTCGACCCCGGCGCGCCGAGCGCGTGGTCGGCCGAGGGGCTGCTGCCGTTCCTGCCCGCGGCGGCCCAGGAGCTGTTGTTCGAGCGGGTTCAGGCGCTCGGCGCAGCGGGCAGCCGGATCGCCGTGGAGGCGCCGGGCCCCGACTTCCTCGACGAGGACGCCATCGCCCGGCAGCGCGAGACGATGCAGCGAGTGCGCGACGTGATGGCCGAGCTGGAACCCGAGCGCGACATACCCGACGTCGCGGACCTGTGGTATTTCGAGGAGCGTGAGGACGTCGGCGATTGGCTGCACCGGCACGGCTGGGAGGTGGTGGTGACGCCCGCCGAGGAGCTGTTGGCCAGTTACGACCGCAGGCCTCCGCAGGGCGTCGAGGGTGCGATCCCGCAGACGCTCTTCGTCGCGGGCGAGCGTGCTGAGGGGAAGTGAGCGTCGAATGAGCACGGCCAGGTCCGACGGCGACAGCTGGGAGATCACCGAGAGCGTCGGGGCGACGGCGCTCGGGGTGGCCGCCGCACGGGCGGCGGAAACCCGCAGCGAGAACCCGTTGATCAAGGATCCGTTCGCGCAGGTCTTCCTCGACGCCGTCGGCGACGGGGTGTGGAACTGGTACTCCGCGGCCCAGCTGTCCCCGGAGGTCCTCGAGGCGGAGCCGCAGCTGCCGCTGCAGAGGCGGGCGATGGTCGGCTACATGGCTTCGCGCACCGCGTTTTTCGACCAGTTCTTCCTTGACGCCACGCATGCGGGCATCCGGCAGGTGGTGATCCTCGCGGCCGGCCTGGACTCGCGGGCGTGGCGGTTGGCGTGGCCGGACGGCATCACGGTGTACGAGCTGGACCAGCCGAGGGTGCTGGACTTCAAGCAGTCGACGCTGGCCGAGCATGGCGCGCGGCCGGCCTGTGACCGGGTCGCCGTCGCGGTGGACCTGCGCCACGACTGGCCGGAGGCGTTGCGGCAGGCCGGTTTCGACGCCTCGGCGCCGAGTGCCTGGTCCGCCGAGGGCCTGATGCCGTACCTGCCGGCGGCCGCTCAGGATCTGCTGTTCGACCGTGTTCACGGGCTCGCCGCGGTGGGTAGCCGGGTGGCCGTGGAGGCGTTGGGCCCGAAGTTTCTCGACCCCGAGTTTCGTGCGAGGCGACGCGAGCGGATGGACCGCATCCGCGAGTTGATGGCCAAGGTGGACCCGCAGCGCCAGGTGCCCCGCACCGAAGAGCTGTGGTACTTCGAGGAGCGCGAGGACGTCGGTGACTGGTTCCGTCGCCACGGCTGGAACGTGACCGTCACGCCCGCCGACGAGCTGATGGCGGGGTATGGCCGCCAGGCGGCCCAAGAGGTCGAGGACGCCGTCCCCGGCAACCTTTTCGTGGCCGCGCAGCGGGCCTGACGCCTATTGGGCGCTAGCTCCCGGTCCTTCTTGCCGAGCGTCCCCCTCGCCGCGCCCGGCGTGCGTACGCCATCGCCGGTAGCCGCGCCGGGCGGCGACGGCGCCCACGACGGCGCTGATGCACCACACCGCTATCGCCGAATATGCCAGCCACGAGGAGCGATTCGCGATCGATGCGCCGAGCGCGGTGTAGGCGAAGGCCCGGGGCACGGAGCCGATGAACGATCCGAGGGCCATCTGCCACAACGGAACTCCGAACGCCCCGAAGGCGTAGGAGGCCAGCGCATCGGAGATCCCGGGAACGAAGCGCTGACCCACGACCGCCCACAGTCCGCGGCGCTCGATCAGCGCATCGATCCGGTCGGCGCGCATGGGCCCCAATAGCACCCGGGCGCTGTTCGCTCCGGCCCGGCGCCCGACGACGCTCGCGACGATCGCGGTGCCCACCGTCGCCCCCAGCGTCACGAAGATCCCGAGCAGGGGCCCGAAGAGGAGCCCGCTGCCCGCCGCCAGTATCGAACCCGGCACAAACAAGGCGCCCAGCGCTGCCGACGCCACCACGTAGGTCAGCGGTGCCGCGGACCCCGTCGCGGAGACGATCCGCCGCACCTCGTCGACGTCGACGACCCGCGCCACCGCGACCAGATAGAACATCGCGAGCAAAAACACCCCGAACACGGCGAGGCGCAGGATGTGGGGCCACCGGGACGCCGGGGCCGACTCGGTGCCGTCGGTCGTGGTGATCCGCTTCTTCGCTACCGCCATAGCCGTGCTGTGAGAACCGTTCTCAGCGCTTCATCATTCGTGTGACGATAGGCCTGGCCAGCGGCGCGGGAATGAACCGCGACGATCCCAGCGTGAGCTGTACCCGCGGGCCTCCGGGCACCACGGACGCGCGCCCGCGGTCGGCGGCCTTCAACGCGTCGGCGACTACACGTTCGGCGGAGACCTGCGTGAACGTCGGTAACCGGTCGATCACGTGAACCGCGTCGTTCGTCGCCTGGAATTCCGTTGGGACCGGACCGGGGCAAACCGCGGTGACCGTCACCCCGTTACCGGCGACCTCGGCGTGTACCGCCTCGGACAGCCACAGCACGTACGCTTTGGCCGCGGCGTAGCCGGCGCCGTACGGCGCCGGCTGAAACCCCGACACCGACGACATGTTGATGATCGCGCCGCGCCCTCGCTCGACCATGCCCGGCAGGTAGCGCAGCATCAGATCGGCAACGGCCTCGACATCGACGCGCAGCACCTGCAATTCCTCGTCGCGACCGTTGGCGCCGAACTTCGTGTAGATGCCGAGACCGGCGCTGTTCACCAGCACAGCAACGTGCGCGCCCAGCTCTTCGATCCGCGCGGCGAGCCGGTCTCGGTCCTGCGGAACCGCGAGATCGGCGCCTACGGCGACAGCGTGCGTGTCACCGCCCAGCTCCGAGCACAGCTCTTTCAACCGGTCCTCCCGGCGGGCGGTGACGACCACGCGGTGGCCGCGGGCCACAAGTTGCCGGGCGAATTCTTTACCGATGCCTGAGGACGCGCCCGTAACAAGGGCGACGGACCCGGTGGATGGCGGTGGGAGTGTCATGTACGGCGAGCCTATGCGGAGCCACCAACGCGTTCAAATGCCGTGCCCTGCAGGCGCAGCCGCAGACCACTGGCCCGCACGGCCCGACGCTCGATCGCGGCCCGTATCGAGACCTCCGAACCGACCACCCGGACCTTGGCCTTCGCTCGCGTCACCGCCGTGTAGAACAGCTCACGCGTGAGCAGCCGCGAATCCTCCGGCGGCAGCAGGACGGTCACCTCGTCCGCCTGGCTGCCCTGGCTCTTGTGGATCGTCATGGCGTGCATCGTCTCGACGTCGCCGAGGCGGCTCGTCGCGAAGTCCAGCGGCCCACCGGCGCCGGCGATAACGGCTCGCAGGCCGTCCGGGCCGGCCACCGTTACGCCGTTGTCGCCGTTGTAGATTCGCAGCCCGTAGTCGTTCGCGGTCACCAGCAGCGGCCGCCCGGCATACCACTCCGCCCACGCCGGCTGGCCCGTCTCGTCGGCCATCCATCTCTGCACTTGTGCGTTCCAGTGCGCCACGCCGAACGGCCCCCGCCGGTGCGCGCACAACAGCCGGTGCTCGTCGAGCGCCGCCAGCGCGACAGCGGTGGCGCCCAGCACGGCCGCCTCCCGCAGCCGCAAGGCATGCGACAGCAGGATTGGGCGCAGTCGCGGCGACGGGTCCTCGCCCTCCCCGAACTCGACATACTCGATGTGCTCGTCGCCGGATCGCAGCAGCGCCAGCGCCCCATCTTGATCGCCAACGCGGATCGCATCGGCCAGCGCGCCGATCGACTCGCCGAATCGGTGCGAGGTGCGCAGCGCCGCCACCCGCACGTCGGCCCGCACCGACAGGCCGTCCACCAGGTCGGCCAGCACCGCGCCCGCTTCCACCGACGCCAACTGGTCGGCGTCGCCGGCCAGCACCAGCCGCGCGTCCGGACGCACCGCCTCCAGGAGGCGCGCCATCATGGTCAGCGACACCATGGAGGTCTCGTCGACCACGATCACGTCGTGCGGCAACCGATTCGCGCGGTCGTGCCGAAAACGCGTCGATGATCCCGGCCTGGAACCGAGTAGCCGGTGCAGCGTCACCGCCTGCAGTCGCCCCAGCCGCTCGCGGTCGGCCTGGGCAAGCGCCGAAACCTCCTGCGCCACCGCCTCCTGCAGGCGGGCAGCCGCCTTGCCCGTCGGTGCGGCCAGCGCAATCCGCGGCCGGGCCGACGCCGACGACTCAGCCTGCTCGGCGACCAACGCCAACAGCCGCGCGACCGTCGTCGTCTTCCCGGTGCCGGGGCCGCCGGTGAGCACAGTGATCCGCTGTGACAGGGCGATCTCAGCCGCCTCGCGTTGCTCTTCGAACCCGGCAGGAAAAAGCCGCTCGGCAGCGGGCAACTCGACGACTGGGCCGGGCGCGAGCAACGCCACCACGTCGTCGCGCACCTGGGTCTCCTCCAGCCAGTACCGGTCGAGGTAGAGCAGGCGGTCGTCATAGAGACGCAGCACCGGCGGATCACCGAGCAACGCGCTGCGCCGCACCGCCGCCAGCCACGCCGCGTCACCGGGCCAGGGCAGTTCCGCGGCGCCGACGGTCCCGGCGACCGTCGACAGGTCGACGCACACCGACCCGCCCCGCAGCGCGCGCACCACCAACGCCGTCGCCAGCGCCACCCGCTCGTCGGGTTCCTTCCCGAGCGCGCACACACGCTGGGCCACCAGGACGTCCGAGAGGTCCAGCACGCCAGCCTCGTTGAACACCTTCAGCAGGCCGGTCACGGTGACGGCCACTTCCACCTCGGCGACCGTCACGCCACCCGCCTCCCCTCGTCGAGGAGGTCGGAGAGCGCCACCACCAGAGTCGAGGGCGGATTCCAGCCGAACACCCCGGCCGGATGCCCGTCGTACACGGGTGTCTCGGCGCCGCACATGCCCCGCAGGAACAGATACAGCACCCCGCCCAAGTGCCGCGCCGGGTCGTACCCGGCGACCCGCCACCGCAGAAACCTGTGCAGGACAACGGTGTACAACAGCGCCTGCAGGGGATAGTCGGAGTGCAGCATCGCGTCTGACAACCGGGCGTGGCTGTACTCGGCGGCGGTGTCGCCCAGGTGGTTGGTCTTGTAATCCGCGACGAGATAGCGCTCGCCGGGGAGTCGCAGCACCACGTCGATCGACCCGGACAGATACCCGCGCAGGGGCTGGCCACCGAGGCTGGCGGACCTGAGCCGATCAGCGTAGGACGCCAGCGGATCCCCGGCGGGCAGGTGCGCCGCCAGCAGTTCGCCGATGTCTGACACGGACACCTCCGGCGTGGCCCCGCGCAGATCGCCCCGGGCCAAGGGGATTTCGAAGTCCATCTCGCGCATCCGATCCCGCACCCCGATGCGCCGCAGCGTCACGCCGGCCGCCAGCGGGCCGAGCGGAGTGTCGTGCATCGGCACCAACGCGGCGGCTAACTCGGCGGCGTCCGCGTCGACCGGCCACCACGCGAATTGGCGGCGCACCTCCCGCTCCAGCTCGGCCGGCAGGTCCGCCGCGCCGGGGTCGGCGGCCTCGAGCACCGCGTGCACCAGTGAACCGAACGTCGCACCGGCGGGCATGGCCGCGAGCGAGGACGCGAGATCCCGACCGGAAGCCGGTGCGGTGACGACGACCGCCTCCGCCTCGTCGTCGCGGACGCCGGCCTCCGGTTCGCTGGTCACGCCCGCCGTGGGATAGTCCCTCGCCTCCTCTGCGACCCGGACCAGCGCCGAATACGAGGTCCGCCGCCAGCCGGTGTCGATGGCCCGGTGGAAGTGGCGCACCGCCAAGGCGCCGGTCGGCGCGGGCCTTTCCGCCCGGGCGGGGGAGCCGATCACCGATTCCTCCACCGACGGCCCGCCGGCGGCCTCCCACCGCTGGAACAACGCCCAGGCGTCCTCGTCGGAGATGCGCGGCGCGCACCGGTCCGGCACCTCGGCCTCGCCCGGGCCGCGTCCGCGCATCAGCCGCGAAAGCCCGCCACTGACTTCGTCTTTCGTTGGCGCCCACCACGCCACCACCTGGCAGCGCGCCCGGGTCAGCGCGACGTAGGTCAGCCGGATGTTGTCGCGGGCGGCCTCCAGGCGGTTCAGCTCCTCGACCCCCTGCCGCTCCAGTTGGTCCGCCTTGCCGCCGATGTACAGGCAACGGGCGTCGGTCGCGTCGTGGTAGAGCACGATGTCGTCGCTGCGGACGTGGCGGTTGAACGCGAACGGCAGGTAGACGACGGGGAACTGCAGGCCCTTGGCGACGAAGACGGTCATGATCTGCACCGCGGCGGCGTCGCTGTCGAGGCGGCGGTTGCGTTCGGCCACGCCGGCGCGGGTGTCGCACTGATGCCGCAGCCAGTCGCGCATCGCCGGCAGGCCGAGGCGTTCGCGGTGCCCGGTCTCGTGGAGCAGCTGCGCGATGTGGGCGAGGTCGGTCATGTGCCGCTCCCCGCCGCGCTGACCGAGCACCCGCCGGCCCATGCCGGCGACCTGGGCCGCCTCGAACACCGCCGCCACGCCACGCAGCCGCGCATGGTTGACCCACTCCCGCAGCGTGCCCGCAACGCGGTCGGTCAGCGCGTCGCCCTCGGCCGCAAGGGTTTCCGCGGTCTCGCCGAAGAACATCGTGCAGGCGGCGGCCCGCACCAGCCCACTGCGCTGCGGCGCGTCGAAGGCCTCCAGCAGGCACAGCCAATCCTTGGCGGCCGCCGAATCGAAGACGTCCGTGTCGCCCGTGTAGACCGCCGGGATGCCGGCGGCGGCCAGCGCATCGCGGCACGCCCGCGCGTCCCTGTGCTGCTCGACGATCACGGCGATGTCGCCCGCCGCGACGCGGCGCCCCTCGTAGGTCGCCGCGCTGGCCAGCAGTTCCGCGATGTCCGCGGCGAGGTCGCCCGGAATGTGTTGGCGCACCGCGTCGATCGGGACGTTGTCGGTACCCGCGAACCCCACGGCGTGCCGCCTGACGACCCGCAGCCGAAACGGCGCGTTGCGCGGCGCGCCGGACAGGCGGTGCCCGGCGTGGTGCGCCTCGACCTCGCGGACGACGATCGACGGGTGACCCAGGGTCGCGCCGCGCAGCACCGTCTGCAGACGGTCGACGAGCGCCTTGTCGCTGCGCCAGTTGACCGTCAGCGTAAAACGGGCGTCGGCGGTTTGGGCGGCCTTGAGGTAGGTGTGGATGTCGCCACCCCGGAACCCATAGATGGCCTGCTTCGGGTCGCCGATCAGGATCAGTGTCGACCGGCCGCTGAACGCGCGTTCGAGCACCTGCCACTGGATGGGGTCGGTGTCCTGGAACTCGTCGACCAAAACGAGACGCCAGCGTCCCCGCATCCGTTCGCGGGCCGGCGAATCCGGGGATTCGAGGGCTTCGGCCAGCCGCGTGAGCAGGTCGTCATAGCTGAGGATGCGCAGCCGCCGCTTGCGGCGGTCGAGCTCCGCGAGCACCCGGTTGGCGAACCGTAGCCGCACGCCGGGTTCACCGTCCGGATCCGGCTCGGCGGGACGCAACTTCGCGCATGGATCGCCGACGACGGCCTTGGCGAGGGCGAGGGCCTGCGGGTAGCTCAGCACCGGATCATCTTCCTGGCCGCCGAAGTCCGCCAGGTACAGATCGTCGACGATCTCGGTGACCAAACCGTCCAGGTCTTCCTCGAGAATGCCGCCTGTGGCGGTGTCACCGGCCACGCCAAGGGATTTCAACACAGAGCCGCAGAACTCGTGGGTGGTGGCGATGGTGGCCGCGTCGAAGTTCGCCAACGCGTCGCGCAGCCGCCGGCCGGCCAGCGCGCGGTCCTCGTCGCTACCGCGCGCCAGGTGCCGCAACAGGTCACTGTCGGCGGGCGCGCGGCCCTCGAGCACCGACAGCGCCGCGGAGATCTGGTCGCGCACGCGTTCGCGGAGCTCGCGGCTGGCGGCGCGGTTGAACGTGATCAGCAGCATCTGCTCGAGCGCCGCGCCGGTCTCGGCCAGGTAGCGGGTGACGAGCCCGGCGAGCGCGAACGTCTTACCGGTGCCGGCGCTGGCCTCCAGCACGGTGGTGGAGCCCTCCTTGGGTAGCGGCCCGGTCAGGTCGAAGGGATCCATCACACGCTCCCCTCG
The DNA here is from genome assembly GCF_010729105.1 of Mycobacterium saskatchewanense. Classification (NCBI taxonomy): domain Bacteria; kingdom Bacillati; phylum Actinomycetota; class Actinomycetes; order Mycobacteriales; family Mycobacteriaceae; genus Mycobacterium; species Mycobacterium saskatchewanense. The sequence goes on from NZ_AP022573.1 coordinate 4,631,150, forward strand.
GCGGCCAGCAGCGGCAGCCACAGGCGGGCGGCGAGCGCACCCAACCGGGTGTTCTCCCCGGGCATCTCCTCGCCCGGCCGCGGCCCGTCGAGCAGCAGGCGGTCCATCCCGCTGTTGGCACCCCAGACCCGGGCGTGCGCGCGCTCGTCGTTCTCACCGTTGTGAAACCGGGTGGACTCCCACTTCGCGCGTGCGGCCGCGTAGGGGTGGTCGCCGTCGCGGCGCGCCTCGGCCCAGGCGCATGACGTCTTCAGCGGCAGCGGTAGGGGCTCGCGCCTGCCCGCATCGTAGAGTGCCACCAGGTCCCGCGCGACCGCCACGGGCTCCGGCGGGGGCGCGAAGAGTCTCAAACTAATCCGGTTTCGGCTATTTCCGCGGCCGATGCACAGCGCCGTCCAGTCGCGGCCGGGATGCTGCGCCGCGAGCGCAACCAGCCCGACCCAGGCCGCGAGCACGTGCTTGGGTGCGAGCCTGGAATACGTCACTGAGACCGTCCGCCCGCCGAACACCGGGGTGACCGTCCCAGTGAGAAAGCGCCCGCCGCCGAGGTCGACGCCGACGTCGTGCGCCGCGGGGCTGCCCGTCCGGTGACGCAGCGCGATCGCCGCGAGGTCACGCGCCCGGTCGCGGATCTCCTTGGCCTTGCGCACGCCGAGCCGCCCGGGCGGCAGCGTTCCGCGCCGCCACTCGGCGTGCGCGGCGACGTCGGGGTGCATGCCGCGCAGCATGTCGCGCAGCATGCGGTCGCCGACCGTCCACTCTTGCAGCGCGTCGATCTCGACGGGCATCGCGTCCTCGATGACGTCGACGTCCCAGGGCAACGTGCAGTCGAGCGCGCGGAAGAAACCCTTCACCGGGTCCTTGAAGAAGTCGACCAGGTCGGCCACCGCGACATCGTCGGCGGCCGGAGCCGGTAGCGGACCCGAGATGAAAGGTCTTGGCGTGCGGCGCTTTCCAGCGGCAGCCGTGGCGGCGGCCAGCGCTGTTGGGTCGAACGTGAACGGCCCGCCGGGTACCAGCCGTCCGGGTTCGACGTTCTTGATGTCGAACGGCTGCAGCGGATGCCTGACGACGATGCGGTCTCGCACCGGCGTCTCGGTGGTCTGATCCAGGGCGTCGAGCAGCTCCGCGAGCGGCACCGCCGGCGGATACGGGTGGCCGGTGTGCTCGTCGTTGCCCGTGTAGGTGATCACCAGGGTCTCGGTGGCCGCGCACACCGCGTCGAGCAGCAATTGCCGGTCCTCCGAGCGGATGTCGCGCTCGCCGGTCATCGGGTCCCGTGCGAGCGCGTCGTCGCCGTCGGGGACGTCGAGCCGAGGAAACACCTTGTCGTCGAGCCCCACGAGGCAGACCACCCGGTGCGGTACCGAGCGCATCGGCACCATGGTGCACACCGTCAGGGTGCCGGTGCGGAAGTTGGCCCGGGTCGGGCGCCCCGCGAGACGCGTCGACAGCAGGGCCTGGATGTCCGGCAGTCGCAGGGCTGTGCCGGCGCGGTGTCCCGCCTGGCACACGACGTCGGCGAATTCCGAGCGTAGCTGCGCCTCGTGCCAGGCGTCAGAGGACCGGGTGAGCAGGGTCACGCCTTCGGTCAGTTTGTCCAGCCAGTCTGCCAACGTCCTTGTGCCGACTAGGCTTTCGCCGACGCGGTGCAGCCTGTCGACGTACTCGGCCAGCCGGCCGGCCAGTTCCACCTTGTCGCTGCCGACGTTGTCGAGCGGCAGGGCGGTGTCCAGCCACGCCCGTGAATCATCGGACATCGCGACGCCGGTGAGGATGCGGTCCAACCCGAAGCGCCAGGTGTTGTGCAGGACGTGGTCCAGTCCGTACGGCGCCCGGTGCGACTTGTCGAACCCCCACCGGATGTTCGCCTCCCGGACCCACTCGGTGATCTGGTCGAGGTCGTCGTCGCTGAACCCGAAGCGGGCCCGCACGGGCGCCGCCTGCGCGAGGTTGAGCACCTGCGTGGCGGTGGCCCGGCTGCCCGCGAGGTCCAGCAGCCCGGCCGCCACCCCGAGCAGGGGATTGGTCTGGGACAGGGAGCGGTCGGCCAGCCGGACCCGCAGTTGGTGCGCGGGGTGTCCGGCGCCGGCGGTCTCCCCGAGGCCGAAGCCGGCGAGGATCAGCGGCGCGTAGGACTCGATGTCCGGGCACATCACCACGATGTCGCGGGGCTCCAGGGTCGGGTCGTCCTCCAGCAGGCCCAGCAGGACTTCGCGCAGCACGTCGATCTGCCGGGCGGCGCCGTGGCAGCTGTGCACCTGCACCGACCGGTCGCCGGCGGCAAGTGGACGGCCCGCGGGCCTGACCGCGTTCGCCGCGACGTCCGACTGTAGCCAGCCCAGCAGGGTCGCGGGATGTGTTGCGCGGTTTGAGAAGCCGAGGCATTCGTCGGTGGCGGGGGCGGCGGGCAGCGCCCGTTGCAGTTCGCGCAGGTCGCGGCCGAGGGTCCGCAGCAGCGGATGGCGCGCCGCATGCCGGCTCGCGTCGTCGGCGCGCGGCACCACCCCGTGGGTGTCGGCGAGCGCACGCCACAGGTGGTCGCTGGGGTGGGGCAGCCACAGGTGCACGTCGTGGTGGGCCGACAGCGCGTCGAGCAGCTCCACGTCGGTGCGCGCCAGCCGGGTGTGCCCGAACAGCGACAGCCGCGCGGGCAGGTCGGCGGGGCCCTCGCGCAGGCGGGCCAGCGTCTTTCGATGGCGGAGGTGCGGGGGATCGGCGGGGACGGTCGCCGCGACGGCCCGCCAGAGCTCCGGCTGCCAGGACAGGTCCGGGTCCACGCCGCCCGCGTTCCCGTCCGACCAGTCGGCCAGCAGTTCGGGACGTTGGCGGGCGTACGACGCGAACAGACCGGCGAGCTGGCGCGCCACCGAATACCGTCGGCCGCGGCGCAATTCCGCCTCGAACCCGGTGTCGAAGTGACCCAAATGTGTTGCGAGTGTGCGGCACCACGGTTGGTCCAGCGAGCAGTCGACGACCTCCAGCAGCGGCCACGCCAGCCCGTCGGGCGACCAGGGATCGTCGCCCGCCCCGGTGTTCCCGGTGATCTCGGCGATCAGGGCGCCCGGACTGCGAAACGCCACCCCGGCGCACACCCCGTCGGCCGCGCCGCTCGCCGTTCCGCGCCCGAGCACGTGCGAGAGTCGCTGGCTCAGCCAGCGTTCCACGCCGCGCGCCGGCACCAGCACCAGTTCCCCCGCGAACGGGTCGGGCGGCGGGTCGGACAACAACGCGCCGAGGCCATCGGCCAGCAGATCGGTCCGTTCGGCACGGTGGATATGAAAGGCCATCGCGGTGCCACGATAGACCGGGACACCGACAGACGGCAGCCATCTTCCGCGCCGACACGCATAAGCTCGAGCGCGAACGATGAAGGGAGGACGAGATGGAAGCCTGGGACGCGATCTGTGCCCGGCGCAACGTGCGCGAATACAAGCCGGACCCGATCTCCAAAGCCGACCTGGACCGCATCGCCGAGGCAGGGTGGCGGGCGCCGTCGGCGAAAAACCGCCAGCCGTGGGATTTCGTGATCGTCACGGATCCGGCTCAGCTGCGGGAACTGTCCACGGTGTGGCAGGGCGCCGGTCATATAGCCGGCGCCGCCGCGGCGATCGCGATCGCGGTGCCCGTCCCGCCCGACGAACGCAGGGTGATCACCGACAACTACGACGTCGGCCAGGCCACGATGGCGATGATGATCGCGGCCACCGACCTCGGGATCGGGACGGGCCATTCGTCGGTCGGGGACCAGGACAAAGCCCGCGCCATACTCGGTGTGCCCGGTGACCACCTGGTGGCCTTCCTGCTCGGCCTCGGGTATCCGGCCGACCGTCCGCTCACGCCGATCCGCAAGCCGAGTCGGCGGCCCTTCTCGGAGGTCGTCCACCACGGACGGTGGTGACGGGACGCCCTGGGGGCTGGCGACTTAAGGCCCTGCTACCGTTCGCCCGGCTGTGCCAGGGTGAGGGCATGGTCGGCGTCGCGGATGCCATTGGGTGGGCGGGCAGGCACATCGCGGAGCGGGTGCCCAAGGCGGACTTGGATCAGCGCGACCCGGACTTCATCCGTGATCAGCTGCCCGGCACCTGGCTGCTGGCCTCGCTGTATTTCCGGGCCGACGTCCGTGGGCTCGACCGCATCCCGCCGCACGGACCGGTGCTGCTGGTCGGCAACCACAGTGGCGGCAACGTGCCGCCCGACACGTTCGTCTTCACCCTGGCGTTCTGTTCGTACTTCGGTGTCGAGCGCCCCTTCTACCAGCTCGCGCACAACCTGGTCACGCTCTACCCCCCGCTGCGCTGGCTGCGCAAGTTCGGCACCGTGGCGGCCAGCCCCGAAAATGCCCGCCTCGCACTGGAATACGGCGCCGCGGTGCTGGTGTACCCCGGTGGGGACTACGAGGTGTTCCGCCCCTCCTGGCAGCGCCACGTCGTCGACTTCGGCGGCCGGATGGGCTTCGTGCGGTTGGCCCGCGAGACCGGTGTGCCGATCGTGCCGGTCGCCAGCGTCGGCGGTCAGGAAACGGCGCTGTTCCTCGGGCGCGCGCAGTGGCTGGCCAAGCTGCTGCTGCTGGACAAGTTGTTCCGGCTCAAGAGCGTGCCCGTCTCGCTTGCCTTGCCCTGGGGGCTGGACGTCGGTGATCTGCTGGGGCACATCCCGCTGCCCGCCAAGATCGTCATCGAGGTGCAGGAACCGATCCGGGTGGACGACCCGGACACGCCCGACCAGGCGCTGTACGACGCGGTGATCGCCAGCCTGCAGGCCGGGGTCGACCGGCTCGCCGCCGAACGCCGCTTCCCGGTAATCGGCTGATGCGCGTCGAGCGCCGGATCGTCGTCGACGCCGATCGCGACGCCGTGTGGAAGGTGCTCGGCGACCCGGATCGCTACCCGTCGTTCCTGGCCCACCTGGTGCATTGGGAGACGTTGACCGACGGCCGGGCCCGGGTGGGCGCCCGCTACTCCGTGTTGTGGAAGATCGGCTCGATCCCGGTGGGCGGCGTCGCCGAGGTGGTGGAGTTCCATGCCGCGCGCGACCTGGCCTGGATCAACATCACCGGCGTGACGCAGCGCGGGCGGTTTCGGCTGCGCGACGCGGGGCCGGGCCGGACGGCCGTGACGTTCCGGCTCGCCTACAGCTCGGAAGGCGGCCTCCTGGGCCTCGTCGCCGACCGCGTGGCTGCCTTCTGGGTAGGCCGCTCGCTCGACGAGAGCCTGCAGAACCTTCGGCGCTTGGTCGAACCCGAGTCGCGTGGCCGCGCCAAGTGACGGGCCGCCGTGCACATGTCACACTTGTCGCGAGGAGGCGATGGGAACGCGGTGGCCTGGGTGCGCTGAACCCGGCCACCGCGTTCATTTTCGGTCACAGCCCGAACTCGGCCTCGATCCCGTCGATCCCGGCGCGGATTCCCTTGAGCGCGTCCGCGCGGGCGCGCAATTTGGTTGCGGCGTGGGCGCGTTGGTTCAGGCCGGCGAATTCGCGAGCGGCCTCCTCGGCCCGGCTGACCACGATCTCCGGCGGCACGATCTCGTCGACGAAGCCTGCGGCGAGGGCGGTTTCGCCGAAGAAGGTCTTTGCCAGTCCCGCGGCCTGCTGGTAAGCCGACCGGGTCAGCCGCAGTTTCATGATCTCCAGGGCGGCATATGGGATGGTCATGCCGATCGCGACCTCGTTGGCCTGGATGTTGTACGCGTGGGCCGCCACCCGGTGGTCTCCCGACGACAACAAGAACGCGCCCATCGCGATGGCATGGCCGGTGCAGGCCATCACCACGGGCTTGGGGTAGGACAGCAGCCGATACGCCAACTCGAAGCCGCCCCTGAGCATGTCGATCGCCGGCTTCACCTCGCCGGACGTGAGGATCTTCAGGTCGAACCCGCCGCTGAACACCCGCTCGTTGCCCGTGATCACCAGCGCGCCGACGTTATCTGCGTCCGCCCGGTCGATCGCCTCGTTCAGCGCCTGTTGCATGGTGGGGCCCAGCGCGTTGACCTTGCTGTCGTCCATTCGCAGGACGGCGATCGAGTCCTTGTGGGTATAGAAGACCGGGCCGCTCATGAGTCGCTCCTTGCGGTCAGACGTGCTGGCTGTGGTGCTTTCCCAGATCATTGTCGGCGGTTCCCCAGCGCAGGCTGACATCGGTGGGTGCGTCGACCTGCCTGGCGCGCCACCGGTCCTGGGTTTCCTTGACCGCGCCGTTGATCCGCTCGATCTCGCTGCGGAACACCTCGGGACGGGTCTCCTTGCTCGCGTAGTGGAAGTACGTCAGCAGGCCGCGCAGCAACTCCAGCTTCTGCTTCTCCCGCTTCGCGAGGTCATGGGTCGTCATCAGGTCGATCCGCTGCACGGGCGGCAGCTCATCCCAGTCCAGCACCACTTTCGTTTCCAGGGGGGACCGCTCGCGCCGCCAGAACCGCCAACCGCGCGGCCGGTGGGGCCGGTCGTAGTAGGTCAACGTTCCGGTGAAGCGCGACTCGATGCCGCTGCCGATCTCAGCGCGGTCGAGGGCCGAGTCCCAGACCATGCGCCATTCCTGGCCGGGCGCCAGCACCGGCAACTCGCGGGGGAGCTGCAGCTCGACGATATCGGCGTAGCCGTCGGTGGCATTTTCGTATTCGGCCACCGTCGGCGGATTGGAAAAGGCGAATTGAATGTCGTAGGCCGCGGTCCGGCCGAAATTGCGGACCACGAGTTCGATGACGTGCCAGTCCGCGGGATGCGGTTCCATAAGCATCGCCACATGGGGGCGCGCCTGCTCCGCGGTCAGTCCTCGGTGGCGGTTGAGCTGCCGGTTCGTGAAAACCAGCGCGATGATGCCGAGCGCGATCGCCGCCCAGGCCGCCCACGCCAACCAGGTGCTGGATCCGACATTGGTGACTCCGTGCCAGCTGTCCTGGATCCACCCCATGGAATCCACCCTCCGCTTATATCACAGTTGCAATGGGCCGGAAATTCTTGCAAATAGTGCGCAGATTCTTTGCCGCCAATACCTTGCGGGCGGGGGTCAGCCGCCCATCAGCATTCGCCACTGGTCCAGATTTGCGGCCCGGTACACGTAGTTGGAGCGCTTGACCTCCGACAGGGATGCGCTGGGCGCGTCGGAGTACCAGTGCCCCGGAAACACCGTCGGATCGCCGGGCAGCGTGGCAAGCCGCTGCAGGCTGCGGTACATCTCGTCGGAGTCACCCCCGGGAAAGTCGGTGCGCCCGCAGCCGTCCAGAAATAGCGTGTCGCCGGCGACCAGGCGGCCGTCCAGCAGGAAACACTGGCTGCCCGGGGTGTGCCCCGGGGTGTGCAGCAGCTCGATCTCGATGTCGCCGACATTGACCTTGTCGTGGCCCTCGTGCGTGGTGAGGTCGCCGAGCCCGATCCCGGTGACGCGCGAAACCCACAGCGCCTCATGCGTGTTGACGTGCACCGGGACGGGCGCCCGTTCCAGCAGCTCCGCCAGGCCTTTCAGTTGGAAGCCCATCATCGAGCCCCCCACGTGATCGGGGTGGTGATGGGTCACCAGAACCCCGGACAGGTGCATGCCGTCGGTCTCGAGATGGTCGAGCAAGTCTCCGGCGGCGTACGCCGGGTCCACCACCACGCAGTCGCCGGTCTGCCGGTCACCGATCAGATAAGCGAAGTTGCGCATCTGCGCCGCAACCATGTCGCCGGGGGCGAAGTCGCGGCCCGAGAGCAGCTGTCGAAAGTAGAGCCGGTCCTGTGACACGTGACCAGACTAGGACCTGTCGCGACCACGACAAACTTTGCCGGAGGCGGCCGGCAACCTGCGATTAGCCGTTTTCGGAGTGGGTATTGTTGGCGCATGAAGAAGAGGGTCGAGGTTGAGATCGACACCGACTTGGTCGAAGAGGCGATACGTCGGTTCCATCTGGCTGACATGCGTGAGGCCGTTCACCTCGCGTTGCGGACCCTGCTGGGCGAGGCCGGCGCGGAGACCGAACCTGACGACGAATACGACCAGTTCAGCGATCTCAGCGCCTGGGAACCCCGCCGTGGCGGCGAGGGCCGGTGACATAAACCTCGCCGGCCCGTCCCCCACGCCGGGCGGGGCAGGTGGTTTGGTGCCGCTGCGAGGCAGGTTGTACCCTCTTTTAGGCCCGCGGCGAGCGCCGATTCGGGTGAACGGCCCCCTTAGCTCAGTCGGTAGAGCGTTTCCATGGTAAGGAAAAGGTCAACGGTTCGATTCCGTTAGGGGGCTCGGCGGGCGCCGAGCAGGCGTGGCGGCCTGACCCCAAAAGGGGTGGCCAGAGGCGATGTAGCTCAGTCGGTTAGAGCGAACGACTCATAATCGTTAGGTCGCCGGTTCGAGTCCGGCCATCGCTACAACACAACAACGCGATTTCTATAGAGAGATTCGAGAGAGACCGATATGGCTTCCAGTACCGATGTGCGGCCCAAGATCACCTTGGCGTGTGAGGTGTGCAAACACCGCAACTACATCACCAAGAAGAACCGCCGCAACGACCCGGACCGGCTGGAGCTGAAGAAGTTCTGCCCGAACTGTGGCAAGCACCAGGCCCACCGCGAGACCCGATAGTCACCCACGCGCAAATTACTGAGATCGACTAGGTAGGTTCTAGACCGTGGGGCTGGCCGCAGACATCGTCGGGTTGCACTACCGCTATCCCGACCATTATGAGGTGGAGCGCGAGAAGGTTCGGGAGCACTCGGAAGCCGTGCAACACACGGACGCCTGCCATTTCGACGAGAAGGCGGCCGCCGAACTCGGCTATTCCGGGCTGGTGGCCCCGCTGACGTTCATCTGCGTGTTCGGTTACAAGGCCCAGTCGGCGTTCTTCGAGCACGCGGGCATCGCGGTCACCGACCAGCAGATCGTCCAGGTCGACCAGGTGCTCAAATTCATGAAGCCGATCGTGGCGGGTGACAAGCTGTATTGCGACGTCTGGGTGGACTCGATGCGTGAGTCGCACGGCACCCAGATCATCGTGACCAAGAACATCATCACCAACGACGCCGGTGAGACTGTCCAGGAGACCTACACGACCCTGGCTGGCCGCGCCGGTGAGGGTGGAGAAGAGGGATTTGCCAATGCCATTGCGTGAGTTCAATTCGGTGAAGGTGGGAGACCTTCTTCCGGAGAAGACCTACCCGCTGACGCGTGGGGACCTGGTGAACTACGCCGGGGTCTCGGGCGACCTGAACCCGATCCACTGGGACGACGAGATCGCCAAGGTCGTCGGGCTCGACACCGCCATCGCTCACGGCATGCTGACCATGGGCATCGGCGGCGGCTACGTCACCTCGTGGGTCGGTGACCCCGGCGCGGTCACCGAGTACAACGTGCGCTTCACCGCCGTGGTCCCCGTGCCCAACGACGGCAAGGGTGCCGAGCTCGTCTTCAACGGCCGTGTGAAGTCGGTCGACCCGGAGACCAAGTCGGTCACCATCGCCCTCACCGCGACCACGGGCGGCAAGAAGATCTTCGGCCGGGCCATCGCGTCGGCGAAGCTGGCGTAGCTTATGGCTCTGAAAACAGACATCCGCGGGATGGTCTGGCGCTACCCGGACTACTTCGTGGTGGGCCGCGAGGAGCTTCGCAGGTTCGCGCAGTCGATCAAGTGCGACCACCCGGCTTTCTACGAGGAAGAGGCGGCCGCCGAGCTCGGCTACGACGCGATCGTGGCGCCGATGACCTTCGTGACCATCCTCGCCAAACTCGTCCAGCTGGACTTCTTCCGGAACGTCGACGTCGGCATGGAGACCATGCAGATCGTCCAGGTCGACCAGCAATTCCTGTTCCACAGGCCGGTGCTGGCCGGTGACAAGCTATGGGCGCGAATGGACATCTACTCGGTGACCGAGCGCTTCGGTGCCGACATCGTCGTCACCAAGAACGTCTGCCACAACGACGAGGGCGAGCTCGTGCTGGAGGCCTACACCACCCTGATGGGCCAGCGGGGCGACGGCTCCGCCCGGCTCAAATGGGACAAAGAGTCCGGCCAGGTCGTCAGAACTTCGTAACCGGCATCGGAGTCCTGGGCCTCCGAAAAATCTAGTACACTCGAACCTCGGGGTTTTCCCAACATCAGCGCGCTGTCCGTCGGTTCGCGATCACCGACCGGGGGCGCGCGTGTCATGTAAGCCCCGATAGGTAAGCGCAGGTTGGCCTGCCAACCGCGAAGGGGCGTAGCTCAACTGGCAGAGCAGCGGTCTCCAAAACCGCAGGTTGCAGGTTCAAGTCCTGTCGCCCCTGCTGAAGGCCTGGTTAACGGCCGGGTCGTGTCATGGTGGACACTGGAAAGGGTGACCCACCGCGATGGGACGGCTCGCGGACACTAGCAAACAAAGGAGCATGCGGTGAGCGACGAAGGCAACGCTGCCAACGACGCCGCACGCGACAGCGGCGACAGCGACGAGGGCCGCGCCGGCGGCGGTCGAACGGCCGTGGTGACAGAGCCGGCGGCGCGGCCACAGCGCCCGACGGGCAAGCGGTCCCGGCAGCGCGTCGCCGACGCCGATCACGACGCCGCCGCGGCCCCCTCCGGCGAGGCCGAGGCCGCCAAGGAGGACAACGGGAAGAAGGGCGCGAAGGCCAAGACGGGCAAGAAGCCCGCGAAAGCCAGGAAACCCGGGGAGCGTCCCGCCAACCCCTTCGTGTTCGTCTTCAACTACCTCAAGCAGGTCGTTGCGGAGATGCGGAAGGTCATCTGGCCGAACCGCAAGCAGATGTTCACATACACCTCCGTAGTGCTGGCGTTTCTGGCCTTCATGGTGGCGGTGGTCGGCCTGGCGGACTTCGGCCTGACCAAGCTCGTGCTGCTGGTGTTCGGCTGAGCGTCGACAGTGATAGAGAGGACTTACAACCGTGACTACCTTCGACGGTGACACGTCAGCGGGTGAAGCGGTCGATCTGAAAGAGACCGACGAGGCTCCCGACACCGCGGCCCAGGCCGAGCCGGCCGAGGATGTCGACCCGGCCGCCGCGCTCAAGGCGGAGCTGCGCAGCAAGCCCGGCAACTGGTACGTCATCCACTCCTACGCGGGCTACGAGAACAAGGTGAAAGCCAATCTCGAGACCCGCGTGCAGAACCTCGACGTCGGCGACTACATCTTCCAGGTGGAGGTCCCGACCGAAGAGGTCACCGAGATCAAGAACGGCCAGCGCAAGCAGGTCAACCGCAAGGTGCTGCCCGGCTACATCCTGGTCCGCATGGACCTCACCGACGACTCGTGGGCCGCGGTGCGCAACACGCCCGGCGTAACCGGGTTCGTCGGCGCGACGTCGCGGCCGTCCGCGCTCAAGCTCGACGACGTGGTGAAGTTCCTGCTGCCGCGCGGTGCGGCGAAGAAGGCCGCGAAGGGTGCGGCGAGCACCGCCGCCGCCACCGAGGCGGGTGGCCTCGAGCGCCCGGCCGTCGAGGTCGACTACGAAGTCGGCGAATCGGTGACGGTGATGGACGGGCCGTTCGCCACGCTGCCGGCGACGATCAACGAGGTCAACGCCGAGCAGCAAAAGCTCAAGGTGCTGGTGTCGATCTTCGGCCGTGAAACGCCCGTCGAGCTGACGTTCGGCCAGGTCTCGAAGATTTAGTTCGGCATTCAGACACAGACTCGGCATTCAGACACAGACTAGGAAGGAACACCCAACCCATGGCCCCGAGGAAGAAAGTCACCGGGCTGATCAAGCTGCAGATCGTGGCGGGACAGGCCAATCCGGCGCCGCCGGTCGGCCCCGCGCTCGGCCAGCACGGCGTCAACATCATGGAGTTCTGCAAGGCCTACAACGCCGCCACGGAGAACCAGCGCGGGCAGGTCATCCCGGTGGAGATCACGGTCTACGAGGACCGCAGCTTCACGTTCGCGCTGAAGACACCGCCCGCCGCCAAGCTGCTGCTGAAGGCCGCCGGTGTGAGCAAGGGCTCGGCGGAGCCGCACAAGACCAAGGTCGCCAAGGTGACCTGGGACCAGGTGCGCGAGATCGCCGAGACCAAGAAGACCGACCTGAACGCCAACGACATCGACGCGGCCGCCAAGATCATCGCCGGGACCGCTCGGTCGATGGGCATCACGGTCGAGTAGCACCCAGACGTGGGAGGGTCAGCTTCGGCCCGTTCGCAACCACAACCAACCACGAGATTGGATCGAAGATGAGCAAGAACAGCAAGGCATACCGCGCCGCCGCCGAGAAGGTGGACCGCGACCACCTCTACACCCCGCTGGAAGCGGCCAAGCTGGCCAAGGAGACGTCGTCGGCCAAGCAGGACGCGACCGTCGAGGTGGCTATCCGGCTCGGCGTCGACCCGCGCAAGGCGGACCAGATGGTCCGCGGCACGGTCAACCTGCCGCACGGCACCGGCAAGACCGCCCGGGTCGCGGTGTTCGCCGTGGGCGACAAGGCCGAGCAGGCCCAGGCCGCCGGCGCCGACATCGTGGGTAGCGACGACCTGATCGAGAAGATTCAGGGCGGGTTCCTGGACTTCGACGCGGCGATCGCGACGCCCGACCAGATGGCCAAGGTCGGTCGGATCGCCCGGATCCTGGGTCCCCGCGGCCTGATGCCCAACCCCAAGACCGGCACCGTGACGCCCGACGTCGCCAAGGCCGTCGCCGACATCAAGGGCGGCAAGATCAACTTCCGCGTGGACAAGCAGGCCAACCTGCACTTCGTCATCGGCAAGGCGTCCTTCGACGAGAAGAGCCTGGCAGAGAACTACGGCGCCGCCCTCGACGAGGTGTTGCGGCTCAAGCCGTCGGCGTCGAAGGGCCGGTACCTGAAGAAGATCACCGTGTCGACGACGACGGGGCCGGGCATCCCGGTCGATCCGGCCGTCACCCGCAACTTCGTCGAGGCCTGATATTGGAAGCCGAGCGTCGACTTGTGGTGCGGGTCGGCGAGTAGTCGTCGCAACAAGTCGACGCTCGGCGGAAAAAGTCAGGCGGTAACTATCCGGCGCACTCCGCGATGCGGCGCCGCAGGAAGGCGCGGCTTGGCTCTGAGCCGTTGCCGTCCAGCGCTTTTCGATACCACGTGAGGGCCTCGACGGGCCGTCCGCCCCGGCGGAGCAGGTCGGCGCGAACCGTCGCGACCAGCGAAGAGCGAGCCAGCCGAGGATCGCCCGCCACCTCGTCCAGGGCGGCAAGACCGGCGTCGGGGCCGTCGCGGAACCCGACGGCGAGCGCGCGGTTGGCGCGCACGACGGGGGAGCCGGTCATCCCTACGAGTCGGTCGTAGGCCGCGCAAATGGTCACCCAGTCGGTTTGCTCCCAGGACGGCGCCGTCGCGTGCAGTGCGGCGATCACCGCCTGCGGCAGATAAGGGCCCCTCGACCCCTCCGCCAGTCGCAACCGGTCGAGCCCGCGGGCGATGCGGGCGCGGTCCCACCGGCGGCGATCCTGCTCCTCGAGCGGAACCAGCATCCCCGCGTCACCCACCCGGGTGGCCCGCCGCGAGTCGTGCAGCAGCATCAGGGCGGCCAGGGCGTGCGCCTCGAGTTCGTTCGGCATGAGCGCGCACAGCTCGCCGGCCAGCCGGACCCCTTCGTCGCACAGCTCGTCGCGGATCGCCGACGGGCCGGCGGTCGACCAGTACCCCTCGGTGAAGACGGAGTAGACGCAGCCCAGCACGTGCGGGGTGCGCTCGGACAACAGCTCGGCGGGCGGCACCCGCAGCGGGATATTGGCATGCCGGACCTTGTTCTTGGCCCGGGTGATCCGCTGCCCGACGGCGGCCTCACTCTGCAACAGCGCACGGGCGATCTCGGGAACCGTCAACCCCGACACCAGCCGGAGCGTGAGCGCGAGCTGCGATTGCCGGTCCAGCGCCGGGTGCGCGCAGGTGAACATCATTCGCAGCTCGTCGTCGCGCACCGGATGCGGTTCGGTGCTGTCCGTACGCGCCCGGATCTCGTCGACCACCGCCGCCAATTCCTTTCCGGGACGCATGGATTCGCGGCGCAGCCGATCCCGGGCGCGGTTGCGGGCGACGGTCACCAACCACCCGCCCGGACTCTGCGGCGGCCCGTCGCGCGGCCAGCTGAGCAGCGCCTCGGCGCAGGCCTCCTGGACGGCGTCCTCCGCGACGGTCAGGTCGCCGGACCACCGCGCGAGCGCGGCCACGGCCGGTCCCCATTCCCGCCGGAAGACGCCGTCCAGGTCGGTCATTCGGGCAATTAGAGTCCCGAGACCCCGGCCAGGTGGCGCAGTTCCACGGCCGAGGCGGGGATCATCGACGCGATCTTGACGGCCCCGTCGCGGTCGGCGGCGGACAGGATGTAGAAGCCGTTGGCCACCTCGGCGCCCTCCGCGTAGGGCCCGTCCGTGACCAGGACCTCGCCGTCGCGCACGCGCACGGTGGTGGCGGTCGACCGGTCGTGCAAAGCCGCGCCGCCCACGACGTGATCGCCCGCGGCCGCGGCGAACTCCGCGTGCCGGGCAGCGAGGGCGTCCCACTCGGGCGTCCCCGGTGTGTGCGCGGACTCGGGCGGTTCGAGCAACAGCGCGAGCCAGTCGTTGCCATTAGGCCGGCGGGCCGGTTCGAAGGGATGCACCGTCGGCCGCACGTCGACCGCCCCGTATTGCGCGACCGGGACCCCGCGGGCCAGGGTCAGCGCCTCGTCGAGGTTCTCGGCCTCAAAAACGTAGTAACCGCACGCGACCTCGGCACCCTCGGCGAACGGCCCGTCGGTGATGACCGGCGCGTCGGGGCCCCCCGCGATGCGGACGCTCGTCGCGGCCGGCAGCAACGCATCGCCGGCCAGGATCGCCGGACCCGCCTTGGCGTGGAAGCCCTCGAAGGCTGCCATCATCTCGGCCCGCTCGTCGGGTGTGAGGTTGGGTTCCCTGCTGATCAACAAGGCAAAGTACTGCATGCGTCGTCACCTCCGGTAGTGAGCGAAACCTGAGTGTTCCACTCTCTACCTGATCGACGAACGGCGCAGCCCCGATCCGACAGCGCGGCGAAGAAATTACGCCCTAACTAGTTCGAGGCCCCCGGCTTGAGGTAGGTGACCAGGCGGACGTCGAGCATCTCGTCGGTGAAGTAATGCTCGCAGCCGCGCAGGTACTTCATGTAGCGGTTGTAAACCTCTTCGGAGGTGGTCTCGATGGCCTTGTCCCGGTTCGCCTCCAGGGCGTCGCCCCAGATGTGCAGCGTCTTGATGTAATGCGGCCGCAGGGAAAGGCTTTCGGGGACCACGAACCCGGCCTTCTCGCCGTGCTCGACCATCATCTCCGCGGACGGCAGACGGCCGCCGGGGAAGATCTCGGTGATGATGAACTTGATGAAGCGCGCCGTTTCGAAGCTCAGCTTCTTACCGCGGGCGGCCATGTCGAAGGGGTGGTAGCCGACGCTGCTCTGGATGGTCATCCGGCCGTCGTCGGGCATGATCTCGTAGCACCGCTTGAAAAAGTCGTCATAGTTCTCGTGCCCGAAGTGCTCGAAGGCCTCGATCGACACGATCCGGTCGACCGGGTCGTTGAAGTCCTCCCAGCCGTGCAGCCGGATGTCGTGCGAACGACTGGTGTCGAGCGCGCCGAGCACCTGCTCGCAGCGGGCGTGCTGATTCTTGGACAGCGTCAGGCCGATCACGTTGACGTCGAAGCGTTCGATGGCGCGTTTCATGGTGCTGCCCCAGCCGCAACCGATGTCCAGCAGCGTCATGCCCGGCTTGAGGTCGAGCTTGTCCAGGTTCAGGTCGATCTTGGCGTACTGCGCCTCCTCAAGCGTCATATCGTCGCGCTCGAAGTAGGCGCAGCTGTAGATCCGAGAAGGGTCCTGGAACAGGGCGAAGAACTCGTCGGAGACGTCGTAGTGCGCTTGGATGTCTTCGAAGCGCGTCCGCGTCTTCGTCGGGCCAGCCGGTTGATCAGCCATATTCGTCTTGTTCTCCTGGATGAAGCTCACCGCCGAAAACGCAGGGTGCGCGGCGTCGTTATCTGACGTGCAACGATACCGAAGCTCACTTCTCCAGCGTGAATTGGTTGCAATCGATGTAGCCCATCCGGAAGGCCTTGGCGCAACCCGTCAGATATTTCATGTACCGCTCGTAGACCTCTTCGGACTGGATGGCGACCGCCTCGTCCTTGCGGGCCTCGAGGGCGTCGGCCCAGAAGTCCAGGGTCTTGGCGAAGTCCAGCTGCAGCGACTGTCGGCGCGCCACGGTGAAGCCGACCTTGGTTGCGTGCTCCTCGACGGTCTCGATCATCGGCAGCCGACCGCCCGGGAAGATGTCGGTGACGATGAACCTGATGAACTTCGCCATCTCCATCGTCAGCGGTATCCCGCGCTCCATGACCTGCTTGACGTGCAGCCCGGTGATGGAGTGCAGGAGCATCGCACCGTCGGCGGGCAGCGCGTTATAGGTGAACTTGAAGAAGTCGTCGTAGCGGTGAAAACCGAAGTGCTCCAACGCCTCGATGACGACGATGCGGTCGACCGGCTCGGTGAACTCGGCCCAGTCGCTCAGCAGCACCCGGCGCGAGCGGTTGCTGTCGATCCCGTCGAGCACCTGCTGGCAGTACGCGTGCTGGTTCTTGGACAGCGTCAGCCCGACGACGTTGACGTCGTAGCGCTCGACGGCGCGCTTCATCACCGAGCCCCAGCCGCACCCGACGTCGAGCAGCGTCATCCCCGGCTGCAGGCCCAGCTTGTCGAGCGTCAGGTCGAGCTTGGCGAGCTGCGCCTCGTGCAGGGTCATGTCCTCGCGCGGGAAGTACGCGCAGCTGTAGGTGCGCGTCGGATCCACGAACAGAGCGAAGAACTCGTTCGACAGGTCGTAGTGCGCCTGGACATTGTCGAGGTTCGACCGCTTGAGCGTGGCCCCCACCCGATTCTCGAACATGAATGCCCTCCCGACTGGACCGGCACCTTGGCTCGATGC
The DNA here is from genome assembly GCF_010729105.1 of Mycobacterium saskatchewanense. Taxonomy (NCBI): domain Bacteria; kingdom Bacillati; phylum Actinomycetota; class Actinomycetes; order Mycobacteriales; family Mycobacteriaceae; genus Mycobacterium; species Mycobacterium saskatchewanense. Next base: position 4,648,000 of record NZ_AP022573.1, read on the forward strand.
CGTCCCCCGGCACCCTACACGGGACGCGCGGCTTCCCCTATTCCCTCAGATGGCGTGCCCCTGGGTTTCTCGGCCGCTCCCCACCATTGTGGGCGCCCCATCGCTATTTCTCCAGGGTGAACTGGTTGACGTCGATGTAGCCGGTCCGGAACGCCTGGGCGCAGCCCGTCAGGTACTTCATGTACCGCGCGTAGACCTCGTCGGACTGGATCGCGACGGCCTCGTCGCGGTGCGCCTCGAGGGCCTGCGCCCACAGATCGAGCGTCCTGGCGTAGTGCGGCTGCAGCGACTGCCGGCGGGTCAGCGTGAACCCCGCCTTCGCCGAGCGCTCCGCCACCATTTCGATCGACGGCAGCCGGCCGCCCGGGAAGATCTCGGTGACAATGAATTTGATGAAACGCGCCATCTCGAACGTCAGGGGTATGCCCCGCTCGACGCATTGCGGGCCCGTCAGCCCGGTGATGGTGTGCAGCAGCATCACGCCGTCCGCCGGCAGGACCTTGTGCGCCATCTGGAAGAAGTCGTCGTAGCGCTCGTGGCCGAAGTGCTCGAACGCGCCGATCGACACGATGCGGTCGACGGGTTCGTCGAACTGCTCCCAGCCGGCCAGCAGGACGCGCCTGCTGCGCGCGCCCCCCATCGCGTCGAACGACCTCTGGACGTGGGCGGCCTGGTTCTTCGACAGCGTCAGCCCGATGACATTGACGTCGTACTTCTCGATCGCGCGGCGCATGGTGGCGCCCCAGCCGCAGCCGACGTCGAGCAGCGTCATGCCGGGCCGCAGCCCCAGCTTTCCCAGCGCCAGGTCGATCTTGGCGAGCTGCGCCTCTTCCAGCGACATGTCCTCGCGCTCGAAGTACGCGCAACTGTAGGTCTGGGTGGGGTCGAGGAAGAGGCGAAAGAAGTCGTCCGACAGGTCGTAGTGGGCCTGAACATCGTCGAAGTGGGGCTGCAGGTCCTTGGACACGCCGGGTCAGCTCACTTCACGAGCGTGAACTGCGCGACGTTGATCAGCCTGCGGCGGAAGCGCTCGGCACACCCGGTCAGGTAGTGCATGAACTTGTCGTAGACGTCTTCGGACTGCAGTGCGATGGCCCTGTCCCGCTGGGCCGCCAGGTTCGCCGCCCACATGTCCAGCGTCTTCGCGTAGTGCTGCTGCATCAGCTGGACCTGCTCCACGGAGAACCCGGCGGCCTGCGCGTTGTCGACGATGTCGGGCTCGGAAGGGAGCTCGCCGCCCGGGAAGATCGACTCGCGCAGGAACTTGAGGAACCGGATGTCGCTCATCGTCAGCGGGATGCCCTGCTCGTGCAGCCACCGGCGGTCGTAGGTGAACAGGCTGTGCAGCAGCAACCGGCCGTCGTTCGGCATTATGTTGTAGCTGCGCTCGAAGAACGCGCCGTACCGTTCCTTGTGGAAAGCGTCGAACGCCTCGAAAGAGACGATCCTGTCGACCTTTTCGTCGAACTCTTCCCAGCCTTGGAGCCGCGCCTCGGCCCGCCGGTTGGTCGGTATCGCGGCCAGCCGGGCCTTGCTGCGCTCGTAATGGTTGCGCGACAGCGTCAGCCCGATGACGTTGACGTCGTACTTCTCGACCGCGCGAACCAGCGCCCCGCCCCAGCCGCAGCCGACGTCGAGCAGCGTCATACCGGGCTCGAGATTCACCTTGTCGAGCGCGAGGTCCAACTTGGCCAGCTGGGCTTCCTCGAGCGTCATGTCGTCGCGTTCGAAGTAGGCGCACGTGTAGACCCAGGTGGGGTCGAGGAAGAGACCGAAAAAGTCGTCCGAAATGTCGTACGCCGCTTGCGAATCTTCGTAATAAGGTGTCAGTTCCGCCATCTTTTAGACATCCTCCCACCGAAACCGTACAACCCTGTGAAGCCGATGTGAAATTGACAGGCCACCCTAGAACAACCCCGGCCCAGCTTCAGCTGGCCTCGGCGAAGTTGCTTGTCAGCACGCTGACCAGCCGATCCCAAAGTTGCTGAGGCAGATCGTGGCCCATGCCGTCGAATAAGACTAGTCGAGCGCCGGTAATGGCGCGCGCGACCGCTCGGCCGCCGGAGGGCCGCATCAGCTTGTCCGCGCGGCCGTGGATCACGACGGTAGGCGCGGCCGTCCGCCGGTTGTACCGCACGAGGCTGCCGGTGCTCAGCACCGCGCTGAAATGGCGAGCCACGCCCCACGGGTAATAGCTGCGGTCGTACCCTTCCGCGGCGTCGGCGCGGACCTGCTCCTCGGTCAGCTGATAGCGCGGACTGCCGGTGATCCTGGTGACTCGCACCGCGTTGTCGATGATCACCTCGCGCGGCGAACTCGGCGGCGGCCCTTTGAGGATCGCCAGCAGCGCGCGGGGGGCGGGTGGCGGCAGGAACCGCCGATTGTTGCTGGAGAAGACGACGGCCAGCGACCTCGTCCGCTCGGCGAAGCGGGCCGCGAAGACCTGGGCGATCATGCCGCCCATCGACGCCCCCACGATGTGGGCGCGGTCGACGCCGAGGTGGTCCAGCAGGGCGGCGGCGTCGTCGGCCATCTCTTCGAGCCCGTAGGTCGCCTGGCCCGGCAGGCCGACCCAGAAGCGCAGCAGTCGCGGAACCAGCGGCGGGCTGGACCCCGGGCGTTCGGTCTTGCTGGACAGGCCGACGTCGCGGTTGTCGTACCGGATGACGCGCAGCCCCCGATCGACGAGCTTCGCGCAGAAACCGATGCGCCACAACAACAATTGCGCGCCCAGCCCCATGATGAGCAGCACGGCCGGGTCGTCGGGGTCGCCCATGTCTTCGTAGTAGAGCTCGACGGCGCCCTGGGGATGGTCGACGGTCGCGGTGCCGGTCCGGATCTCCATCAGACTTCCACGTCGGACTGGTGCTCCCGGCTCACCTCGACCATGAAGTTGGCGAAATACCCGGTCAGCTGCGGATCGGACATCATCTGCCACTTCGGCGCGAGCAGCTTCATGTACCGCTCGACGTAGAGGAACTGCTTGCCGATGAGCACGAGTTCGCGTGGCAGCTTGACGTCGTAGGCGTCGGCCAGCGCCGACAGCTGCCGGCCGATATCCGCGTAGGACATGTCGCCCAGGGTCTGCATGGTCAGCGGGTTGGCAAACTTCTCCAGGTCCTTGGCGGCCTCGGCCTCGGGTTTGATGGTGCCGACGGCGCCCATCAGCACGACGATCTTGCCCGCCGCGGCGTGGTCCTTCTTCACCAGCAGCGCGTACACCAGCTCGCGCAGCAGCCACCGGGTGCGCGGATCGATGCGGCCCATGATCCCGAAGTCGAAGAACACGATCCGGCCCTGCTCGTCGACGTAGAGGTTGCCCGCGTGCAGGTCGCCGTGGAACAGCCCGTGCCGCAGCCCGCCCTCGAACAGGCTGAACAACAGCGCCTTGACCAGCTCGACCCCGTCGAACCCGGCCTTGCGGATGGCGGCGGCGTCATCGATCCGGATGCCCTGCACCCGCTCCATCGTCAGGACCCGCCCGCTGGTGAAGTCCCAGTGTACCTGCGGCACCCGGATGTTGCGGCCCAGCGGGGAGACGTGCAGGTGCGAGACCCATGCCTCCATCGACTGCGCCTCGAGGCGGAAGTCGAGCTCCTCGGCGAGGTTGTCGGCGAAGTCGGCCACCACGTCCTGGGCGGACAACCGGCGGCCCAGCTTGGCCAGTTCAACGGCCTGCGCGAAGCGCTTGAGGATCTGCAGGTCCGCGGCGACCCGGCGGCGGATCCCCGGCCGCTGGATCTTCACGACGACCTCCTCGCCGGTGTGCAGGGTCGCGTAGTGGACCTGGGCGATGGAAGCCGACGCGAACGGCGTCTCGTCCCACTTGGCGAACAGCTCCGCGGGATCGCGGCCGAGGTCCTCGACGAAGAGCTTGTGCACTTCCTTGGGGTCGGCGGGCGGGACCCGGTCGAGCAGGCCGCGAAACTCGCGGGACAGCGATTCCCCGAAGGCGCCGGGGCTGGACGCGATGATCTGGCCGAACTTGACGTAGGTGGGACCGAGGTCGGCGAAGGTCTGGGGGAGCTGTTTGATGACCTTCTGTTGCCAGGGCCCCTTGGCCGGCAGCTTGCCGACGATGCGGGCTGCGGTCCGGGTGACCTGCCAGCCCGTGACGGCTACCCGGGCCGCCTCGACGGGCAGGGGCACCCGGTCAAGCTTGGCCACCTCGCGGTGTTTGGTAGGAGTCATCCCAGCAGTCTGCCAAATCGGCGGTGTCAAGTCCCAATCCCGGTGACGCCGCTCACCGGCCTCGGGCGCCCCAGGCGCTCAGGATTTGCTCCACGGCTTGACCCATCCCTCGATCTCCCAACCCTCCACCGCGGCGATCAACTCGTACATCGTGGCGCCGTCGATGGCTTCGCGAACGATGTCGGCGTGCCCGGCGTGCCGGGCCAGCTCGTTGATCACGTGCAGGACCACCCAGCGCACCGACCACGCCCGCTGGTTCTTGGGGAACCAGGGGATGTCCTGCGGAACCGGCACCGCGGCGTCCAGATCCGCGGTGTCGACCAGCCGCAACGATTCCGTGTTCTGGGCATCCAAGGCCCGCAGCAGCCCGTCGAGCGTCTCGTCGGGCCGCATCAAGTGCTGATCCGCGAAGTCCCGGGCGATCTCGTCGAAGGGCCGGGGGTCCTTCGGTGGCGCGCCGGGCGCGGCGGCGACCCGCGCCATCCAGCTGCGCTGCATCCCGGTGGCGTGCTTGACCAGGCCGCCGACCGACAGCGCGCTGACCGTTGGCGTGGACCGCGCCTGTTCGTCGCTGAGGCCGTACGACACGGCGTAATACGCGCTCTGGTGGTACGCCAGGAACTCGCGCAGGGCGCTGCGTTCGTCGACCACGGGCGGGGCGAGGGCGGGCACCGTCGGATGTTAGCTCGATCCTGAGTTGCGCGCGCCGTAAAGTGCGGGCATGCAGGTGCTTTCGGCCCGGTCGACGGAGCTGTTCGTCGGGCCGCCGGATACGCCCCTGCAGCTGGTGCGCGTCGCCGTCTCCGGATGCTCCGAACCGACGCCGGTCCGCATCGACGGGGACGGTATCGAGGGCGAGGCGGCCGCCGGGATCGGCAGCGAGGTCGTCGACGTGCCGGTCCGGGTGCGGCGCGGGACCGCCGGTGAGCGACGGGCGGCGACGGTGCACGCCGGGGGCGCCCGCAGTGCCTTCGAGTTCACCGTCGCCGAGCCCGGCTGGACCATGTTCATGATCAGCCATTTCCACTACGACCCGGTCTGGTGGAACACGCAGGGCGCCTACACCAGCCGGTGGACCGAGGACCCCCCGGGCCGGGCCCGGCAGACCAATGGCTTCGAACTCGTGCACGCCCATCTCGAGATGGCCCGGCGCGATCCCGACTACAAGTTCGTGCTCGCCGAGGTGGACTACCTCAAGCCGTACTGGGACACCCGGCCCGAGGACCGCGCCGACCTGCGCCGCTTCCTCGCCGAGGGCCGCGTCGAAATCATGGGCGGCACCTACAACGAGCCCAACACCAACCTCACCAGCCCGGAGACGACCATCCGGAACCTGGTGGCCGGCATCGGCTTTCAGCGCCATGTGCTGGGCGCCGACCCGGCCACGGCGTGGCTGCTCGACGTGTTCGGCCATGACCCACAGTTCCCCGGGATGGCGGCCGACGCCGGCCTGACGTCGAGCTCGTGGGCGCGCGGCCCGCACCACCAGTGGGGTCCGGCCCACTCGGCCGGGATTGACCGCATGCAGTTCAGCAGCGAGTTCGAGTGGATCGCGCCGTCGGGCCGGGGCCTGCTCACCCACTACATGCCCGCCCACTATTCGGCCGGCTGGTGGATGGACTCCTCGACCTCGCTGGCCGAGGCCGAGGACGCGACCTACGCGCTGTTCGACGAGCTCCGGCGCGTCGCGCTGACACGCAACGTGCTGCTGCCGGTGGGCACCGACTACGCGCCGCCGAACAAGTGGGTGACCGAAATCCACCGCGACTGGGCCTCGCGCTACACCTGGCCGCGCTTCGTGTGCGCGCTGCCGAAGGAGTTCTTCGCGGCGGTGCGCGCGGAGCTGGCCGACCGCAAACGGACGCCCTCGCCGCAGACCCGCGACATGAACCCTATCTACACCGGCAAGGACGTGTCGTACATCGACACCAAGCAGGCCAACCGCGCGGCGGAGAACGCCGTCCTACAGGGCGAGCGCTTCGCGGTGTTCGCCGCGCTGATGAGTGGCGCCGGCTACCCGCAGGCCGCCCTGGCCAAGGCGTGGGTGCAGCTGGCCTACGGCGCCCACCACGACGCCATCACCGGCTCGGAGTCCGACCAGGTGTACCTCGATCTGCTGACCGGTTGGCGCGATGCCTGGGAGCTGGGCCGGGCGGCGCGCGACAACTCGCTGGTGGTGTTGTCCGGGGCCGTGGACGCCGAGGCCGGGGCCGTGGTCGTCTGGAATCCGCTGGCGCACGGGCGCACCGACGTCGTCACCGCCCGGTTCGACCCGCCGCTCGGCAACGGCGTGCGGGTGCTCGACGACGCCGGCGCCGAGGTGCCCGCACTGGTCGAGCACGACGGGCGGTCGGTCACCTGGCTGGCCGGCGACGTCCCTTCCCTGGGCTGGCGCGCCTACCGGCTCGCCCCGGGCCGCGCGCCGGCCGGTTGGAAAGCGGTGCCCGGGACCGAGATCGCGAACGAGCACTACCGCGTCCGCTCCGACCCGGCGCGCGGCGGCGGGGTCGCATCGCTGGAGCATCGGGGCCGCGAGCTGATCGCCGAGGGCCGGGTGGGCAACGAGCTCGCCGTCTACGAGGAGTACCCGTCGCACCCGACGCAGGGGGAGGGCCCGTGGCACCTGCTGCCCCGCGGGCCGGTGGTGTGCTCGGGGGAATCCCCCGCCAGCGTGCGGGCCTACGACGGCCCGATCGGTCAGCGGCTGATCGTGCAGGGCCGGGTCGGTGGGCTGCTGCGCTACACGCAGACCCTGACCCTGTGGCGCGGCGTCGCGCGGTTGGACTGCCGCACCACCATCGACGAGTTCACCGGTGCCGACCGCCTGGTCCGGCTGCGCTGGCCGTGCCCGGTGCCGGGCGCCATGCCGGTGAGCGAGGTCGGGGACGCCGTCGTCGGGCGGGGTTTCGCGCTGCTGCACTCCGCCTCCGATCGCTCCGTGGACACCGCCGACCACCTGTGGACGCTGGACAACCCCGCCTACGGTTGGTTCGCGCTGTCGTCGGTCGCGCGGGTCCGGGTCGGTGACGCGGTGCGCGCGGTGTCGGTGGCCGAGGTGGTGGCGCCGGACGAGGCGGTGTCCGGGCCGCTGGCGCGTGAGCTGATGGTCGCGCTGGTCCGCGCCGGTGTCACGGCCACCTGCAGCGGCGCCGACCGGCCGCGCTACGGTCACCTGGACGTCGACTCCAACCTGCCGGACGCGCGCATCGCGCTGGGCGGCCCCGGCCGCAACGGGTTCACCGAAGCCGTTCTGGCGCAATCGGATCCGGCATACGCCGCCGAACTCGAGCGGCAGCTGGCCGAGACCGGCCGGGCCCGGGTCTGGGTGCCCGCCGCGGCGCCGCTGGCCGCCGGCTGGGTGCCCGGCGCCGACCTGCGCCCGCCCCGGGCGCTCCCGGTGCTGGTGATCGACGGCATCGGCGACGACGGGCTGCGCGCCGCGATCGCGTCGGTGGCCGACGACCTCGGGGACGCCGAGATCGTGGTCGAGCAACGCGTGCCGGCGGGGACCGATCCGTTCGAGGCGCGCACCGTCGCGGTGCTCAATCGGGGCGTGCCGGGATTCGCCGTCGACCTCGAGGGCACCCTGCATTCCTCGCTGATGCGATCGTGCACCGGTTGGCCGTCGGGCATCTGGATCGACGACCCGCGCCGCACCGCGCCCGACGGGTCGAACTTCCAATTGCAGCACTGGACACACGATTTCGACTACGCGCTGGCCTGCGGCGAGGGCGATTGGCGCCGGGCCGGGATCCCGGCCCGCAGCGCGGAGTTCTCCCATCCGCTCCTCGCCGTCCGTTCCCGCGGGCGGGGGACCGCCCTGGCCCCGTCCGGATCGCTCCTGCACATCGACCCCGTCGGCGCCGTCCAGCTGGGCGCCCTGAAACCGGCCGGCAACCCGCTCGCCGCGGGCAGCGCCGCGCCTGTCGACCCCGCGACGGTGGCCATGCGGTTGGTGGAGACGACGGGGTTCGGGGCGCGGGTGACCATTGGGTCCGAGGTCGGCGGGGTGGCCGACCCGCGTCTGGCCGATCTGTTGGAGCGGCCCCGCGGACGCGGGAGCTCGCTCGACCTGCACGGCTTTCAGGTGGCCACGTTGCTGTCCCGGCTCGAATTCCCCAGTGTGACCGGGGATCTCGCCGAGCTCGCGCCGGAGGCCGAGGTCGCCCAGCCGCTGTACGCGCGCTACTGGCTGCACAACCGCGGGCCGGCGCCGCTGGGCGGGCTGCCCGCCACCGCGCACTTGCACCCCACGCTGGTGACGGGCGAGCCGGGCGGTCGGGTGGCGATGCGCGTCACCGCCGCCAGTGACAGCACCGACGCCACGCTGGAGGGGACGGTGGCGATCGTGTGCCCGGACGATTGGACGGTGACACCGGCCGAGCTGCCGTTCGCCCTGCGCGGCGGCGAGCATCGGGAGGCCGAGCTGGCGCTGTCCATACCCGCCGGCGCCCGGCCGGGCCGCTATCCGGTCCGCGCCCAGCTCGCGCTCACCGGGGACGGCGTCCCGGCCGCCTGGAGGCAGGTCGTCGAGGACGTCTGCGTGGTCGCGGTCAACGGGAAAACCGGGAAAGCCGACCATCCCGGTGGGCTCGTCCGCCTCGTCGACGGCCCCGCCGACATCGCCGTGGCCGCGGGCGAGGCTGCCGAACTGACCGTCACCGTCGGCTCTCGCGCGGAGGCCGAACTGGCGCTGGAGGCCCACCTCATCAGCCCGTGGGGCACCTGGGAGTGGATCGGGCCGGGCGTCCTGGGCGCGGCGCTGCCAGCCGGCCACACGGTCGGGCTCACCTTCAGCGTGCGGCCGCCGGCGTGGCTGGCGCCGGGGCAGTGGTGGGCACTGGTCCGGGTCGGCTGCGCCGGTCACCTGGTGTATTCGCCGGCGGTGCGGGTGACCGTGACATGAGGGCCGACCTGGTGGCCCTGGTGGCCGGTATGCCGGTCCGCGTCGACGAACTCGACGCGGCCGAGGCGCGGCTGCGCGGCGGCGCCGGCTCCGCGGCGCTTCCGGCACCCGGCACGAGCGAGGGACGACAACTGCGGCGCTGGCTCACCCAGCTGATCGTGACCCAACGGGTGGTCGCCGCCGAGGTCGCCGCGCGGGGGCTCGGCGGCCGCGCCGCCCCGAGCGAGGACGAGCTGTTGCCCGACCCGACGGCCCGGCTGGAGATCGGCAGCGTGGCGGCGGCCGCCCTCGCCGATCCCCGCGCGCGGGCGCTGTTCGCCGATGTCACGTCGGCCGTCCGGGTGGCCGAGGACCGGGTGGCCGACTATCACGCCCGCAACCCGCTACGGTTCGCGGCGCCGCGCCCCGACCGGCACGGCTGGTTCGTCCCATCATCCGTCGCGCCGCCACTGGCTGAGGTGAGAGCGGTAATCGCCGATCACCTCCGGGGGGCCGCCCGGCGACACGCCTTCCGGGTGTGGCTGGACGCGCGCCGGGAAGCGCTGGTCCGTCTCGAGCCCGGTTACGAGCACCCCGGCGACCCGCGCCAGCCCGACAACACCCACCGGCACTGATCGCCATGCTCACCCTTTGCCTGGACATCGGCGGCACCAAGATCGCGGCGGCCCTGGCCGACCCGGCCGGCGCGCTGGTCCACACCGTCGTCCGCCCGACGCCGGCGGGGGCCGGTGCCGAGGAGGTGTGGGGCGCGGTCGCCGCGACGATCGACGACGCGGTGCGGGCGGCCGACGGCAGGGCTGACGGTCCCATCACGGCCGTCGGCATCGCGTCGGCCGGCCCCGTCCACCTGGACAGCGGGACGGTCAACCCGATCAACATCAGATCGTGGAGCGGCTTCCCCCTGCGCGACCGTGTCGCCACCGCCGTGCCGGGCGTGCCGGTGCGGCTGGGCGGTGACGGGTTGTGCATGGCGCTGGGGGAGCACTGGCACGGCGCGGGCCGGGGCGCGCGGTTCATGCTCGGCATGGTGGTTTCCACCGGGGTGGGCGGCGGGCTGGTGCTCGGCGGGATGCCCTACGCCGGCCGCACCGGCAACGCCGGCCACGTGGGGCACGTGGTCGTCGAGCAGGACGGCCGGCCCTGCGCCTGCGGCGGTCGCGGCTGCGTCGAGACGGTGGCGTCCGGCCCGTCGATGGTGCGCTGGGCGCGGGAGAACGGCTGGTCGCCACCGGCCGGTGCCGGTGCCAGGGACCTGGCCGCCGCGGCGGCGGCCGGGGACCCCGTGGCGCTGCGCGCCTTCCGACGCGGCGGGACCGCCGTGGCGGCCATGATCGCCTCGGTGGCCGCGGTCTGCGACCTCGACCTCGTCGTGGTGGGCGGCGGGGTCGCCAAGTCCGGACGCCTGCTCTTCGACCCGTTGCACGCGGCGCTGGCCGACTACGCCGGCCTGGATTTCCTGACCGGGTTGCGGGTGGTGCCGGCGGAGCTCGGCGGTGAGGCCGGTCTGGTGGGCGCGGCACGGCTGGTGGCCGTCGGCGCAGGGGACTAGCGCCCGGGGGGACCGGCGTTCGGGGGACCGGCGTCCGCCGCCGTTTTGGCCGACGGCGCCCGGCCAGGCTATTGTGGTTGCCGATCCACCGAAGACCGTCGGTCACCGAGAAATCGGTCGAAGGCCCGGGAGCATCCCGGCGGCCCGCGCAGGAGGACGAGGCACAAAGCGCCGGCGGTTGCCGGCGTGCTCCGCGCCCCGGCCGTATCCTGCGCCGGGGCGTTCGTCGTTTTCGGGGGTCACCAGACGACACGTCGCACGACTTCACCTCAGGAGGTGTGCATGGCCAGGGCTGACAAGGCCACCGCCGTTGCAGACATCACGGAACAGTTCAAGAGTTCGACCGCCACCCTGATCACCGAGTACCGCGGTCTGACGGTGGCCAACCTGGCCGAGCTGCGCCGCTCGCTGGGCGAATCGACCACCTACTCGGTGGCCAAGAACACGCTCATCAAGCGCGCGGCCTCGGAAGCCGGGATCGAGGGGATCGACGATCTCTTCGCCGGCCCGACGGCCATCGCGTTCGTCTCCGGCGAGCCGGTCGAGGCCGCCAAGGCGATCAAGACCTTCGCCCGGGAGCACAAGGCGCTGGTCATCAAGGGCGGCTACATGGACGGCCGCCCGCTGACGATCGCCGAAGTGGAGCGCATCGCCGACCTGGAATCCCGCGAGGTGCTGCTGGCCAAGCTGGCCGGCGCCATGAAGGGCAACCTCGCCAAGGCGGCCGGCCTGTTCGCCGCTCCCGCCTCACAGATGGCCCGGCTCGCCGCCGCGCTCCAGGAAAAGAAGGCTTCGGAACCGGGCGCCGCTGCACCGGCCGCCGAACCAGCCGCCGAGTCACCGGCTGAAGCCGAATAACCCAAACCCCAAATCAGGAAGGACCACACCATGGCAAAGCTGTCCAGCGACGAACTGCTCGACGCGTTCAAGGAAATGACGCTGCTGGAGCTCTCCGACTTCGTCAAGAAGTTCGAGGAGACCTTCGAGGTCACCGCGGCCGCCCCGGTCGCCGTCGCCGCGGCCGGCCCGGCCGCCGGTGGCGCGCCCGCCGAGGCCGCCGAGGAGCAGTCCGAGTTCGACGTCATCCTCGAGGCCGCCGGCGACAAGAAGATCGGCGTCATCAAGGTCGTCCGCGAGATCGTCTCCGGCCTGGGCCTGAAGGAGGCCAAGGACCTCGTCGACAGCGCGCCCAAGCCGCTGCTCGAGAAGGTTGCCAAGGAGGCCGCCGAGGAGGCCAAGGGCAAGCTCGAGGCCGCCGGCGCCACGGTCACCGTCAAGTAAGCCCGTCCGCGAAAGCCCCCGGAACCGCGCGTTCCGGGGGCTTTCGTGCGTTCAGCGACTCAGTGCCTCCTGCAGTGACCGGGCCACCCGGTCCGGTGAATCGCCCAGAGCGACAAGCAGATTGGATGTCATCGACCCGAGCACCGGCGCGACCGCGGCACCGTCGCCGCCGTAGTAGCCGGCCAGTTCGAGCATCACGAACCCATGGATCAATGCCCAGAACTGGGCCGCTGTCGCCACCACCGCCGCGTCGTCGTGGGCCGAGTCCGCCGAGATCCGGCCCGCCAGCATGCAGCGGTGCACCCCGCGGACCACGTGCGCGAAGCTGCGATGGCCGTGCTCGATCTCGTCGACCGTCAGCGCCAGCACGTTCCGTGCCGGCGCGTTGATGCCGTGCGCGCTGGTGCTGCCGAACATCAGCCGATACATGTGCGGGCGCTCGATCGCGTAGCGGCGATAGGCGGCGCCGACGGCGAACAGGTCGGCGACCGGGTCGGCGGTCTGCTGTAGCGACAACGCGGCGTCGAATTGCCGTAGGCCCTCCTCAGCGACCTCGGCGATGAGCGCCCGCATCCCGCCGAAGTGGGTGTAGACCGCCATCGTCGACGTACCCGCGGCGCCGGCGACTTTTCGGGTCTGCAGCGCGTCGGGGCCGTTCTCGTCCAGCAGGGCGACCGCTGCGAACAGCAAGTCCTCACGAACGCTGCGCTGCGCCCGCGAGGCGGTGCCGGGGACCGTTTCGGAAACCATCGTTGCCATTTTCCCATCCGGGGCGTAGGTTGCCTATAACGCCGTAATAACGATGTTATAGGAGTTCAGAAGTGACTTCCACGGAAACGATCGAAACCGGCAACCCCTACCTCGAAGGCTTCATGGCCCCGGTCAGCGCCGAGCTGACGGCGACCGACCTGCCCGTCACGGGGCACATCCCCGAACACCTCACCGGGAGGTACCTGCGCAACGGGCCCAACCCGGCCGCGGAAGTCGACCCCGCCACCTATCACTGGTTCAGCGGCGACGGCATGGTGCACGGCGTGGCGCTCGGCGACGGAAAGGCCCGCTGGTACCGCAATCGTTGGGTGCGCAGCCTCTCGGTGTGTGCCGCGCTCGGCGAGCCGGCGCCCGGCCGGCTCGACCCGCGGGCGGGCATCCTGGCCACGGGCGCCAACACCAGCGTCTTGAGCCACGCCGGACGCACCCTCGCCCTGGTCGAGGGCGGGGTCGCCAACTACGAACTCACCGAGGAACTCGACACCGTCGGGACCTGCGACTTCGACGGAACGCTCCCCGGCGGCTACACCGCCCACCCGCACCGCGACCCGCGCAGCGGCGAGTTGCACGCCGTGTCCTACTCCTTCGCGCGCGGCAACACCGTGCAGTACTCGGTGATCGACAGCCGGGGGCGGGCCCGTCGCACGGTCGACATCGAGGTGTCGGGATCGCCGATGATGCACGACTTCTCGCTCACCGAAAAGTACGTGGTGATCTACGACTTACCCGTGACGTTCGACCCGGCGCAGGTGTTGCCGGTGAAGACGCCGCGCTGGCTGGGGCTGCCGGCCCGGCTGGTGATGCAGTCGCTGATCGGGCGCGTCCGGGTACCCGGACCGATCACCGCGATGATGAACCGCAATCCCAGGCACTCCGACCGCATGCCCTACGCCTGGAACCCGCACTATCCGGCGCGCATCGGGGTCATGCCCCGGGAGGGGGACAACGAGGACGTGCGGTGGTTCGACATCGAGCCCTGCTACCTCTACCACCCGCTCAACGCCTACACCGAGCCGCGGGGCGGTTCGGAGATCCTCGTCCTCGACGTCGTGAGCTACCCGCGGATGTTCGACCGCGACCGGCGTGGGCCGGGGGACTGCCCGCCCACCCTGGACCGCTGGACCGTCAACCTCGAGACCGGCGCGGTGACGACCGAACGCCGCGACGACCGCCCGCAGGAATTCCCCCGGATCGACGAGAGCCTGGTGGGGGCCAAGCACCGCTTCGGCTACACCGTGGGCTTCGGTTACCTCGGCGACCAGCCTTCCGAATCGTCCACGTCGCTGTACAAACACGACTACTCGACGGGCTCGTGCGAGACCGCCGCCCTCGACCCGGACCTTTTGATCGGCGAGATGTCCTTCGTGGCAAACCCGTCGGCCCGTGCCGAAGACGACGGGGTCCTGATGGGTTTCGGGTATCACCGCGGCCGCGACGAGGGCCAGCTGTTGATGGTGGACGCCCAGACCTTGGAGCCGGTGGCCACCGTCCACCTGCCCCAGCGGGTTCCGATGGGCTTCCACGGGAACTGGGCGCCCGCGAGCTAACGCGCGTCGAATAGCGCGAACTGGATCAGGCGCGCCGCGATCTCGGGACAGCCAATTTTTGTCAGCGGTCCTGTCCAACCCTGCTGCCCCGCGCCGCACGTACGCTACAGTGACTCATGCCACACGAAAGGGCAGGTGGCGGGCTGTTGCGTCGACGGAAGGATTCCCCATGGGCGTCGCTATCGAGGTGAAGGGACTGACAAAGTCCTTCGGCTCCTCGAGGATTTGGGAAGACGTGACGATGGACGTCCCCGCCGGGGAGGTCAGCGTCCTGCTCGGTCCGTCGGGTACCGGCAAATCCGTCTTCCTGAAGTCCCTCATCGGTCTCCTGCGGCCGGAGCGCGGCTCAATCGTCATCGACGGCACCGACATCATCGAATGCTCGGCCAAGGAGCTCTACGAGATCCGCACCCTGTTCGGCGTCCTGTTCCAGGACGGCGCGCTGTTCGGTTCGATGAACCTGTTTGACAACACGGCCTTTCCCTTGCGTGAGCACACCAAGAAGAAGGAAAGCGAGATCCGCGACATCGTCATGGAGAAGCTGACGCTGGTCGGCCTGGGCGGAGACGAGAAGAAGTTCCCCGGCGAGATCTCCGGCGGTATGCGCAAGCGGGCCGGCCTGGCCCGCGCCCTGGTGCTCGACCCGCAGATCATCCTCTGCGACGAGCCCGACTCCGGGCTGGACCCCGTCCGTACCGCCTACCTGAGCCAGTTGATCCTGGACATCAATGCCCAGATCGACGCGACCATCCTCATCGTCACGCACAACATCAACATCGCCCGCACCGTGCCCGACAACATGGGCATGTTGTTCCGCCGCAAGCTCGTCATGTTCGGGCCCCGCGAGGTGCTCCTGACCAGCGACGAGCCGGTGGTGCGGCAGTTCCTCAACGGTCGGCGCCTCGGTCCCATCGGGATGTCCGAGGAGAAGGACGAGACCACCATGGCCGAGGAGCAGGCGGCGGTGGACGCCGGCCAGCACGCGGGCGGTGTCGAGGAGATCGAGGGTGTGCCGCCGCAGATCGTGGCCTCGCCGGGGATGCCGGAGCGCAAGGCTGTCGCCCGCCGCCAGGCCCGGGTGCGCGAAATGCTGCACACGCTGCCCAAGAAGGCCCAGGCCGCCATCCTCGACGACCTCGAGGGTACCCACCAATACCGGGCGCACGAGATCGGCGACTAGCGCCGCACGAGTCCGTTTCGCACCCCCGACGAGCGCCGCTGGCCGGGGGTGCGATGCGTTGCGTCCTCCCAGTGGCCCGGTCCGCTAATTTCCCGATAAGTTGGCGCCGCGGCGGCCCTGTCCTCTTGACGACGCGGCGTAAACGGGTCAATGTGTTGGTCAGCATGTGTCCAGGGAAAGCCGAGATGCCAGCCAGCGCCGATGTCCCCCGGACCGATATTGCTGGGTAGTTGAGGAATGCGCCGTCCTGCGCTATTGTTGGACGTTGCGCTGGCTACTTCCTGCCCACCTCACCCGCCACTTGACACCGTGGTCTTAGTCTGAGCCCCCGTTTCCGGCTTAGCTATGCAGTCGTGCGCGTGAGACCTGGGTTAGATCGTTCGCCGGCCTGACTAAAGAAAATTGTCGCGGCGAACAGGCCCGGTGGGCATCGGCTCTCTTTGGGTTCTCGTGAGTCGCACGAGGTGCTGGAAGGATGCATCTTGGCAGATTTCCGCCAGAGCAAGACGGATCGCCCACAAAGTTCCTCTAACGGACGAAGTTCCTCTAACGGACGAAGTTCTTCAAACGGCTCCGTGCCGGGAGCCCCAAACCGCGTTTCCTTCGCCAAGCTCCGCGAACCGCTCGAGGTTCCGGGCCTGCTCGACGTACAGACCGACTCGTTCGAGTGGCTGATCGGCTCGCCGCGGTGGCGCGAGGTGGCCGCGGCCCGCGGGGACGCAACTCCGGTGGGCGGCCTCGAAGAGGTGCTCTACGAGCTGTCGCCGATCGAGGACTTCTCGGGCTCGATGTCGCTGTCGTTCTCCGACCCCCGCTTCGACGAGGTCAAGGCGCCGGTCGACGAGTGCAAAGATAAGGACATGACGTACGCGGCCCCGCTGTTCGTCACGGCCGAGTTCATCAACAACAACACCGGCGAGATCAAGAGCCAGACGGTGTTCATGGGCGACTTCCCGATGATGACCGAGAAGGGCACCTTCATCATCAACGGGACCGAGCGCGTGGTCGTCAGCCAGCTGGTCCGCTCGCCTGGCGTCTACTTCGACGAGACCATCGACAAGTCCACCGAGAAGCTGCTGCACAGCGTCAAGGTGATCCCCAGCCGGGGCGCATGGCTCGAGTTCGACGTCGACAAGCGCGACACCGTCGGCGTGCGCATCGACCGCAAGCGCCGCCAGCCCGTCACCGTGCTGCTGAAGGCGCTCGGCTGGACCGCCGAGCAGATCGGCGAGCGGTTCGGCTTCTCCGAGATCATGATGTCGACGCTGGAGAAGGACAACACCGCCGGCACCGACGAGGCGCTGCTGGACATCTACCGCAAGCTGCGCCCGGGCGAGCCGCCGACGAAGGAGTCCGCGCAGACCCTGCTGGAGAACCTGTTCTTCAAGGAGAAGCGCTACGACCTGGCCCGGGTGGGTCGCTACAAGGTCAACAAGAAGCTGGGCCTGAACACCCAAAACGCGATCACGACGACCACGCTGACCGAGGAAGACGTCGTCGCCACCATCGAGTACCTGGTGCGCCTGCACGAGGGACAGTCCACGATGACCGTTCCGGGCGGCGTCGAGGTGCCGGTGGAGACCGACGACATCGACCACTTCGGCAACCGCCGCCTGCGCACCGTGGGCGAGCTGATCCAGAACCAGATCCGGGTCGGCATGTCGCGGATGGAGCGCGTGGTCCGGGAGCGGATGACGACCCAGGACGTCGAGGCCATCACGCCGCAGACGCTGATCAACATCCGCCCGGTGGTCGCCGCGATCAAGGAGTTCTTCGGCACCAGCCAGCTGTCGCAGTTCATGGACCAGAACAACCCGCTGTCGGGTCTCACCCACAAGCGCCGGCTCTCGGCGCTGGGTCCGGGCGGTCTGTCCCGTGAGCGCGCCGGCCTCGAGGTCCGTGACGTGCACCCCTCGCACTACGGCCGGATGTGCCCGATCGAGACCCCTGAGGGTCCCAACATCGGTCTGATCGGGTCGCTGTCGGTGTACGCGCGGGTCAACCCGTTCGGCTTCATCGAGACGCCCTACCGGAAGGTTGTGGACGGGGTCGTCACCGACGAGATCCACTACCTGACGGCCGACGAGGAGGACCGCCACGTCGTGGCGCAGGCCAACTCGCCGATCGACGGCGACGGCCGCTTCGTCGAGAGCCGCGTCCTGGTCCGCCGCAAGGCGGGCGAGGTCGAGTACGTGCCGTCGTCCGAGGTCGACTACATGGACGTGTCGCCGCGCCAGATGGTGTCGGTGGCCACCGCGATGATCCCGTTCCTCGAGCACGACGACGCCAACCGTGCCCTGATGGGCGCCAACATGCAACGCCAGGCCGTTCCGCTGGTGCGCAGCGAGGCGCCGCTGGTGGGCACCGGTATGGAGCTGCGTGCGGCGATCGACGCCGGCGACGTGGTCGTGGCCGAGAAGGCCGGGGTGATCGAGGAGGTGTCCGCCGACTACATCACCGTGATGGCCGACGACGGCACCCGGCACACCTACCGGATGCGCAAGTTCGCCCGCTCCAACCACGGCACGTGCGCCAACCAGTCGCCGATCGTCGACGCCGGTGAGCGCGTCGAGGCCGGCCAGGTCATCGCCGACGGCCCCTGCACCGAGAACGGTGAGATGGCCCTGGGCAAGAACCTGCTCGTGGCGATCATGCCGTGGGAGGGCCACAACTACGAAGACGCGATCATCCTCTCCAACCGCCTGGTCGAGGAGGACGTGCTCACCTCGATCCACATCGAGGAGCACGAGATCGACGCCCGCGACACCAAGCTGGGCGCCGAGGAGATCACCCGGGACATCCCGAACGTCTCCGACGAGGTGCTGGCGGACCTGGACGAGCGGGGCATCGTGCGCATCGGCGCCGAGGTCCGGGACGGCGACATCCTGGTCGGCAAGGTCACCCCGAAGGGTGAGACCGAGCTGACCCCGGAGGAGCGGCTGCTGCGGGCGATCTTCGGTGAGAAGGCCCGCGAGGTCCGCGACACCTCGCTGAAGGTGCCGCACGGCGAGTCCGGAAAGGTCATCGGCATCCGGGTGTTCTCCCGCGAGGACGACGACGAGCTGCCGGCCGGTGTCAACGAGCTGGTCCGGGTGTACGTCGCCCAGAAGCGGAAGATCTCCGATGGCGACAAGCTGGCGGGCCGGCACGGGAACAAGGGCGTGATCGGCAAGATCCTGCCGGTCGAGGACATGCCGTTCCTGCCGGACGGGACCCCGGTGGACATCATCCTGAACACGCACGGTGTGCCGCGACGGATGAACATCGGCCAGATCCTGGAGACCCACCTCGGGTGGGTGGCCAAGTCCGGCTGGAACATCGAGGGTGGACCCGAGTGGGCGGCCAACCTCCCCGAGGACCTGCTGCACGCGCAACCGAACCAGATCGTGTCGACGCCGGTGTTCGACGGCGCCAAGGAGGAGGAGCTGCAGGGCATGCTGTCGTGCACGCTGCCCAACCGCGACGGCGAGGTCATGGTCAACGGCGACGGCAAGGCGGTGCTGTTCGACGGCCGCAGCGGTGAGCCGTTCCCGTACCCGGTGACCGTTGGCTACATGTACATCATGAAGCTGCACCACCTGGTCGACGACAAGATCCACGCCCGTTCCACCGGCCCGTACTCGATGATCACCCAGCAGCCGCTGGGTGGTAAGGCGCAGTTCGGTGGCCAGCGCTTCGGTGAGATGGAGTGCTGGGCCATGCAGGCCTACGGTGCCGCGTACACGCTGCAGGAGCTGTTGACGATCAAGTCCGACGACACCGTCGGCCGGGTCAAGGTCTACGAGGCGATTGTCAAGGGCGAGAACATTCCCGAGCCGGGCATCCCCGAGTCGTTCAAGGTGCTGCTCAAGGAGCTTCAGTCGCTGTGCCTCAACGTCGAGGTGCTGTCGTCCGACGGCGCGGCGATCGAACTGCGCGAAGGCGAGGACGAGGACCTCGAGCGCGCCGCGGCCAACCTGGGAATCAACCTGTCCCGCAACGAATCCGCCTCCGTCGAGGATCTTGCTTGATCCGTTGGCAACCTGTCTTCCTTCACAAGTCACTAAACCCGCAAGGGGAAAGGGAGTTACGTGTTAGACGTCAACTTCTTCGATGAACTCCGTATCGGCCTGGCCACCGCGGAGGACATCAGGCAGTGGTCCTACGGCGAGGTCAAGAAGCCGGAGACCATCAACTACCGCACGCTGAAGCCGGAGAAGGACGGCCTGTTCTGCGAGAAGATCTTCGGGCCGACTCGCGACTGGGAGTGCTACTGCGGCAAGTACAAGCGGGTCCGCTTCAAGGGCATCATCTGTGAGCGCTGCGGCGTCGAGGTGACCCGCGCCAAGGTGCGCCGCGAGCGGATGGGCCACATCGAGCTGGCAGCGCCCGTCACGCACATCTGGTACTTCAAGGGTGTGCCCTCGCGTCTGGGGTACCTGCTCGACCTGGCCCCGAAGGACCTCGAGAAGATCATCTACTTCGCCGCCTACGTGATCACGTCGGTCGACGAGGAGATGCGGCACAACGAGCTGTCGACGCTCGAGGCCGAGATGATGGTGGAGCGCAAGGGTGTTGAGGACCAGCGCGACGCCGAGCTGGAGGCCCGTGCCCAGAAGCTGGAGGCCGACCTGGCCGAGCTGGAGGCCGAGGGCGCCAAGGCCGACGCGCGCCGCAAGGTGCGCGACGGCGGCGAGCGGGAGATGCGCCAGCTCCGCGACCGGGCCCAGCGTGAGCTGGACCGGCTGGAGGACATCTGGAACACCTTCACCAAGCTGGCCCCCAAGCAGCTGATCGTCGACGAGAACCTGTACCGCGAGTTGCAGGACCGCTACGGCGAGTACTTCACCGGTGCCATGGGCGCGGAGTCGATCCAGAAGCTGATCGAGAACTTCGACATCGACGCCGAGGCCGACATCCTGCGGGACGTCATCCGGAACGGCAAGGGCCAGAAGAAGCTTCGTGCGCTCAAGCGCCTGAAGGTGGTCGCGGCGTTCCAGCAGTCGGGCAACTCCCCGATGGGCATGGTGCTCGACGCCGTCCCGGTGATCCCACCGGAGCTGCGTCCCATGGTCCAGCTCGATGGTGGCCGGTTCGCCACGTCGGACCTGAACGACCTGTACCGCCGGGTGATCAACCGCAACAACCGGCTCAAGAGGCTGATCGACCTCGGTGCCCCCGAGATCATCGTCAACAACGAGAAGCGGATGCTGCAGGAGTCCGTCGACGCGCTGTTCGACAACGGCCGCCGCGGCCGCCCCGTCACCGGGCCGGGCAACCGCCCGCTGAAGTCGCTGAGCGATCTGCTCAAGGGTAAGCAGGGCCGGTTCCGCCAGAACCTGCTCGGTAAGCGCGTCGACTACTCGGGCCGTTCGGTGATCGTGGTCGGTCCGCAGCTCAAGCTGCACCAGTGCGGCCTGCCCAAGCTGATGGCGCTCGAGCTGTTCAAGCCGTTCGTGATGAAGCGGCTGGTCGATCTCAACCACGCGCAGAACATCAAGAGCGCCAAGCGCATGGTGGAGCGGCAGCGTCCGCAGGTGTGGGACGTCCTCGAAGAGGTCATCGCCGAGCACCCGGTGCTGCTGAACCGCGCGCCAACTCTGCACCGGCTGGGTATTCAGGCCTTCGAGCCGATGCTGGTGGAGGGCAAGGCAATTCAGCTGCACCCGTTGGTGTGTGAGGCGTTCAACGCCGACTTCGACGGCGACCAGATGGCCGTGCACCTGCCGCTCTCGGCGGAGGCGCAGGCCGAGGCCCGCATCCTGATGCTGTCCTCGAACAACATCCTGTCGCCCGCGTCCGGCCGCCCCCTGGCCATGCCGCGCCTCGACATGGTAACCGGGTTGTACTACCTGACCACCGAGGTCGAGGGCGACAAGGGCGCCTACCAGCCGGCCGCCGAGGACCAGCCGGAGGTGGGCGTGTACTCCTCGCCGGCCGAGGCGATCATGGCGTCGGACCGGGGCGTGCTGTCGGTGCGGGCCAAGATCAAGGTGCGGTTGACGCAGCTGCGTCCGCCGGCCGACATCGAGGCCGAGCTGTTCGGCGCCAACGGCTGGCAGCCGGGTGACGCCTGGATGGCCGACACCACGCTGGGCCGGGTGCTGTTCAACGAGCTGCTGCCGCTGGGCTACCCGTTCGTGAACAAGCAGATGCACAAGAAAGTGCAGGCCGCGATCATCAACGACCTGGCCGAGCGTTACCCGATGATCGTGGTCGCGCAGACGGTCGACAAGCTCAAGGACGCCGGCTTCTACTGGGCGACCCGCAGCGGCGTGACGGTGTCGATGGCCGACGTGCTGGTCCCGCCGCGCAAGAAGGAGATCCTCGACCACTACGAGGAGCGGGCCGAAAAGGTCGAAAAGCAGTTCCAGCGCGGCGCTTTGAACCACGACGAGCGCAACGAAGCGTTGGTGGAGATCTGGAAGGAAGCCACCGACGAGGTCGGGCAGGCGCTGCGGGAGCACTACCCCAGCAACAACCCGATCATCACGATCGTCGATTCGGGTGCCACGGGTAACTTCACCCAGACGCGGACGCTGGCCGGCATGAAGGGCCTGGTGACCAACCCCAAGGGTGAGTTCATCCCCCGCCCGGTCAAGTCGTCCTTCCGTGAGGGCCTGACCGTGCTGGAGTACTTCATCAACACCCACGGCGCTCGAAAGGGCTTGGCGGACACCGCGTTGCGTACCGCAGACTCCGGTTACCTGACCCGTCGTCTGGTGGACGTGAGCCAGGACGTCATCGTCCGCGAGCACGACTGCCAGACCGAGCGCGGCATCATCGTCGAGCTGGCCGAGCGTCAGCCCGACGGCACCCTCATTCGCGACCCGTACATCGAAACTTCGGCGTACGCACGGACTTTGGGTGCCGACGCGGTGGACGAGGCCGGCAACGTCGTCGTCGCCCGCGGCGAGGATCTGGGCGACCCGTCGATCGACGCCCTGTTGGCGGCCGGCATCACGCAGATCAAGGTGCGCTCGGTGCTGACCTGCACCACCGGCACCGGTGTCTGCGCGACCTGCTACGGACGGTCGATGGCGACCGGAAAACTGGTCGACATCGGTGAGGCCGTCGGTATCGTCGCGGCGCAGTCCATCGGTGAGCCGGGCACGCAGCTGACGATGCGTACCTTCCACCAGGGTGGTGTCGGTGAGGACATCACCGGCGGTCTGCCCCGTGTGCAGGAGCTGTTCGAGGCCCGTGTCCCGCGCGGCAAGGCCCCGATCGCCGACGTCACCGGGCGAGTTCGCCTGGAGGACGACGACCGCTTCTACAAGATCACCATCGTCCCCGACGACGGTGGCGAGGAAGTCGTCTACGACAAGCTCTCCAAGCGGCAGCGGCTGCGTGTGTTCAAGCACGAGGACGGTTCCGAGCGGGTGCTGTCCGACGGCGACCACGTCGAGGTGGGCCAGCAGCTGATGGAGGGTTCGGCCGACCCGCACGAGGTGCTGCGCGTGCAGGGCCCCCGCGAGGTGCAGATCCACCTGGTCCGTGAGGTCCAGGAGGTCTACCGCGCACAGGGTGTGTCCATCCACGACAAGCACATCGAGGTGATCGTTCGCCAGATGCTGCGCCGCGTCACCATCATCGACTCGGGTGCGACGGAGTTCCTGCCCGGCTCGCTGATCGACCGTGCGGATTTCGAGGCGGAGAACCGTCGGGTGGTGGCCGAGGGCGGCGAGCCCGCCGCCGGGCGTCCGGTCCTGATGGGTATCACGAAGGCGAGCCTCGCCACCGACTCGTGGCTGAGTGCGGCGTCGTTCCAGGAGACCACGCGAGTGCTGACCGATGCGGCCATCAACTGCCGCAGCGACAAGCTGCAGGGTCTGAAGGAGAACGTGATCATCGGAAAGCTGATCCCGGCCGGTACCGGTATCAACCGCTACCGCAACATCCAGGTGCAGCCGACCGAGGAGGCCCGGGCCGCCGCGTACACGATCCCGTCCTACGAGGATCAGTACTACAGCCCGGACTTCGGCCAGGCCACCGGTGCCGCGGTTCCGCTGGACGATTACGGATACAGCGACTACCGGTAGTCCCGCTACTGTTTGGCGCACAACGGGAAAGCCCCGGGCCCTTGGGTCCGGGGCTTTTTCGTGCGCTCTGTCTTTGCCGAACGGGCGGCCGGCTTCACGTTCGCGGGGCCTTGCGCACCCGGCGCCCCATCGGTCACATCAGCACCGTCTCTGGACCACCACTCACTTTTCGGATGCGCTATCACCGGTGATATCGCATCCGAAGGTCGCCGGCGTTGTTCGGTGGGGGCGGCGAAGAATTGTGCGCGCGAATTTCTTCCTTCAACCGCTCGTAATCGGCACCCGCCGGATCGGGCCGAGGCGCCGGATCTTCCTTGAAGGTGTGGTTGTCAACGCCGTGGATTGGGGGCCTCGGTGGCGGAGGACTCTGTGGAAACGTGTCGCGAATGCCCGCCACGGCTGCGGCAACTTTACCGGCGACTTGCTGATCAAGGGACACCAATTGCACTGCGCGCTGGCGGATGTCGGCGGAGAGGGCCTCGGCCTGTGCTCGACGGGCGGCGCGCTGGGCCGCCGATCCGCCCGAGGAGCGGTCGAACACCGACCCGTCTTCATCGACATCGAAGCCGGCGGCGTTGGCGTCCTGCACCGCGTATCGCACCCGCGAGCGCCGCGGATAGATCCGAGGCCCCGCTGCGCGCGACTTTGGCGGCCGCCTGCACCTGGTCGGCGACAGCGTTGGTCGCCACCAGGTCGGAGCGCGTTGCCATGTGCAGTGCCTCGGCCCCGGAGCCCCGCCAGTCGACCGTCAGCGCGTCGCGCCAAACCTGATGGGCAACCCCATAATGCGCGCGCCGACGGTCTCCCAGTGGTCGGCCGCTTCCGTCAGATGCGAGGTGGGCCAGGCCAACAGCTGCGAGAGGTCCGGCAAGGCGCTCGCCTGCCGCGCCGCGCCGAAACCCGCCGGAGGGGCGACCGCGTCGAGATCGCGGCCCGACGCGGCCCACCGTGCGGCCATCGCCCGCACACCGGCGGTATCCACACGCAACGGCCGCATAGGCCGAAGTTTGGCCGAGAAAGCGATGCAGCGAAAGTCACCCACCCGCGCCGCTCACTACACTGGCCACGTGCTCATCGGTTCGCACGTCCGCAACGACGATCCCCTGGCCGCCGCCCAGGCCGACGGCGCCGACGTGGTGCAGTTCTTTCTCGGCAACCCGCAGAGCTGGAAGAAGCCGAAGCCGCGCGAGGACGCCGAGACGCTCAAGGCGTCGGCCATCCCGCTGTACGTCCACGCGCCCTACCTCATCAACGTCGCGTCGGCGAACAACCGCATCCGCATCCCGTCGCGCAAGATCCTGCAGGACACGTGCGACGCTGCCGCGGAGATCAACGCGACGGCGGTCATCGTGCACGGCGGCCACGCCGACGACAACGACATGGAGGCCGGCTTCGAGCGCTGGGTCAAGGCGCTCGACTACCTCAAGACCGACGTGCCGGTCTACCTCGAGAACACCGCGGGCGGGGACCACGCCATGGCCCGGCACTTCGACACCATCGGCAGGCTCTGGGATCGCATCGGCGACAAGGGAATCGGCTTCTGTCTGGACACCTGTCATGCGTGGGCCGCGGGCGAGGAGCTGGTCGACGCGGTCGAGCGGATCAAGGCCCTGACCGGCCGCATCGACCTGGTGCACTGCAACGACTCGCGCGACGCGGCGGGCTCGGGCGCGGACCGGCACGCCAACTTCGGCACGGGGCAGATCGATCCGCAGTTGCTGGCCGCGGTGGTCAAGGCCGCCGACGCGCCGGTGATCTGCGAGACGTCCGACGAGGGCCGCAAGGACGACATCGCGTTCCTGCGGGAAAACATCAGCGGCTGAGCCGACATGGTCGGCCGCCTCACCCTGCTGCTGGGCGTCGTCCTGCTGATCGCCGGCTGTATCCCGAAGACCCCGCCGTCCACCTTCGGCACCGGCGTGAGCGTCCATACGCTCCGCGCCGGGGGACAGGAACGCAACTACCGCCTCTACAAGCCCGCCGGGCTGCCCGCGAGGGCCCCGCTCGTCGTGATGCTGCACGGCGGGTTCGGCACGGCCGAGCAGGCCGAAAGGGCCTACGGCTGGGACGAATTGGCCGACGGGGCAAAGTTTGTCGTCGCCTATCCCGACGGCCTGCACCGGGCCTGGAACACCAATGGCGGCGGTTGCTGTGGGCGGCCGGCCCGCGACGGCGTCGACGACGTCGCCTTCATCGCCGCAGCGGTGACCGACATCGCCAACAACGTCGGCATCGACGCGTCCAGGGTCTACGCCACGGGCATCAGCAACGGCGGCATCATGTCCTACACGCTGGCCTGCAACACCGGCGTCTTCGCCGCGATCGGCCCGGACTCGGCGACCCAACTCGATCCCTGCCGGTCCCCGCACCCCACGTCGGTCATCGCTGTCCACGGCACCGCGGACCGGCTCATCCCCTACGCGGGCGGCCAGGGCATCAGCGTGATCAACGGACCCTCGGTGCAGGACGTCAACGCGTTCTGGCGCAACGTCGATCGCTGCGGCACCCCGACCACGGTGACCAACGGCCCGGTGACCACCTCGACGGCGGCGTGCGCCGATCACCGTGCCGTCGCGCTCATCACGGTCGATGGGGGTGGCCACGAGTGGCCCCCGTTCGCCACGGAATCGCTGTGGCGATTCTTCGACGCGCACCCACGCTGATCATTACAGCTCTTGTGCAGCTGTCGAGAAAATGTAATATCGGTGCCATGCCAGACACCCATGTCGTCACCAACCAGGTTCCGCCGCTGGAAAACTTCAACCCCGCGACGTCCGCGGTACTCGTCGAGGCCCTGATTCGTGAGGGCGGGGAATGGGGCCTGGACGAGGTGAGCGAGGTGGGCGCCCTCGCCGGTGGCCACGAAGCCCAGCGGTGGGGGGAGCTGGCCGACCGCAACCGGCCCATCCTGCACACCCACGACAAATACGGCCACCGGGTCGACGAGATCGAGTACGACCCGGCCTACCACGAGCTGATGCGCACGGCGATTGCCCATGGCATCCACGCCGCCCCGTGGGCCGACGATCGCCCGGGCGCGCACGTGGTGCGGGCCGCGAAGATGTCGGTCTGGAACGTCGAGCCCGGCCACACCTGCCCGATCTCGATGACCTACGCCGTCGTCCCCGCGCTGCGCTACAACCCGGAATTGGCCGCGGTCTACGAGCCCTTGCTCACCAGCCGCGAGTACGACCCCGAACTCAAGCTGGCCACCACCAAGCGCGGCATCACCGCCGGCATGTCCATGACCGAGAAGCAGGGCGGATCCGACGTGCGCGCCGGCACCACCCAGGCGACGCGGAACGGCGACGGCAGCTACAGCCTGACCGGCCACAAATGGTTCACCTCGGCGCCGATGTGCGACATCTTCCTGGTCCTCGCGCAGGCGCCCGGCGGGCTGTCGTGCTTCATGCTGCCGCGGATCCTCCCCGACGGCACCCGCAACCGGATGTTCCTGCAGCGGCTCAAGGACAAGCTCGGCAATCACGCTAACGCGTCCAGTGAGGTCGAATACGACGGCGCCACCGCCTGGCTGGTGGGGGAGGAGGGCCGCGGGGTGCCGACCATCATCGAGATGGTCAACCTCACCCGGCTGGACTGCACCCTGGGCAGCGCCACCAGCATGCGCACCGGCCTGACCCGCGCCATCCACCACGCCCAGCATCGAAAGGCGTTCGGCGCCTACCTCATTGACCAGCCGCTGATGCGCAACGTCCTGGCGGACCTGGCCGTGGAGGCGGAGGCCGCCACAATCGTCGCGATGCGGATGGCCGGCGCCACCGACAAGGCTTTGCGCGGTGACGGCCAGGAGGCGCTGCTGCGCCGCATCGGCTTGGCGGCCAGCAAGTACTGGGTGTGCAAGCGCGCCACGCCGCACGCCGCCGAGGCGCTGGAATGCCTGGGCGGCAACGGTTATGTCGAGGACTCGGGCATGCCGCGGCTGTTCCGCGAGGCGCCGCTGATGGGCATCTGGGAGGGTTCGGGCAACGTCAGCGCGCTGGACACGTTGCGCGCCATGGCAACCCGACCCGAATGCGTCGAGGTGCTGTTCGACGAACTGCAGGAGAGCGCCACCCAGGACCCCCGGCTGGGCGACCATGTGGAGCGGCTGCGACGGCAGCTGGCCGAGCTGGACACCGTCACCTACCGCGCCCGCAAGGTTGCCGAGGATATCTGCCTGGCCCTGCAGGGGTCGCTGCTCGTCCGGCACGGCCATCCGGCCGTCGCCGAGGCGTTCCTCACCACCCGGCTCGACCGCCAGTGGGGCGGCGCGTTCGGCACCATGCCGACCGGGCTGGACCTGGCACCCATCCTGGAGCGCGCTCTGGTAAAGGGCTGAGCGCCAATGACTCACGCAATCAGGCCCGTCGATTTCGACAACCTGAAGACGATGACCTATGAGGTCACCGACCGGGTCGCGCGGATCACCTTCAACCGGCCGGAAAAGGGCAATGCGATCATCGCCGACACCCCGCTGGAGCTCTCGGCGCTGGTGGAGCGGGCGGACCTCGACCCGAACGTGCACGTCATTTTGGTGTCCGGCCGCGGTGAGGGCTTCTGCGCGGGCTTCGACCTGAGCGCCTACGCCGACGGGACCGGGTCGGCCGGCGGCACCGGCAAATACCAGGGCACCGTGCTCGACGGCAAGACGCAGGCGGTCAACCACCTGCCGAACCAGCCGTGGGACCCGATGATCGACTACCAGATGATGAGCCGCTTTGTGCGCGGCTTCGCCAGCCTGATGCACGCCGACAAGCCCACGGTGGTCAAGATCCACGGCTATTGCGTGGCCGGCGGCACCGACATCGCCCTGCACGCCGACCAGGTGATCGCCGCCGCTGATGCCAAGATCGGCTACCCGCCGACGCGGGTGTGGGGAGTCCCGGCGGCCGGGTTGTGGGCGCACCGGCTGGGCGACCAGCGCGCCAAGCGCCTGTTGTTCACCGGCGATTGCATCACCGGGGCGCAGGCCGCCGAGTGGGGCCTGGCGGTCGAGGCCCCCGCGCCGGAGGACCTCGACGAGCGCACCGAGCGGCTGGTGCAGCGCATCGCCGCGGTGCCGGTCAACCAACTGATCATGGTCAAGCTGGCGCTGAATTCGGCCCTGCTGCAACAGGGTGTCGCCACCAGCAGGATGGTCAGCACCGTGTTCGATGGCGTCGCCCGCCACACGCCCGAAGGGCACGCCTTCGTCGCCGACGCGGTCGAGCACGGCTTCCGGGATGCGGTCAAGCATCGCGACGAGCCGTTCGGCGATTACGGCCGCCGGGCCTCGCAGGCGTAGCCATGCCCAGCATGACAGCGCGGTCGGTGGTGCTCAGCGTGCTGCTCGGCGCGCACCCGGCGTGGGCGAGCGCCAGCCAATTGATCGGACTGACAGCGGATTTCGGTATCAAGGAGTCGACGTTGCGGGTTGCCCTGACCCGCATGGTCGGCGCCGGCGACCTGGTCCGCTCTGCCGACGGCTACCGCCTCTCCGACCGCTTGCTGGCCCGCCAGCGCCGACAGGACGACGCGATGCGCCCGCGCACCCGGCCGTGGCGCGGCGAATGGCTCGTGGTGGTGGTGACCAGCGTGGGCACCGACGCCCGCACCCGCGCTTCGCTACGGAATACGATGCACGAGAAGCGCTTTGGTGAGTTGCGCGAAGGTGTATGGATGCGGCCCGACAACCTCGACCTGGAGTGGGGCGGTGACGTATCGGCGCGGGTGCGCATTCTCACGGCGCGCGACGACGCGCCCGTGCAGCTCGCCCACGAGCTGTGGGACCTGGCCGCCTGGGCGAAGGCCGGCCATCGCTTGCTCGACGACATGGCCCGCAACGCCCGCGCGGGCGACATCCCCGGCCAGTTCGTGGTGGCCGCCGCGATGGTGCGCCACCTGCTCACCGATCCCGTGTTGCCGGCCGAACTGGTCCCCGACGACTGGCCCGGCCAACGGCTGCGCGAGGCTTACCACGACTTCGCCACCCAGCTGGCGGAGCGACGCGAAATGACTCAACTCGTGGAGGCGACATGAGCGACCCGGTGCGGGTGGAACGCAACGGCCCGGTGACCACGGTGATCCTCGACCGGCCCGGGGCCCGCAACGCCGTCAACGGCCCCACCGCTGCCGCGCTGTTCGCGGCGTTCGACGAGTTCGATCGCGACGACGCCGCATCGGTGGCCGTCCTCTGGGGTGACGGCGGAACATTCTGCGCCGGGGCCGACCTCAAGGCGTTCGGCACCCCGGACGCCAACGTCGTGCACCGGACGGGACCTGGCCCGATGGGGCCGACGCGGATGGTGTTGTCCAAGCCGGTGATCGCCGCGGTGAGCGGTTACGCCGTCGCCGGCGGGCTGGAACTGGCCATCTGGTGTGACATGCGGGTGGCCGAGGAGGACGCCGTCTTCGGGGTGTTCTGCCGGCGGTGGGGCGTGCCGCTCATCGACGGCGGCACCGTCCGGTTGCCCCGGCTGATCGGACACAGCCGCGCCATGGACATGATCCTCACCGGCCGTGGCGTCAAGGCCGACGAGGCGCTGGCGATGGGGCTGGCGAATCGGTTGGTGCCGAAGGGGCAGGCCCGCCAGGCCGCCGAGGAGCTGGCGACCCAGCTCGCCGCGCTACCCCAACAATGCCTGCGGTCGGATCGCCTTTCGGCGTTGAGCCAATGGGGCGCAACGGAATCCGACTCCCTAGACTTCGAGTTCGCCAGCATCTCCCGCGTGGCCGCCGAGGCGAACGAGGGGGCCGGCCGGTTCGCGGCAGGCGCCGGCCGTCACGGAGCGCCGGCAACCTGACCGATCAGCTGCCCTTGCTGATGGTGTTGCTCGAGCCGATCTTGTCGACTTTGGGGTCGCCGTCCTTGTAGGTGATGGTGTTGTTCATCCCCAGCACCGTGATCCGGGTGTTGACCTTGTCGAGCGTGATCTTGTTCTCAGCGCCGCCTACCGTCAGCGACTCACAGGTCCCGGTGACGGTCAGCGTGTTGCTGGAGCCCGCCACGTTCAGCGATTTGCCGCTGGCGCAGTCCAGGGTGGCCGTGGTCCCCATGGATCCGTAATTCAGCGTGTTGCCGATCTCGACCGACGCGGTGGTGCTTGCCCCGCTGCTCCCCGTCGTGGGTGCGGCTCCGGCGCTCGTGGTCGATGTCGGGCTGCTCGTCGTTGTCGTCGACGAGCCGCCCGGCGGGTTGGCCGTCGAGCTGCAGCCGGCCAGCGCCAGCCCCGCGCAGGCCGACGCCGCGGCCAGCCTCAGGGAGTAGTCACCGAATCGCACGCGCATTGATCCTCTTTCCCCTCGATTGATCCCGGCGGCTCAGCCGGGTACCTGCTGCAGCCGATTGGTCATGCCGAGCTCGCGTCCGCGGTCCCAGATGATCGGCGAACCATTGTGGTAGAACACCGTCTCGTCCCAGCCGTAGACGGTGATGTCGTGCGTGACCGAGTCGGCGACCACGGTGTTGCCGGATCCCATCACCGTCACGGCCCAGCAGTTCCCCAGCGCTGTGACCTTGTTCTGCGTGCCGTTGACGAGCAGCGTGGCGTCGTTGCAGTCGATCGTCTGCTCGAGGCCCTGGCCGACGATGTGCGTGTCGCCGTTCTTCGCGTGCGCCGGCACCCCGGGGGCGGCGGCGAGGGCGATGACGCAGGTGGCCAGCGACCCGGCGGCGGTTGTCCTGTTCACTGGGCCCCCTTTTCGACGGGTGGTCTCGTGCAAATGAGCCTGGGATGACATTACGTGCAACCGCCGGCCCAACGGCAGTGTTCTTCTCCTTTCGCCGGGCGGTCACGCGCCGCCGCCGCGAATCGGTTCGGCGGCCGGCGTCAACTAGAGTCATTAGTTACCGTTGCGCCGCCGATCGGCGGCGACGGTCACCGCAGTGAGGGGCAATCGCCATGGCAGCTCAGCCGGAACCGCCGACGGCGGCCGGCCGCCAGCGCGCGGGCCGCACCGGCGCCCGCCCGGCCAAGCTGAGCCGCGACGGCATCGTCGACGGTGCGCTGACCTTCCTGGACCGGGAGGGCTGGGATTCGCTGACCATCAACGCATTGGCAACGCAGCTGGGGACCAAGGGCCCGTCGCTGTACAACCATGTGGACAGCCTCGAGGATCTGCGCCGCGCGGTGCGGATCCGGGTCATCGACGACATCATCACGATGCTGAACAGGGTGGGCGAGGGGCGCGCCCGGGACGACGCGGTGCTGGTCATGGCCGGTGCCTACCGCAGCTACGCTCATCACCATCCCGGCCGCTATTCGGCGTTCACCCGGATGCCGCTGGGCGGGGACGACCCCGAATACGCGTCCGCGACGCGGGGGGCGGCCGCGCCGGTGATCTCGGTGCTGTCCTCCTATGGCCTCGACGGGGAGGCGGCCTTCCACGCGGCGCTGGAGTTCTGGTCCGCACTGCACGGCTTCGTCCTGCTGGAGATGACGGGCGTCATGGACGACATCGACACCGATGCGCTGTTCTCCGACATGGTCCTTCGCCTGGCGGCGGGCCTGGACAGGCGCACCGCCGAGCAGGGTCTGAAGCCGCTTTGACCTGCGCGACCGGCGCCGGGTATTGTGGAGGCTCGTGCCTGGCGGCTTACGGCGCCTGACCGTAAGGAAGTGGATGCCGGGCGAATTCGCATGTCCACGACGTATCGGATGAAACCGGTGCTGAGCGCGTGCGACACACCCGGCCGCGGGGTACGTGGGTTACTCCCAGGCAGGTGATAACCGCAGTACAGAGACTTGAGAAGACGTCGAACACAGAAAGCCGGTAGATGCCAACCATTCAGCAGCTGGTCCGCAAGGGTCGCCGCGACAAGGTCGCCAAGGTCAAGACGGCGGCCCTGAAGGGCAGCCCGCAGCGCCGTGGCGTATGCACCCGCGTGTACACCACCACTCCGAAGAAGCCGAACTCGGCGCTTCGGAAGGTCGCGCGCGTGAAGCTGACGAGCCAGGTCGAGGTCACCGCCTACATCCCCGGTGAGGGTCACAACCTGCAGGAGCACTCGATGGTGCTGGTGCGTGGCGGCCGAGTGAAGGACCTGCCCGGCGTGCGTTACAAGATCATCCGCGGTTCGCTCGACACCCAGGGCGTCAAGAACCGCAAGCAGGCGCGCAGCCGCTACGGCGCAAAGAAGGAGAAGAGCTAATGCCGCGCAAGGGGCCCGCGCCCAAGCGTCCGTTGGTCAATGACCCTGTCTACGGATCGCAGCTCGTCACCCAGTTGGTGAACAAAGTTCTGCTCCAGGGGAAGAAATCGCTCGCCGAGCGCATTGTTTATGGAGCGCTTGAAAACGCGCGGGAGAAGACTGGAACGGATCCCGTCATCACGCTCAAGCGCGCTCTCGACAACGTCAAGCCCGCCCTCGAGGTCCGCAGCCGCCGCGTCGGCGGTGCGACCTACCAGGTGCCGGTCGAGGTGCGTCCGGACCGGTCCACCACGCTCGCGCTGCGCTGGCTTGTCAGCTTCTCGCGGCAGCGCCGGGAGAAGACCATGATCGAGCGGCTGGCGAACGAGATCCTGGATGCCAGCAACGGCCTCGGGGCCTCCGTCAAGCGGCGTGAGGACACCCACAAGATGGCCGAGGCCAACCGCGCGTTCGCGCACTATCGCTGGTAGTTAGCACCGGCGACGGCGCCGGGCGCAAACACGACAGCGAACCAAGCAATCGAAAGAGTGGGAAGACTTCTGTGGCACAGAAGGACGTGCTGACCGACCTGACCAAGGTCCGCAACATCGGCATCATGGCGCACATCGACGCCGGCAAGACGACGACGACGGAGCGCATCCTCTACTACACCGGCATCAGCTACAAGATCGGTGAGGTGCACGACGGCGCCGCCACCATGGACTGGATGGAGCAGGAGCAGGAGCGCGGCATCACCATCACCTCCGCCGCCACCACCTGCTTCTGGAACGACAACCAGATCAACATCATCGACACGCCCGGGCACGTCGACTTCACCGTCGAGGTGGAGCGCTCCCTGCGCGTGCTCGACGGAGCCGTGGCCGTGTTCGACGGCAAGGAGGGTGTCGAGCCGCAGTCGGAGCAGGTCTGGCGCCAGGCCGACAAGTACGACGTCCCGCGCATCTGCTTCGTCAACAAGATGGACAAGATCGGCGCGGACTTCTACTTTTCCGTGCGGACCATGGAGGAGCGCCTCGGCGCCAACGTCATCCCGATCCAGCTGCCCGTCGGCTCCGAAGGCGACTTCGCCGGCGTCGTCGACCTGGTCGAGATGAAGGCCAAGGTGTGGAGCTCCGAGGCGAAGCTCGGCGAGAAGTACGACGTCGTCGACATCCCCGCCGACCTGCAGGAGAAGGCCGAGGAGTACCGCACCAAGCTGCTCGAGGCCGTCGCCGAGACCGACGAGGCCCTGCTGGACAAGTACCTGGGCGGCGAGGAGCTCACGGTTGCCGAGATCAAGGCCGCGATCCGCAAGCTGACCATCAGCTCGGAGGCGTACCCGGTGCTGTGCGGCAGCGCGTTCAAAAACAAGGGCGTGCAGCCGATGCTCGACGCGGTCATCGACTACCTGCCGTCGCCGCTGGACGTGCCGCCCGCCGAGGGCCACGTCCCGGGCAAGGAAGACGAGCTGATCACGCGGAAGCCCTCGACGGACGAGCCGTTCTCGGCGCTGGCGTTCAAGGTCGCCACGCACCCGTTCTTCGGCAAGCTGACCTACATCCGGGTCTACTCGGGCAAGGTCGACTCGGGCAGCCAGGTCATCAACTCCACGAAGGGCAAGAAGGAGCGGCTGGGCAAGCTGTTCCAGATGCACTCCAACAAGGAGAACCCGGTGGAGACGGCGTCGGCCGGGCACATCTACGCGGTGATCGGCCTCAAGGACACCACCACCGGGGACACTCTGAGCGACCCGAACCAGCAGATCGTGCTCGAATCGATGACCTTCCCGGACCCGGTCATCGAGGTGGCCATCGAGCCCAAGACCAAGAGCGACCAGGAGAAGCTGTCACTCTCGATCCAGAAGCTCGCCGAGGAGGACCCGACCTTCAAGGTGCACCTGGATCAGGAGACTGGCCAGACCGTCATCGGCGGCATGGGCGAGCTGCATCTGGACATCCTGGTGGACCGCATGCGCCGCGAGTTCAAGGTCGAGGCCAACGTCGGCAAGCCGCAGGTGGCCTACAAGGAGACCATCAAGCGCGTGGCGCAGAACGTCGAGTTCACCCACAAGAAGCAGACGGGTGGCTCGGGCCAGTTCGCCAAGGTGATCATCAACCTCGAGCCGTTCACCGGTGAGGACGGGGCGACCTACGAGTTCGAGAACAAGGTCACGGGTGGCCGCATCCCTCGGGAGTACATCCCGTCGGTGGACGCGGGCGCGCAGGACGCCATGCAGTACGGCGTGCTGGCCGGGTACCCGCTGGTGAATGTGAAGGTCACCCTGCTCGACGGTGCCTACCACGAGGTGGACTCGTCCGAGATGGCGTTCAAGATCGCCGGCTCGCAGGTGCTGAAGAAGGCTGCCGCGCAGGCGCAGCCGGTGATCCTGGAACCGATCATGGCCGTCGAGGTCACCACCCCCGAGGACTACATGGGTGATGTGATCGGCGACCTGAACTCCCGCCGTGGCCAGATCCAGGCCATGGAGGAGCGGAGCGGTGCGCGTGTCGTGAGGGCGCATGTGCCGCTGTCGGAGATGTTCGGCTATGTCGGCGACCTGCGGTCCAAGACCCAAGGCCGGGCGAATTACTCCATGGTGTTCGACTCGTACGCCGAAGTGCCGGCGAACGTGTCGAAGGAGATCATCGCGAAGGCGACGGGTCAGTAATCGGCCAGAGCACCTCGGAGTAACCTTGCCGGGTCATCAATGCCTTGGGCGCGGCACAACTGAAAACACCAACACTGCTTAACAAGCACCAACACAGTCGGAGGACACACAGTGGCGAAGGCGAAGTTTGAAAGGACCAAGCCCCACGTCAACATCGGGACCATTGGTCACGTTGACCACGGCAAGACGACCCTGACCGCGGCAATCACCAAGGTCCTGCATGACAAGTACCCCACCCTGAACGAGTCGCGCGCGTTCGACCAGATCGACAACGCGCCCGAGGAGCGTCAGCGCGGCATCACCATCAACATCTCCCACGTGGAGTACCAGACGGAGAAGCGCCACTACGCGCACGTCGACGCCCCGGGTCACGCCGACTACATCAAGAACATGATCACCGGCGCGGCGCAGATGGACGGCGCCATCCTGGTGGTCGCCGCGACCGACGGCCCCATGCCGCAGACCCGCGAGCACGTGCTGCTAGCCCGTCAGGTGGGCGTGCCCTACATCCTCGTCGCCCTGAACAAGGCCGACGCGGTGGACGACGAGGAGCTGCTCGAGCTCGTCGAGCTGGAAGTCCGCGAGCTGCTGGCCGCCCAGGATTTCGACGAGGACGCCCCGGTGGTCCGGGTATCCGCGCTCAAGGCGCTCGAGGGCGACGCGAAGTGGGTCGAGTCCGTCGAGGAGCTGATGAACGCGGTCGACGAGTCGATCCCGGACCCGGTCCGCGACACCGAAAAGCCGTTCCTGATGCCCGTGGAGGACGTCTTCACGATCACCGGCCGCGGCACCGTGGTCACCGGCCGTGTGGAGCGTGGCGTGATCAATGTGAACGAGGAAGTCGAGATCGTCGGCATCAAGCCGACCAGCACCAAGACCACGGTCACCGGTGTGGAGATGTTCCGCAAGCTGCTTGACCAGGGCCAGGCCGGCGACAATGTCGGGCTGCTGCTGCGTGGTATCAAGCGCGAGGACGTCGAGCGCGGCCAGGTCGTCACGAAGCCCGGCACCACCACGCCGCACACTGAGTTCGAGGGTCAGGTCTACATCCTGTCCAAGGACGAGGGCGGCCGGCACACGCCGTTCTTCAACAACTACCGTCCGCAGTTCTACTTCCGCACCACCGACGTGACCGGTGTGGTGACGCTGCCGGAGGGCACGGAGATGGTGATGCCCGGTGACAACACCAACATCTCGGTGAAGCTGATCCAGCCCGTCGCCATGGACGACGGTCTGCGCTTCGCGATCCGGGAGGGTGGCCGCACCGTCGGCGCCGGCCGGGTCACCAAGATCATCAAGTAGCAGTTCTCTCAACACGGAGCCCGGATCGCCTTGCGGCGGCCCGGGCTTCGTGCTGTGCCGGGGCGGGAAAACTTGTGACTAAAGTCCTCGCCGCGCCGGGGTACTATTCGTCCATCGAGTCTTCGGACGCGACCGGGGGAGTTACTTGGCCGTGGCTGGAGGTTCGGATGTCCTATCTGGTGGCGGCGCCGGAGTATGTGGCGGCGGCCGCGAACGACCTGGCCAACATCGGCTCGGCCATCAGCGCCGCCAACGCGGCGGCGGTGGCTCCCACCTCTGGGGTGATGGCCGCGGGGGCGGACGAAGTTTCGGCGGCGATCGCCGCGCTGTTCGGCGCGCACGCGCAGGCTTATGAGGCGCTCAGCGCCCAGGCGGCGTTGTTCCACCAGCAATTTGTTCAGCTGATGAGCGGTGGGGCTGCGCAGTATGCGGCGGCCGAAGCCGCCAACGCCTCGCCGCTGCAAACCCCGTCGACCCCCGCCGCCGGTTTTTCGCCGGCTTCGTCGGCGGCCGCGGCAGCGACGTCGGCTTCGGCGCCCGTCGGCGCTCCCGTGGCGGCGGCGCAGGCGGCGGGCCCGGCCGCCGCACCGGTCACCACTCCGGCCGCCGCGCCGGTCACCGCTCCGGCCGCCGCGCCGCTCGCGACGATGCGGGCGGGAACGCCGCTGCAGGCCGCGGCGGGCGAGGCGACCGCGCCGGTCGAGACGGTCGAGGCGGTCGAAACGGAGCCGGCGGCCATCGCGCCAGCGAGCGCGCTGCCGTTGTCGGCCGGAACCCCGCTCGCCGCGCCGCCGGCCGCGCGGGCATACACGCCCGCGACGCCGGCCTACTCCCCGGCGCCCGCCGCCGAGGAGCGGCCCGCGGGCTGACCGAGTTTGCGCGAAACGCGCCCGCGGCGGCGCTAGTCTGACAGCGACTTCCAGCAGGTGAGGAGACACCCATGTTGGCGCGCTATCTGAAAGCCCAGCTGATCGTGTTGCTCTGCGGCGGCCTGGTGGGCCCGATCTTCCTGATCGTCTACTTCACCCTCGGCTTCGGCGACCTGTTGCAGTGGATGTTCTATGTCGGCCTGCTGATCACCGTGGCCGACGTCCTCATCGCGCTGGCGCTGGCCGGCTACGGCGCAAAATCGTCGGCGAAGAACGCGGAGCTGGAGCAGAACGGTGTGCTCGCGCTCGCCCAGATCACCGGCCTCACCGAGACGGGGACGTGGATCAACAATCAACAGGTGGTGAAGGTGCACCTGCACATCTCGGGGCCCGGTTTCCCGCCGTTCGACGGCGAAGACCGGGTGATCGCGAGCGTGACCCGGCTGGGCAACCTCAACGCCCGCAAGGTGGTGGTCCTGGTTGACCCGACCACCCAGGAATACCGAATTGATTGGGAGCGAAGCGCGTTGGTCAACGGCCTGGTGCCCGCGCAGTTCACGGTGGCCGAGGACAACAGAACCTACGACCTGAGCGGGCAATCCGGGCCGCTGATGGAGATCCTGCAGATCCTCAAGGCCAACAATGTGCCGCTCGACAACATGGTCGACATCCGCTCCAACCCGGTGCTGCGCGAGCAGATTCAGGCGGTGGTGCGCCGGGCGGCCCGGCAACAGCCGCAGCCGGCGGGCGCCGGTGCACCGGCGGGACCGCCGCCCGGGCCGACGATCGCGCAGCGGTTGCAGGAGTTGGAGGCGCTGCGCGCCAGCGGCGCGCTCACCGACCAGGAGTACACGAGCCGGCGCGCGCAGATCATCTCCGAGATCTGACCCTCGCCCCGCGTTAGAACACGTTCCAGTTTCGCTGCTAGCCTGTCTCTGTCTGTGGGCGTCAAGCGGGCGTTGCGAAGGGACGGGTCGTGGCTGGACAGGTTGGGTCACTGCAGGGACGGGTCGCGTTCATCACCGGGGCCGCCCGGGGCCAGGGTCGGGCGCACGCAGTGCGGCTCGCCCGCGAGGGCGCCGACATCATCGCGCTCGATCTTTGCGCGCCGGCGTCGCCCAGCGTGACCTACACGGCGGCGACGCGGGAGGATCTGGCCGAGACGGTCCGCCTGGTGGAAGGCGAGGGCCGCAAGGTATTGGCCCGCGAAGCCGACGTCCGGGACGATGCCGCGCTGCGCCAGCTGGTGGCCGACGGCGTCGAACAATTCGGCCGGCTCGACATCCTGGTGGCCAACGCGGGGGTGCTGGGCTGGGGCCGGGTGTGGGAGCTCACCGACGAACAGTGGGACACCGTCGTCGGGATCAACCTGACCGGCACGTGGCGCACGTTGCGCGCCGCCGTGCCGGCGATGATCGAGGCCGGCAACGGGGGATCCATCGTGGTCGTCAGCTCGGCGGCCGGAGTCAAGGCCACCCCGGGCAACGGCCACTACGCGGCCAGCAAATTCGGGCTCACGGCGCTCACCAATACGCTGGCGATCGAACTGGGCGAATACAACATCCGGGTCAACTCGATTCATCCCTACTCGGTCGACACCCCGATGATCGAGCCCGAGGCCATGATGGAGATCTTCGCCAAGCACCCCGCCTTCGTGCACAGTTTCCCGCCAATGCCGTTGCAACCCAAGGGTTTCATGTCGCCCGACGAAGTATCCGATGTGGTGTCCTGGCTCGCCGGTGACGGCTCGGGCACACTGTCGGGCACCCAGATCAACGTAGACAAGGGCGCCTTGAAGTACTGATCGGCGATCGTGTATGAACACCACGTGACCACCGAAGACGCGAACACGAGCGATAACGGCATCGTCATCGTCGGCGGCGGCCTCGCCGCCGCCCGGACCGCCGAGCAACTGCGCCGGTCCGGCTACGCTGGCCGCGTCACCATCGTCAGCGACGAGGTGCACCTGCCCTACGACCGCCCGCCGCTGTCCAAGGAGGTGCTCCGCAAGGAGGTCGACGACGTCGCCCTCAAACCGCGGGAGTGGTACGACGAGAAGGAGATCACCCTGCGGCTCGGGTCGGCGGCCACCGCGCTCGACACCGCGGCCCAAACGCTGACGCTGGCCGACGGCAGCGTCTTGGCCTACGACGAACTGGTCATCGCAACGGGTTTGGTGCCGCGGCGGATTCCCTCGTTTCCCGACCTGGAGGGCATCCGCGTGCTGCGCTCCTTCGACGAGAGCCTGGCGCTGCGCGAGCACGCGTCGGCGTGCCGGCGTGCCGTCGTCGTCGGCGCCGGCTTCATCGGCTGCGAGGTGGCGGCCAGCCTGCGCAGGCTCGGGGTGGACGTGGCGTTGGTCGAGCCGCAGCCGACGCCGCTCGCCTCGGTGCTCGGGGAGCGGATGGGTGAGCTGGTGGCGCGGCTGCATCGCGCCGAGGGCGTCGACGTCCGCCTCGGCGTGGGGGTGGCGGAGGTGCGTGGCCAGGGGCACGTCGACACCGTGGTGCTGACCGACGGCACCGAGTTGCCGGCCGACCTCGTGGTCGTCGGCATCGGCTCGCACCCGGCCACCGAATGGCTCGAGGGCAGCGGTGTCGAGGTCGACGGTGTCGACAAGGGGGTGATCTGCGACGAGGCCGGCCGCACCAGCGCGCCCAACGTCTGGGCCCTCGGCGACGTCGCCTCCTGGCGGGACCCGACGGGACACCAAGCGCGCGTGGAACATTGGAGCAACGTCGCCGACCAGGCGCGCGTCGTGGTGCCCGCGATGCTGGGGCAGGACGTCCCCTCGACCGTTGTCGTCCCGTATTTCTGGAGCGACCAGTACGACGTCAAGATCCAGTGCCTGGGCGAACCGGAGGCCAGCGACATTGTCCATCTTGTCGAGGACGACGGGCGCAAGTTTCTGGCGTACTACGAGCGCGACGGGGTGCTGGTCGGCGTGGTCGGCGGCGGAATGCCCGGCAAGGTCATGAAGGTCCGCGCCAAGATCGCCGCGGCCGCACCCATCGCCGAGGTGCTGGGCTGACGGGGCCAACGCCCCGGGTGGCGGTGCTCGACGACTACGCCGGCGTGGCCCTCGGGCTCGCCGACTGGTCGCCGGTGCAAAGCCGTTCGGAGGTAACTGTTTTCGACCGGCACCTCGCCGAGGCCGAGGCCGTCGACGCGTTGCGGCCGTTCGACGTGGTCTGCACCATGCGCGAACGGATGGCGTTCCCGCGCACCCTGATCGAGCGGCTGCCGAACCTGAAGCTGATCACGATCGTCGGCAGGGCGCTGCCGAACCTGGACATGTCCGCGGCCAGCGAGCGCGGCGTCCTGGTGGCCCACTCGGATTTCGCCAGCCCCCGTTTCCGCTCGCTGCGCGACGCCACACCGGAGTTCGCGTGGGGCCTGATGATCGCGACGGTGCGCAATCTGGCCGAGGAGCACCGGCGCATGCGGGACGGCGGCTGGCAGACCACCGCAGGGATGACGCTGTCGGGCAAGACGCTGGGGCTGCTCGGCCTGGGCAGGATCGGCGGACGCATGGCCGAGTACGCCCGGGTATTCGGCATGCAGGCCATCGCGTGGAGCCAAAACCTGACCGAGGAGGCCGCAGCGGCGGGCGGCGCCCGCCGCGTCGAAAAGTCCGCACTGTTCGCCGAATCCGACGTGGTGTCGGTTCACGTGGTGCTCTCGGAGCGCACGCGCGGACTGGTCGGTGCGGCCGAGCTGGCTTTGATGAAGCCGACCGCCTACCTGATCAATACTTCCCGCGGCCCGATCGTCGACGAGGCGGCCCTGGTTGCCGCGCTGGGGACCGGGCGTATCGCCGGCGCCGGGCTGGATGTGTTCGACGTCGAGCCGCTGCCGCCCGACCATCCGCTGCGAGGCCTCCCCAACGTGACGCTCTCGCCCCACCTGGGGTACGTCACGCGCGAGATGCTCGGCGCCTTCTACGCGGACACCGTCGAAGCCGTGGTGGCGTGGCTGGACGGCGCGCCGACCCGGATAGCCAATCCCGAGGCGCTGCAACACCGCACCGGTTAATGCCACCGCACGGGCGGACCGTGCGCGTGGCATTCGCCGAGGATTTCGAGCTCGCCGCCCGGCCAGCTGCGGGCGCGGACCAGAAACCTGATCGGCGTGCCGGGTCCGTCGCGGGCCGGTTCCATGGTGAGGTGGACGAACGGCGACCGCGCCCCGGCCCGAGCTCCCAACCCGTCGACGGCGGCGCGCACCGCGTCGCGCTCGGCGGCGGACAGGTACTGCCAGGTGATCGAGTGCCACAGCACTGTCAGCTCGCCGTCGGCCAGTGACAGGCCTGCGACGGCGTCGGCTGCCGTGCGCCGCTCCAGGCGCGCCGGGACGCTCCGGGCGACGGTGATGGCGCCGCGCAGCCGTCTCAACCGCGCGTCCTGGTCCGGCCACACGTAGCTGAGCGCGGTCAATTCCCCGTCGGTGCCGGCGACGTCGATGGGAGCGATGTCGTATCCGTGCCGCTCGGTGATCCGTACCGCGCCGTCCGGCGGCAGCGACCCGTGCCACGCGTCGTCGATGGTCACCGGCGAGTCGACCGGCCCCCACTGGTTGTCGGCGAAGCGGTACCGATAGTGGTCGGCCCGCAGGTTCAGCCCGGCGCTGGTCCCGATCTCGAAAAGCCTTACCGGAAAACCGAACTCGCGGTTGACGCGCAGCAGTCCACCGATCAGCGCGGCGGACCGTCCCACCTCGTTGGTCTGTGGGGGTTGGTCGAGGGCCGCGCGCAGCGATGCGGCGTGGGCGACCGCGACCGCCCGGATCTGCGGCCAGGCTCGCCCGGCGTCCCAGGACCCGCCGGTGCTCGGATACCAACGGCGCAACGCTGCGGCGCGGCCGTCGAGGACGAGCCGATGCAGGCCACCGAGCAGGCGGAGCGGAATGGCATCGCGTGACGGCGCGTCCTCGTGGCCGGACAAGATGGTCGCGAAGACGCCGCCGGCCGCCACGTCGGCGGCCACGAGCTCGAACAGCTCCCCGTACATGGGCGAGCCGGAACGAGCGCAGAACCGCCCCTGCGACCGCAGCGTCTGCAGCAGGTGTTCGCGGCTCATCGATCGAGCCCGTCCAGCCCGGCGCCCACCACGTCGAACGCGTTGCCGAGCGCGACCGGCAGCGGGATGGACTCGTCGGCCAGCCAGTGCTCGTAAGCGCTCAACGCCACGGCCAGCATCGTCCAGGCGACCGTCTGCGGAAGCAGGTCACTCGTCTTGGAGTCCGAGCGGCGGGCCACGAAGCCGGCGATCACCTCCCGCCAGCCGGCGTACATGGTCATCGAGTAGGCCTGCAGCTCCGCGGTCTGCAGGATCACGCGCATGCGCTGACGGTGCCGAACGGTCTCGGACTCGTCAAAGGTGTTGAACGCCAGCAGCGCCGCGCGCAGTGCCGCACCCAACGGCACTCGTGGCCCGACGTTGTCGAGCAGATCCCGCAGGTGCGCGAGGTGGGTGTCGAAATCGCCCCAGGGGATGGCGTTCTTGGACGCGTAGTAGCGGAAGAGGGTGCGACGCGAGATCCCGGCGGCCTGGGCGACGTCGTCGACGCTCACGTCGGCGAAGCCGCGGGCCGTGAACAGCTCGATCGCCACGTCGGCGATGTCCTGGGGCGTCGTCGAGCGTCGCCGGCCCACCCGCGGCTGCGGCATCATC
Organism: Mycobacterium saskatchewanense; assembly: GCF_010729105.1. Taxonomy (NCBI): domain Bacteria; kingdom Bacillati; phylum Actinomycetota; class Actinomycetes; order Mycobacteriales; family Mycobacteriaceae; genus Mycobacterium; species Mycobacterium saskatchewanense. The sequence continues at coordinate 4,691,066 of NZ_AP022573.1, forward strand.
AAACCCGCCCTTCCATTTCGGCACTCGATGCCATATTCTGGCGACGATTGTGACTCAGCTCATCGTTGTCAATACCTGACGAAAGGCAAGGCCCGTGGACCACGAGACCCAGACTGACACCGAACTCGTCACCGAGACCCTGGTCGAAGAGGTGTCCATCGACGGGATGTGCGGCGTCTACTGACCCCGTGTTCGACCTCGACCGCCCCTGGCGGTTGCATCCGCAGGTGGCCGTCCGCCCGGAGCCGTTCGGCGCGCTGCTCTACCACTTCGGCACGCGCAAGCTGTCCTTTCTGAAGGACCGCACGATCCTGGCGGTGGTGCGATCGCTGGCCGACCACCCCGACGCCCGGTCCGCCTGCCGCGCCGCGGGTGTCGAAACTTGCAGGCAGGCCCCGTACGTCCAGGCGCTCGGCGTGCTGGCCGAATCCAACATGCTGGTGCCCCGGGAGGAACGCCAATGGTAAGGCTCATCGAGCAGTTCGAGCGGGGGCTGGACGCCCCGATCTGCCTGACCTGGGAGCTGACGTACGCGTGCAATCTTGCGTGCGTGCACTGCCTTTCGTCGTCGGGCAAGCGCGACCCGCGCGAGCTGTCCACCCGGCAGTGCATGGACATCATCGACGAGCTGGAACGCATGCAGGTGTTCTACGTCAACATCGGCGGCGGCGAGCCCACCGTCCGCCCGGACTTCTGGGAGCTCGTCGACTACGCCACCGCGCACCGCGTCGGCGTCAAGTTCTCGACGAACGGCGTCCGGATAACCCCCGAAGTCGCCGCACGGCTGGCCGCCAGCGATTACGTGGACATCCAGATCTCCCTCGACGGGGCGACCGCCGAGGTCAACGACGCCGTCCGCGGCGTCGGGTCGTACGCCATGGCGGTCCGCGCGCTGGAAAATTTGGCTGATGCGGGCTTCGCCCAGAACGGCGGCGCCAAGATCTCGGTCGTGGTCACCCGCCACAACGTCGACCAGCTCGACGAGTTCGCCGCGCTGGCGAGCCGCTACGGCGCCACGCTGCGGATCACCCGGCTACGCCCCTCGGGCCGCGGCGCCGACGTCTGGGACGACCTGCACCCCACCGCCGAGCAGCAGGTCCGGCTCTACGACTGGCTGGTCGCCAAGGGGGAGCGAGTGCTCACCGGTGACTCCTTCTTCCACCTGGCGCCCCTGGGGCAGTCGGGAGCCCTGGCCGGGCTGAACATGTGCGGAGCCGGGCGGGTGGTCTGCCTGATCGACCCGGTGGGTGACGTGTACGCCTGCCCGTTCGCCATCCACGACCGTTTCCTGGCGGGAAACATCCTGTCGGACGGGGGCTTTGACAACGTCTGGAAGAACGCGCCATTGTTCCGGGAGCTGCGCGAGCCGCAGTCCGCGGGCGCCTGCGGCAGCTGCGGGCACTACGACGCCTGCCGCGGCGGCTGTATGGCGGCCAAGTTCTTCACCGGCCTGCCGATGGACGGCCCCGATCCCGAATGCGTCCAGGGCCACAGCGCGCCGGCGCTGGCGGGCGCCCGCGAAACACCACGGCCTCGCGCCGACCATTCGCGGAAGGCGCGCGGACCGGTGGCCCTGACACTTTCCTCGCGGCCGCCGGCGCGCCTGTGCAACGAAAGCCCCGTGTAAATCATGGCCGAGTGGTTCGAAACGGTCGCCATCGCGCAGCAACGCGCAAAACGCCGGCTACCCAAGTCCGTTTATTCGTCTCTGATTTCAGCAAGCGAAAAAGGAATAACGGTTTCAGACAACGTCGAGGCGTTCAGCGAGCTCGGTTTCGCGCCGCACGTCGTCGGCGCGCCGGAAAAGCGCGACCTCTCGACCACCGTGATGGGGCAGGACATCGCGCTGCCGGTGATCATCTCGCCGACGGGCGTCCAGGCGGTCGACCCGGACGGCGAGGTGGCGGTCGCGCGGGCCGCCGCGGCCCGCGGGACCGCGATGGGGCTCTCCTCGTTCGCCAGCAAGCCGATCGAGGAGGTCATCGCCGCCAACCCCAAGCTTTTCTTCCAGGTCTACTGGCTGGGGGGCCGCGACGCGATCGCCGAGCGGGTCGAGCGCGCGCGGCGGGCTGGCGCCGTCGGCCTGATCGTGACGACCGACTGGTCGTTCTCCCATGGCCGCGACTGGGGCAGCCCGAGCATCCCCGAGACGATGAACCTGCGGACCATCCTGCGCCTGTCTCCGGAGGCGATCGTGCGGCCACGGTGGCTGTGGAAGTTCGGCAAGACGCTGCACCCCCCGGAGCTGCGGGTGCCGAACCAGGGGCGCCGGGGCGAGCCCGGGCCGCCCTTCTTCGCCGCCTATGGCGAGTGGATGGGTACCCCGCCGCCCACCTGGGACGACATCGCCTGGCTGCGGGAGCTGTGGGGCGGGCCGTTCATGCTCAAGGGCGTGATGCGCGTCGACGACGCGAAAAGGGCTGTGGACGCTGGTGTTTCGGCGATCTCCGTGTCGAACCACGGCGGCAACAACCTGGACGGCACGCCGGCCTCGATCCGCGCGCTGCCCGCCATTGCTGCGGCGGTCGGTGACCAGATCGAGGTGCTGTTGGACGGCGGCGTCCGGCGCGGCAGCGACGTTGTCAAGGCCGTGGCCCTGGGCGCGCGGGCGGTGATGATCGGACGGGCGTACCTGTGGGGCCTGGCCGCGGCCGGACAGGCCGGCGTCGAGAACGTCCTCGACATCCTGCGCGGCGGCATCGACTCGGCGCTGATGGGCCTCGGTCACTCCAGCGTGCACGACCTCGGACCCGGCGACGTGCTGATCCCGGCCGGCTTCACGCGGGCTCTCGGGGTCCCCGCCGACGGCCCGGCCTAGCCGGTTTGGGCGCCGCTCGCGCGTGGTACATGCGGGGCAAACGTGACGAACGAGCCGAATTCCTAATAACGGATGAACCAGCCAGAAAAAATTTACATTCGAGGGTCAACAATTGGTGCACGCCAGGTGAATTCGTCCTACCATCACCGAGTGCCCGTACTCGGCGAATTAGCGACTGCCACGTCGAGCCAGCTATCGAGCATCTCGCCGTCGATAATGGTCCCGGTTGGGTCGACCGAACAGCATGGTCCCCACCTGCCCCTGGACACCGACACCCGGATCGCCACCGCGGTCGCTCGCGCGGCGGCCGCCGGCCTGGAGTACGAGTGGCTGGTGGCGCCGGCGATCGCCTATGGCGCCAGCGGCGAGCACCAGAGCTTCGCCGGAACGATCTCGATCGGCACCGACGCCCTGACCACACTGCTGGTGGAATACGGCAGGTCGGCGGCCTGTTGGGCGCGACGCCTGGTCTTCGTCAACGGCCACGGGGGCAACCTCGGCGCCCTCACCGCCGCCGTGCACCAGCTGCGCGCCGAGGGCCGTGACGCCGGCTGGGTCCCCTGCATTGCGGCCGGCGGCGACGCCCACGCCGGCCATACTGAAACATCGGTGTTGCTGCATATCTCGCCGGCCGAGGTGCTGACCGACCGTTGGCTGGCCGGCAACCGAGAGCCGCTGGCCGACTTGCTGCCGTCGATGCGTCGTGGCGGAGTCGCGGCAGTCAGCCCCGTGGGCGTGCTGGGCGACCCGACCACCGCGACCGCCGCCGAGGGCCGGCGCATCTTCGGGGAAATGGTGGACGACTGTGTCCGTCGGGTCGCCCGCTGGCGGCCCGCGCCGGACGGAACGCTGACATGAGTCAATCCCGGTTGCCGGACGGATTCGCCGTCCAGGTCGATCGCCGCGTGCGCGTCCTGGGCGACGGCTCTGCCCTGCTCGGCGGGTCGCCGACCCGGCTGCTGAAGCTGGCGCCCGCCGCCCAGGACATGCTGTCCAACGGCAGGCTGAAGGTTCGCGACGACGTCAGCGCCCAGCTGGCCCGCACGCTGCTGGACGCCACGGTCGCCCATCCCCGCCCCGCGGGTGGCCCGTCGCACCGTGACGTCACTGTGGTTATCCCGGTGCGCGACAACCTTTCCGGAGTGCGCCGGCTGGTGAGCTCGCTGCGCGGCCTGCGCGTCATCGTGGTCGACGACGGGTCGTTCACCCCCGTCACCGCGGAGGACTTCGTCGGCGCGCACTGCGACGTCGAAGTCGTGCGCCATCCCCGCAGCCGGGGGCCGGCCACCGCGCGCAACACCGGGCTGGCCGCCTGCACGACCGACTTCGTCGCGTTCCTCGATTCCGACGTCGCGCCGCGCCGAGGCTGGCTGGAGGCCCTGCTCGGCCATTTCTGCGACCCGTCCGTCGCCCTCGTGGCGCCGCGGATCGTGGGGCTGGCGCACAGCGAAAACGTGGTGGCGCGCTACGAGGCGGTGCACTCGTCGCTTGACCTCGGGGAGCGCGAGGCGCCGGTCCTGCCACACAGCACTGTTTCCTATGTTCCCAGCGCGGCCATCATCTGTCGCTGCTCGGCCATCCGCGGCATCGGGGGCTTCGACGAGACCATGCAGTCCGGCGAGGACGTCGACCTGTGCTGGCGGCTCATCGAGGCCGGTTCACGGCTGCGCTATGAGCCGATCGCGCTGGTGGCTCACGATCACCGCACCGAACTGCGGGATTGGCTGGCCCGCAAGGCGTTCTACGGCGGCTCGGCGGCCCCGCTGTCGGTGCGGCATCCCGACAAGACCGCTCCGGTGGTCATCTCCGGGTGGGCGTTGACGGCCTGGATCCTGATGGCGCTCGGAACGACGCTTTCCCAGCTGGCGTCGGTGGTCGTCGCCGTGCTGACCGGGCACCGCGTGGCGAGGGCCATGAGTGGCGCCGACACCTCGCTCTGGGACGTTCTCGTGGTCGCCACCCGCGGCCTGTGGTCGGCGGCGCTGCAGCTGGCGTCGGCCCTGTGCCGGCACTACTGGCCGCTGGCGCTGTTGGCAGCGACGTTGTCGCGTCACTTCAGACGGGTCGTGCTGGTTGCCGCCGTTATGGACGGCGTGGTCGATTGGCTTCGCCGCCGGGACGCCGTCGGTGACGAGTGTCAGCCGATCGGGCTACTGACCTACCTCGTGCTCAAGCGCGTCGATGACCTGGCCTACGGCCTGGGACTGTGGTGGGGCGTGGTGCGCGAACGCAACCTCCGCGCGCTCAAACCGCAGATACGGACCTAGCCGCCGCCTTGACCACCGCCGCCGCGCACAGTGATGTGCTGATCGTCGGCGCCGGCAGTGCCGGATCGGTTGTTGCCGAGCGCCTTTCCGCCGACTCCGGTCGTACCGTCACCCTCCTTGAGGCCGGCCCCGCACTCGCAGACCCCGCGTTACTGGCGCAGACCGCCAACGGCCTGCAATTGCCCATAGGCGTCGGCAGCCCGCTGGTCCGGCGTTACCCGGCCCGGCTCACCGATCACCCGGCTCGCGAGCTGCCGCTGGTGCGGGGCGCGACGCTGGGCGGTTCGGGCGCGGTCAACGGCGGCTACTTCTGCCGGGCGTTGCCGCGCGATTTAGACGGCCTCGGGCTGCCGGGCTGGTCCTGGGCGGACGTGCTCGAACACTTTCGCGCCATCGAGACTGACCTCGACTTCGACGGTCCCGCCCACGGCAGAAGCGGTCCGATCCTGGTTCGCCGGACTCGCGAAATGACCGGCACCACCCAGCGATTCATCGCCGCCGCCGAGCGCGCCGGTTTCGGATGGATCGCTGACCTCAATGACCCTGACGGACAATCTGTTTCGGGCGTCGGGGCCGTTCCGCTCAACATCGTCGACGGTGTGCGTATCGGATCCGGAGCCGCCTACCTGATTCCTGCGTTGCGGCGTGCGAATCTGACGCTGCTGGCCGAGACCCGGGCGGTAAGCGTGCGGTTTGACGGAACTACCGCGGTCGGAGTCGACGCCGTCGGCCCGGATGGCCCGTTGACCCGCACCGCGGATCGAATCGTGTTGTGTTCCGGCGCAATCGAGTCGGCGAAGCTGTTGATGCTGTCCGGTGTCGGAGAGGAGGCCGTGCTGCGAGAGGCCGGGATTCCGGTCCTGGCGCCGCTGCCGGTAGGCTCATCCTTCATCGATCATCCCGAATGGGTGCTGCCCACCGATTGGGCCGTCGCGCCCGGGCGGCCCGTCCTCGAAGCGGTGCTCGACACCGGTGATGGCATCGAAATCAGGCCCTACACCGGCGGATTCGTAACGATGATCGGCGACGGCACGGCTGGGCATCCCGACTGGCCGCACATCGGTGTCGCGCTCATGCGGCCGCGGGCGCGCGGACGCCTGACGTTGATCTCGCGGGATCCCGCCGTGCCACCGCTCATCGAGCACCGCTACGACAGCGAACCCGACGACGTTGCAGCGCTGCGCCGAGGCGCCGAATTGGCCCGCGAATTGGCGCCCGTCACAAGCGAAATCGGCCCGACGTCTTGGTCGACCTCCCAACACCTATGCGGCACAGCGCCGATGGGATCGGACGATGACCCACGTGCGGTCGTCGATCAGCGGTGCCGCGTACGCGGGATCGAGAACCTCTGGGTGATCGACGGCTCGGTGCTGCCCGCAATTCCCGGGCGCGGACCGCACGCCACCATCGTGATGCTCGGGCACCGGGCCGCGGGATTCGTCGCGTGAATCGGCGGGGACCAGATCAGGTCGAATACGGCATCGGTTGCTCCTCGGCCGCGGCCGGGGAGTAGGGGCCGGTTGCCGGCCGGAAGGACTGCGTGGACTGGGGTGCCGCGGTGACCGGCGTCACCGGCAGCGGTGTCGCCGCGGTGGCCGCCTGGACGATCTCCGGCGTTTCCGTGGGCACCGCGGTGACGGGCGTCGCGACGGCTTCGGGCAGCGGGGCCGCCGGCTCGCCCGTCGCCGCGGCCGCATAGGTCGAAGTCGCCGGCTGCAGCGGTGACGCCGGCGCGCCGGTCGAGCTGAGGGCTGCCGAGGCCGCGGGCGCTACTCCGACCGGTGGCACCGAGGCGACCGCCGGGGGCGGGACCGCGGCGGCCGGTGCAACTGCGGCGACCGGAGCGGCGTGCGCCGATCCGCCGGCCGCGCTCGCCGCCGAAGCCGGCAGGCTGGCCGCCGCGGAGGCCGGCGCGGCCGCGCTGGTGACCATCGGCTGCGCGCTGGACAGCGCCTGGCCGGCCGCGTTCGGGCTCAGGGCGCCGGGCTGGGTGGTCTGCAGGGGAGAGGCGTTAGCGGCCTCGGTGGCCGCATACTGCGCCGCGCCGCCGTTCATGAGCTGCACAAACTGTGCGTGGAAAGCCGCAGCCTGGGCGCTGATCGCCTGGTAGACCTGCGAATGGGCGTCGAACAGAGCGGCAATGCCGGCGGAAACCTCGTCAGCGCCGGGTGCGGGCACGCTCGTGATCGGGCCGGACGCCGCCGAGTTGGCCGAGTCGATAGTCGACCCGATGTTCGCCAAGTCGCTGGCGGCGGCGGCCACGTACTCCGGTGCCGCAATCACCCATGACATCTATACGAGTCCCCCCAGCTAGGCCGGATATCACCCGCCGACCCTTGGCAGGTGCTATGCATCGAATCGTAACCCGGTCGTTGTACGGCCGAGGTGGTTTTGGCTGGCATCTCAGGAAACTTCCGGCAAAGGGGCGTTCGTGCGGTCCACGTAAATGGCCACGACAGTGGCGGTGCGCGCGCAGATGCACGTCAGGCGCGAACGATGCGTCGCAATGTTCGTGGACGGCACGACCGCCCCCGGCTCCCATCACCTCCCTTCCGAATGCGTTCCGGTCGTCGTGGGGTTCATCGTGGGGCCGTTTGCCACCGGCGTATCCGTTCGGCCCCCGCAAAGGCTGGCCGCACTGATCGCCGGGCGCTCCGGCTTGAACATCAACACCACATCCACCCCATCCTGCGAGAGGACCTGCATTTGTCGATCTATATTTGAGATACCAGATCCCAGAGGTTCTTCGCAAGGATCCGCGAACGATTTTTTTGAGCGATATTGATGGTGGACAACAACATTGAGCGTGAGCGTCAGGCCCGGTGCTTGCCCGGGCGCACCCGGCCGACCCAGCGCAGTTGGCGGCCGCCGCGCCCCGGCGCCCACAGCCCGATCAGGACCGCGGCGACGGCGACCAGGACGGCCAGTGCGGTCGTCGAGGCGTGCAGCGAGGCCATGAACGCGGCTTTGCTCAGCTCGGCCAGTTGGCGCCCCTGCGGGCCGAGCCTGTCGGCCACCTCGACTGCTTTGGCGAGCGAATCGGTGGCCGGGCCGCGGACCGGTGCGGGGAACTGCACCAGCTTGGGGGACAGCTCTCGCGAATAGCGTCCGGCCAGGATCGAACCGGCCACGGCGATGCCGAGCGCTCCGCCCATTTCGCGGGAGGCGTCGTTCACCGCGGAGGCGACGCCTTGCTTCTCGTCGGAAACCGCACCCATGATCGCCGACGTCGTGGGAGCCGTGCACAAACCGATGCCCGTGCTGAGGATCAGTGTGGGCCAAGCCAATTCGAGATACGACGTATGGAGGTCGAGCATGTGCATGCTGGCGAATCCCACCGCCATCAGCAGCGTGCCGACGAAGATCACCAGCCGCAGCCCGAACCTCGGCACGTACCAGAACGACAGCGCGGAAAAGATGCCCAGCGGCACCATGAACGGCGTGAAGGCGACAGCCGTCATCAGCGGCGAGTAACCCATGATCTGCTGTACGTATTGCATGCCGAGGTAGAAGAAGCCGAACGTCGCACCGAACAGCACGACGATCGACGCCACCCCCGTGGCGAACGCAGGGTCGCCGAACAGTCGCACGTCCAGCAGCGGGTGCTGCTTCTGGAGTTCGACGACACCGAAGACCACGGCCAGCACCGCGCCCGCGACGATTCCGCCCCAGACCAGCGGGTCTCCCCACCCGCGGGTCGGTGCCTCCAGAATGGCGGCGACGGCGATTGCGAGCGCGGCCCCGATCAGGAGGGCGCCCGCCGAGTCGATCCGCGGCGCGCCGCTATCCCGGGAGGAGGCGACCGTGCAGGCCAGGGCGAAGATCACCAGGCCAACGACCCCGAGCGACCAGAAGATGGCGTGCCAATCCCAAAAGTGGAGCAGTGCACCGGATCCCAGCATTCCGAGGACGGCGCCCGAGCCGGCCGTGCCGGCCCAGATGCCCACGGCCTTGACCCGTTCCTCCTTGGGATAGGCGACCGTCAGCAGCGAAAGCGTGGCTGGCATCACGAACGCGGCACCGGCACCGGCCACGGCGCGCGCCGCGATGATCTGCGTCGGGTGATGCAGGATCGCCGGGGCGATCGAGCCGAGCGCGAAGACCACGAGGCCGAGGAGCAACGCGCCGCGCCGTCCGTAGCGGTCGCCGATCGCCCCCGCGGGCAGCAGCAGGCATGCCAGGGCGACGGTATAACCGTCGACGATCCAGTTGAGCTGGGACTGTGTCGCCGAGGTGGCCACGGCGAGGTCGCCCAGCGCGGTGTTCAGGGCAGTCATGGAGGCGACCACGAGCCCGACGCCCATGCAGGCAACCGCCAGGGTCCAGTTTCGGGCCCGGGGGCTTCCGCCGATGCTTACCGCATCACTACGCTGGTCAGGCCCGCTGAGGATGTCGACCATGGGTGCGCCTCCTCGAGGATGGCGTGGAAAGTGGTATGGAAGTTTTGAGACGGTCAGTCTCGGAAATAGCCGTTAATGCCGGTTCTAAACGGGGAGGTGATCACGATCACCGAGGCGACTACCGATCCTCGCCCGGCGCGGTCCAGGGCTCGCCTGCTCGAAGCCGCCGCCGCGTTACTGCGTTCTGGTGGGCCCGGCGCCGTGACCGTCGACGCGGTCACCCGCACCGCCAACGTAGCCCGGGCCACCCTGTATCGCCACTTCTCCAGCGGCAACGAACTGCTGGCGGCGGCGTTCGGCAGCTTGCTGCCGCCGGCTCCGATGCCGCCCCCCGAGGGCTCGCTGCGCGACCGGCTCTTCGCGCTGGTCCTGGCGCAGGCCGAGTCGGTGGCCGAGGCGCCGACGATGCTCACCGCGATGTCCTGGTTGGCGCTGGGGCCCGACCTGAGCGGCCTGCCGCAACCCAGCGGTGCCCACGCGGCGGACAGCGCAGCGATCACGACGCTGCGCGAGCGCATCGCCCAGCAATACGCCGCCCCGTTCGATGCCATATTCAACAGCCCCGAGGCCGTGGCCGAACTGGGCGAGGTGGACCGGTCGCGCGCAATCGCGCTGCTGATCGGCCCCCTCGTGCTGGGCCGGTTGTCCACCCTGCCCGACTTCGACTACCGGGAGTGCGCTCAGGCGGCCGTGGACGGTTTCCTGCACGTTCAGCGCGCGCATCGTAGGGCGAACGCGGTGACCACCGAATCGGCAGGTGCCTGAGGAAGATTGCCTGCGGGCGGAACTGGGTGTGGCGGATCGCCCGCCCCAACCGCCCAAAGGACCCCTGACCTGGGCGTTAGCCGGCTTGTGCAATCGCGCCGGTGGGGTTCGCCCGGGATTTGGCCAAACCCATGATCTGAGGCATACTGTTCAGGTTGCCTTGAGCCGGGTTCACGCCTGGCCGGGCATACGACCAGCGCCCAAACGGGCGCGTCCGGTCCCATCCTTGGAGCGACTATTTCGCCAAGAAATTGGCGCGCCGAGGCTGCGTGAGGGTGACACGCCCGACCGCGGGGGCCGGTGGACCACGACAGGTAAACAGCGGCGCAGTAACCGGCGCGACGCTCGATCGGCCCGCTCGAGGGCGGGATCGATCCGCGCGCCGGGGGCACGTGAGGACGAAGATTTTGAAGTCCGGTACGGACTTCAGTGGAGTGAGGGTAGGAGAAGCGTGGCGGGACAGAAGATCCGCATCAGGCTCAAGGCCTACGACCATGAGGCCATCGACGCCTCGGCGCGCAAGATCGTCGAGACCGTCGTCCGCACGGGTGCCAGCGTCGTAGGGCCGGTGCCGCTGCCGACCGAAAAGAATGTGTATTGCGTCATCCGCTCCCCGCATAAGTACAAGGACTCGCGGGAGCACTTCGAGATGCGCACGCACAAGCGGTTGATCGACATCCTCGACCCGACGCCGAAGACGGTCGACGCGCTCATGCGCATCGACCTGCCGGCCAGTGTCGACGTCAACATCCAGTAGGAACTCGGTGAACTGATGGCAAGAAAAGGCATTCTGGGCACCAAGCTGGGCATGACGCAGGTGTTCGACGAGAACAACCGCGTCGTACCGGTGACGGTCGTCAAGGCCGGCCCCAATGTGGTGACGCGCATCCGCACCCCGGAGCGCGACGGTTACAGCGCCGTGCAACTGGCATACGGCGAGATCAGCCCCCGCAAGGTCAACAAGCCGGTGACCGGGCAGTACAGCGCCGCGGGCGTGAACCCGCGCCGCCACCTGGCCGAGTTGCGGCTGGACGACGAGGCCGCCGCCAGTGAATACCAAGTCGGCCAGGAGCTCACGGCCGAGATCTTCGCCGACGGCAGCTATGTCGACGTGACGGGGACCTCCAAGGGCAAGGGCTTCGCCGGAACCATGAAGCGGCACGGTTTCCGGGGCCAGGGCGCCAGCCACGGCGCGCAGGCGGTGCACCGCCGCCCGGGCTCCATCGGCGGCTGCGCCACCCCGGCGCGTGTCTTCAAGGGCACCCGGATGGCCGGCCGGATGGGCAGCGACCGCGTCACCGTCCAGAACCTGGTGGTGCACAAGGTCGATCCCGAGAACGGCGTGCTGTTGATCAAGGGTGCGGTCCCCGGCCGCACCGGTGGACTCGTGATGGTGCGCACCGCGGTCAAACGAGGTGAGAAGTAATGGCACTCAAGATTGACGTGCAGACACCGGACGGCAAGGTCGAAGGCTCGATCGAGCTGCCGGCCGAATTGTTCGATGCCCCGGCCAATATCGCGCTGATGCACCAGGTCGTCATCGCGCAGCGCGCGGCGGCCCGCCAGGGCACGCACTCGACCAAGACGCGCGGCGACGTCAGCGGCGGTGGTCGCAAGCCGTACCGGCAGAAGGGGACCGGCCGCGCCCGGCAGGGCTCGACGAGGGCTCCCCAGTTCACCGGCGGTGGCGTCGTGCACGGCCCCAAGCCGCGCGACTACAGCCAGCGCACGCCCAAGAAGATGATCGCCGCTGCGTTGCGCGGCGCGCTGTCGGACCGGGCGCGCAACGGGCGCATCCACGCGGTGACCGAACTTGTCGCGGGCCAGACGCCGTCGACAAAGAGCGCCCGTGCGTTCCTCGGCAGCCTCAGCGATCGCAAGCAACTGCTGGTGGTGATCGGCCGCAGCGACGAGACCGGCGCGAAGAGCGTGCGGAACCTGCCCGGTGTGCATGTCCTGGCGCCCGACCAGCTCAACACGTACGACGTGCTGCGCGCCGACGACGTGGTGTTCAGCGTCGAGGCGCTCAACGCCTACATCGCCGCCAACAGGGGCGCCGACACGACGACAGCCGAGGAGGTTTCGGCCTGATGGCGACCATCGCCGACCCGCGTGACATCATCCTCGCGCCGGTCATCTCGGAGAAGTCCTACGGACTGCTGGACGACAACGTGTACACGTTCGTGGTGCACCCCGATTCGAACAAGACGCAGATCAAGATCGCGATCGAGAAGATCTTCTCCGTCAAGGTCGCATCGGTGAACACCGCGAACCGGCAGGGCAAGCGCAAGCGCACCAGGACTGGCTTCGGCAAGCGCAAGAGCACCAAGCGGGCCATCGTCACCTTGGCGCCTGGCAGCAAGCCGATCGATCTGTTCGGGGCACCGGCATAGCCGGGCGCGAGAGAGAGACCTGATTAGACATGGCAATTCGCAAATACAAGCCGACGACCCCCGGTCGTCGTGGCGCGAGCGTCTCCGACTTCGGCGAGATCACCCGGTCGACTCCGGAGAAGTCGTTGGTGCGCCCGCTGCACGGTCACGGCGGCCGCAACGCCCACGGGCGGATCACCACTCGACACAAGGGCGGTGGCCACAAGCGCGCCTACCGGCTGATCGACTTCCGTCGGAGCGACAAAGACGGAGTCAACGCCAAGGTCGCGCACATCGAGTACGACCCGAACCGCACCGCCAACATCGCGCTGTTGCACTTCCTCGACGGCGACAAGCGCTACATCATTGCGCCGCAGGGGCTTTCGCAGGGCGATGTGGTGGAGTCCGGTGCGAACGCCGACATCAAGCCGGGCAACAACCTACCGCTGCGCAACATCCCCGCCGGCACCGTGGTCCACGCGGTGGAGCTGCGGCCCGGCGGCGGCGCCAAGCTGGCCCGTTCGGCCGGGTCGAGCATCCAATTGCTCGGCAAAGAGGGCACCTACGCCTCCCTGCGCATGCCCAGCGGTGAGATCCGGCGTGTCGACGTGCGCTGCCGCGCAACGGTCGGCGAGGTCGGCAACGCCGAGCAGGCGAACATCAACTGGGGCAAGGCCGGCCGGATGCGGTGGAAGGGCAAGCGCCCCTCCGTCCGCGGCGTGGTCATGAACCCGGTGGACCACCCGCACGGCGGTGGTGAGGGTAAGACCTCCGGTGGTCGGCACCCCGTCAGCCCGTGGGGCAAGCCCGAGGGCCGCACCCGCAAGCCCAACAAAGCCAGCAGCAAACTCATCGTGCGGCGCCGGCGTACCGGCAAGAAGCACGGGCGGTAGGAAGTTCCAGGAGCAGCCATGCCACGCAGCCTCAAGAAGGGCCCGTTCGTCGACGACCACCTGCTCAAGAAGGTGGACGTCCAGAACGAGAAGAACAGCAAGCAGGTCATCAAGACCTGGTCGCGGCGTTCGACGATCATCCCCGACTTCATCGGCCACACCTTTGCGGTGCACGACGGCCGCAAGCACGTCCCGGTGTTCGTCACCGAGTCGATGGTCGGTCACAAGCTTGGTGAATTCGCGCCGACGCGGACCTTCAAGGGACACATCAAGGACGACCGGAAGTCGAAGAGGCGATGACAAGTACTGAGTTTCCGTCGGCGGTCGCCAAGGCACGGTTCGTGCGGGTGTCGCCGACAAAGGCGCGCCGGGTGATCGACCTGGTGCGCGGCAAGTCCGTGGCCGACGCGCTGGATATCCTGCGCTGGGCGCCCCAGGCCGCCAGCGAGCCGGTGGCCAAGGTCATCGCCAGCGCAGCGGCCAACGCGCAGAACAACAACGGGCTGGACCCGGCGACCCTGGTGGTCGCGACCGTGTACGCCGACGAGGGCCCCACCGCAAAGCGGATCCGTCCGCGCGCCCAGGGGCGGGCGTTCCGGATTCGCCGGCGCACCAGCCACATCACGGTCGTGGTGGAGAGCCGGCCGGTGAAGGACCAGCGCGCGGCGAAGTCGACGCGTGCCCGCCGTGCCGAGGCCAGCAAGGCCGCCGCCAAGAAGGCGCCCGCGAACAAAGCGCCCGCGAAAGCCGCTGAGACTTCTGACGCGAAGGGAGGCTCAGAGTAGTGGGCCAGAAGATCAATCCGCACGGCTTCCGCCTGGGCATCACCACGGACTGGAAGTCCCGTTGGTACGCGGACAAGCAGTACGCGGACTACGTCAAGGAAGACGTCGCGATCCGGCGGCTGCTGTCCACCGGTCTCGAGCGCGCCGGCATCGCCGACGTGGAGATCGAGCGCACCCGTGACCGGGTGCGGGTCGACATCCACACCGCGCGCCCCGGCATCGTGATCGGGCGCCGCGGCACCGAGGCCGACCGGATCCGCGCCGACCTGGAGAAGCTGACCGGCAAGCAGGTGCAGCTCAACATCCTCGAGGTCAAGAACCCAGAATCGCAGGCACAACTGGTGGCTCAGGGTGTCGCCGAGCAGCTGAGCAACCGCGTGGCCTTCCGTCGCGCGATGCGCAAAGCGATCCAGTCGGCGATGCGTCAGCCGAACGTCAAGGGCATCCGGGTGCAGTGCTCGGGCCGCCTCGGCGGTGCGGAGATGAGCCGTTCGGAGTTCTACCGCGAGGGTCGGGTGCCGCTGCACACGCTGCGCGCCGACATCGACTACGGCCTCTACGAGGCCAAGACCACCTTCGGCCGGATCGGCGTGAAGGTATGGATTTACAAGGGCGACATCGTCGGCGGCAAGCGCGAGCTGGCCGCTGCCGCCCCCGCCGGGGCCGACCGCCCGCGCCGCGAGCGCCCGTCGGGCACCCGCCCGCGGCGCAGTGGTGCATCGGGCACCACGGCGACCAGCACCGAGGCCGGGCGCGCGGCGGGTGAGGAGTCGGCGCCCGCGGAGAGCGCGCCCGCACCGGAACCACAGAGCACGGAGAGCTGAATCATGTTGATTCCCCGCAGGGTTAAACACCGCAAGCAGCACCATCCGCGCCAGCGCGGCATCGCCAGCGGCGGCACGTCGGTGAACTTCGGTGACTACGGCATCCAGGCGCTCGAGCATGCCTACGTGACTAACCGGCAGATCGAGGCGGCTCGTATCGCCATCAACCGGCACATCAAGCGTGGCGGCAAGGTGTGGATCAACGTCTTCCCCGACCGCCCGCTGACCAAGAAGCCCGCCGAGACCCGGATGGGTTCCGGTAAGGGTTCGCCGGAATGGTGGGTCGTCAACGTCAAGCCGGGCCGGGTGCTGTTCGAGCTGAGCTACCCCAACGAGCAGATCGCCCGGGCGGCGCTCACCCGCGCCATCCACAAGTTGCCGATCAAGGCACGCATCGTGACCCGAGAGGAACAGTTCTGATGGCAGTTGGAGTTTCGCCGGGCGAACTGCGTGAACTCAACGAGGAAGAGTTGACCGAGCGCCTGCGCGAGTCGAAGGAAGAGCTGTTCAACCTGCGCTTCCAGATGGCGACCGGGCAGCTGACCAACAACCGCCGCCTCCGTACGGTGCGCCACGAGATCGCGCGGATCTACACGGTGCTGCGGGAAAGAGAGCTGGGTCTGGCTTCCGGACCCGACGGTAAGGAATCGTGATGGCAGAAGAGAAGGCCACCCCCGGCGGCAAGGGCCCCAAGCACACCCCGGCCAACCCGAAGGTGCGCGGCCGGCGCAAGGTGCGCATCGGCTACGTCGTGAGCGACAAGATGCAGAAGACCATCGTGGTCGAGCTGGAAGACCGCGTGCGGCACCCGCTGTACGGCAAGATCATCCGGACCACCAAGAAGGTCAAGGCGCACGACGAGAACAGCACCGCCGGCATCGGCGACCGGGTCTCGCTGATGGAGACGCGCCCCACGTCGGCCACCAAGCGGTGGCGGCTGGTCGAAATCCTGGAAAAGGCGAAGTAGACCCACGCATTAAGAATCGCCCGGGACCTTGCGGTCTCGGGCGATTTCGCTATTCGGCTCACCCGCGGGTGTAGTCTGCTCGCGATATTCGGCTGGCGAAACCGGGACGAGAGCGAGGCCGGCGTGGCGACGGAGTTTTCGGGCAAGATCGAGCTGGACATCCGCGACTCGGAGGCCGACTGGGGGCCGTACGCGGCCCCCACGGCACCGGAGAACTCGCCGAACATCCTCTACCTGGTGTGGGACGACACGGGCATCGCGACGTGGGACTGTTTCGGCGGCCTGGTCGACATGCCCGCCATGACGCGGATCGCCGAGCACGGGGTGCGGTTATCGCAGTTTCACACCACCGCCCTGTGCTCGCCGACCAGGGCTTCGTTGCTGACCGGTCGCAATGCCACCACCGTCGGCATGGCCACCATCGAGGAGTTCACCGACGGGTTTCCCAACTGCAATGGGCGCATTCCGTTCGAGACGGCGCTGCTGTCCGAGGTGCTCGCCGAGCGCGGCTACAACACATACTGCGTTGGCAAGTGGCACTTGACGCCGCTGGAGGAGGCCAATCTGGCCGCGACGAAGCGGCACTGGCCGACCTCACGCGGCTTCGAGCGGTTCTACGGCTTCATGGGCGGCGAGACCGACCAGTGGTATCCGGACCTGGTGTACGACAACCATCCGATCAGCCCGCCGGGCACCCCGGAGGAGGGCTACCACCTGTCGAAGGACATCGCCGACAGGACAATCGAATTCATCCGCGACGCCAAGGTGATCGCGCCCGACAAGCCTTGGTTCAGCTACGTGTGCCCGGGCGCGGGACATGCGCCGCATCACGTCTTCAAGGAGTGGGCGGACAAGTACGCGGGCCGCTTCGACATGGGCTACGAGCGATACCGCGAGATCGTGCTGGAACGGCAGAAGTCGCTCGGCATCGTTCCGCCGGACACCGAACTGTCGCCCGTCAACCCCTATCTCGACGTCAAGGGGCCGGACGGCCAGCCCTGGCCGTTGCAGGACACCGTGCGGCCCTGGGACTCGCTGCGCGACGACGAGAAGAAGTTGTTCAGCCGGATGGCGGAGGTGTTCGCCGGTTTCCTGAGCTACACCGACGCGCAGATCGGGCGCATCCTGGACTATCTCGAGGAATCCGGTCAGCTCGACGACACCATCATCGTGGTGATCTCCGACAACGGGGCCAGCGGCGAGGGCGGTCCGAACGGATCGGTGAACGAGGGCAAGTTCTTCAACGGCTACATCGATACCGTCGAGGAAAGCCTGAAGCTGCTCGAGCATCTCGGTGGTCCGGAGACGTACAACCACTACCCGATCGGGTGGGCGATGGCCTTCAACACGCCCTACAAGTTGTACAAGCGCTACGCGTCTCACGAGGGCGGCATCGCCGACACCGCAATCATCTCCTGGCCCAACGGGATCGCGGCCCACGGCGAGGTCCGCGACACCTACGTGAACGTCAGCGACGTCACCCCCACCGTCTACGACCTGCTGGGCATGGCACCCCCCGAGACCGTCCGCGGAATCGCCCAGACACCGCTGGACGGGGTCAGTTTCAAGGCGGCTCTTGATGATCCGGGTGCCGACACCGGCAAGCGGACGCAGTTCTACACCATGCTCGGCACCCGGGGGATCTGGCACCGGGGCTGGTTCGCCAACACCGTGCACGCGGCCACGCCCGCGGGCTGGTCCCAGTTCGACACCGACCGCTGGGAGCTCTACCACATCGAGGCGGACCGCAGTCAGTGCCATGACCTGGCCGCCGAGCACCCCGAGAAGCTCGAGGAACTCAAGGCGCTGTGGTTCTCCGAGGCCGCCAAGTACAACGGCCTGCCGCTGTCGGACCTCAACATCGTGGAGACGATGATGCGGTCGCGGCCCTACCTGGTCGGGGAACGTTCCAGCTATGTCTACTATCCCCACTGCGCCGACGTGGGCATCGGCGCCGCCGCCGAGATCCGCGGCAGGTCATTCGCGGTGCTGGCCGAGGTAGTCGTGGACACCACGGGCGCCGAAGGCGTGCTGTTCAAACAGGGTGGCGCCCACGGCGGCCATGTGCTGTTCATTCAGGACGGGCGCCTGCACTACGTCTACAACTTCCTGGGCGAGCGGCAGCAGGCCGTCTCTTCGTCGGCAGCGGTGCCGCTGGGCCGGCACGTGCTGGGCGCCAGTTATTCTCGCACCGGCACCGTGCCGGGCAGCCACACTCCGTTGGGTGACGTGACGTTGTTCGTCGACGACGCGGTGGTGGGCACCCTTGGGGATGTGCAGGCGCATCCGGGAACGTTCGGGTTGGCAGGCGCCGGAATCACCGTCGGCCACAATGGCGGCTCGGCGGTATCGAGCCGCTACAAGGCTCCGTTCCGCTTCACTGGCGGCACCATCGCCCAGGTCACCGTCGACCTCTCCGGCAGGCCCTACCAAGACGTGGAAAAGGAACTGGCCCTGGCCTTCTCGCGCGATTGAACGGCCGACGCCGGCCGTCGGCACCGCGTGGCCGGGTGCCGCAATTTGCCGATTTGTCTTCTAAAAATGCCGTTTAACCTGCTAGTGTCTGGCCCCGTGATGCCTCAATGACCGCCGGGACCCCGGCGCCCCCGGCCCCTCCGGCGCCGCCCGGCCCCCCGGCCCCTCCCGCGTCGTCCGGTGCACGGGGACGGCAGACCGCGATCGCGATCGGGATCATCAGCGCCGTCATCGTCATCTACGTCCTCTCGCTGATCGCCGTCCACCTGTTGGCCAAATCGGCGCCCGCGCTGCCCGCGGTGGACTTCAGCAAGCTCGAGGCCGACGACAGCGTCGTCCAGGTGCATCTGGAGAAACTGGATACCGTCGCGAACCGCTTGACGGTGAATGTGCTTGTTTACCCGAAGGATTCGCTCTACGACAAGAACTTCGGCGTGCTGACCACCGACGCGGCCGTGCGGCTGTACCCGGAAAACGACCTGGGGGACTTGCAATACCCGGTGGGCAAGGCGCCGGCACAGGTCAGCACCAGCATCGTGGCGCACGGCGATCCCGGTAACTGGCCGTTCGACACCTACAAGACGGAGGTCCTGGCTGCCGACGTGTTCACCGGCACCGGGCCGAACCGCGAAAAGGTACCCGCGCGTGTCGAAGTCACCGGAAAGTTGGACGGCTGGGACGCGACAGTCACCCGGGTCCACGACTCCGAGGATCCGAACCCGGACGCCCTCGATGACGTGACCGTCACGCTGCAGCGGTCCAAAGGCCCCCTGATCTTCGACGTCGGGATCTGCTTGGTGCTCATCGCCCTGCCCGTCCTGGCGCTGTGGGTCGCCATACCCATGGTGTTGGGCCGAACGTCCTTTCTGCCGCCCTTCATAACGTGGTACGGCGCAATGCTTTTCGCCATCGTTCCGCTGCGGAACATTCTGCCGGGCAGCCCACCGTTCGGTTCCTGGGTCGACCAAGCCCTCGTGCTATGGGTTTTGATCGGCCTGGTGACGGCGATGGCCCTGTTCATCCTCGCCTGGTGGCGCCACCGGGACCGAAAGAAACCCCAAAAGACGTAGCGGCTCGCTCTCAGCTCGGCGAGTCCGACGGGCCGATCGCGTCGATGGCGCCCGACACTCTCGCCCGGAAGTCCGGGGACAGCGGGATATAGCCGTTCCTCGCGAGGTCTATCTGGCCGGGGCCGATGGCGGCCTGCAGAAAGGCCCTGACCGCCTTGGCGACATCGGCGCTCGGGTAGGTGGAGCAGACGATCTCGTAGGTCGCCATGACGATCGGATAGACGTCGGGGTGGGCCGGGTTGTAGAACGACGAAAGGTCCAATACGAGGTCGTTGCCGTTCCCGACGACTTTGGCCTCGGTGATGGTCTTGCCGACCGCGTCGGTGCCGATGCGAACCGGCCGTAGCGACCGGCGACTGGCCGGGGTCTTGAGCTCGGCGGCGAAAAGGCCTTGCTGCAGCGCGAATGACAGTTCGTTGTAGCTGATCGCGCCCTCGGTGGTCCGTACCAGCGCCGCGGTGCCCGCGTTGCCCGCAGCCCCGATGCCGACGCCACCGTTGAACGTCTTGCCCGCCGGCCGACCCCACGCTCCACCGGAAGCGGCCTGCAGGTAGGACTGGAAGTTGTCGGTGGTGCCCGACGCATCGCTGCGGTAGATGACGCGAATGTCCTCGGCCGGCATGGACGCGTTGAGCGCGGTGAGCGCCGGATCGTCCCAGCGCGTGATGGTGCCGTTGAAGATCTTCGCGAGCGTGGGACCGTCGAGCACCAAAGAGTCGGCCGCGCTGAGGTTGTACGTGATGGCCAGCGGGCCGAAGACCACGGGCAGGTTCCAGGCGTCCGCGCCGCCGCAGCGCTTCTTGGCCGCGGCGTATTGCTCGGCGTTCAGCGGTATGTCAGATCCGGCGAAATCGGTTTTGCCGCTGATGAAGTCGTTGATTCCCGCGCCTGAACCGTTGGCGGTGTAGTTGAGGGCCTGCCCCGTGCAGGCTTGGGTGTAGGCGCTGATGAACCGGTTCATCGCGTTACCTTGAGCGGTCGAGCCGCTGGCGGTCAGCGTCTGCTGGCCGCCGCAATTGACCTTGGCCCCGGCGGTGTAGGGCAGGGTGGCGGGGGCGTTGCTGCATGCCGAAAGGGCCACGGCACCCGCAGCCAGCAAGCTGGCAGCTGCGGCCGATCGATTGCGCTTCACGTTGGTGGTTTCCTTGCGACAGCAGATCCTCGTGCCCCGTCGGCACCTGTTGAGACTTACAGCCGTTGCCGCGCGAGCAAACAAAGTTGAGATGAACCGGGCGGATCTCTCAGATGAACGCCTGGTGTCGTGGCTGTGGGATCCGCGGGTCGCCGTCGTCGCAGGTGAACGAGCGGTTTCCAGCGGGCGACGGATGCGTCGTGCGGGCGCAGTTGTCGGATTTCCGCAGGCAATTCGCGTAGTCGTTCGCTAGCATCTGACCACGTGGCGCCCCGACCGGCTGGACTTCAGCGACATGACGACTGAAGCCGAGCCGACACCGGCTCAGTCGGAGGCCGCTGAGCCGACCGCGGTCCACGAGCCTCCTGCGGTGGCGAAGAAGAAGAAGAAGTCGCCCGGCAAGGCAAAGCCTCCGAAACTGAACAGAACCCAGATCGAGATCGGCGTGGGTCTGCTGGTGACCTTTGTCGTCGCCTACGCCCTTTCGCTGTTGGGCGTCCACGTCTTGCAAAGGGCGGGGGGTCCGCTGCCCGCCCTGGACCTGAGCCAGGGCGGGAGCGATGCCACGATTGTGCAGCTGCGCCTGGAGGAGCTCAAACCCGTCGCGAATCGCCTCACAGTGAATGTGCTTGTCTATCCCGGGGTTTCGCAGTATGACCCGCGGCTGGACGTGTTGGGTAACGACGTCGCCGTTCGACTGTATCCGACGAGTGACCTCGGGGACCTCAACTACCCCAAGGGGAAGGCGCCCGCGCAACTTACCACCACCATCGAGGCGCATGGCGATCCCCGTAACTGGCCCTTCGACGAGTACAAGACCGAGCCGATTGCGGCCGATGCATTCGTCTGGGCGGGCGACAACCGCAAGAAGGTGCCCGCCCGGGTCGAGGTGACCGGATCTTTGGACGGCTGGAACGTCAGCGTCGACCGCGTCCGTGACCCGAGCGGCCTGCGGACCTCCCGGTCCATGGACACGGGCAACGTGGTCATCACGCTGGAGAGAGCCGAGGGCCCACTCGTCTTCGACCTGGTCATCTGTCTTGTCCTCGTCGCCCTGCCGACCCTGGCGTTGTTGGTGGCGATTCCGATGGCGATGGGCCGAAGGAAGTTCGTGCCGCCGTTCGGAACGTGGTACGCCGCGATGCTGTTCGCGGTGGTCCCGCTGCGGAACATCCTTCCCGGCGCCCCACCGCCCGGCTCGTGGATCGACCAGGCCGTCGTGCAGTGGGTGCTGCTCGCGCTGGTGACGGCGATGAGTTTGTACATCTCCGCCTGGGTCCGGCAAGGGGACTGATAGTCGCGGTGTGTTAAATGCGCGTAGCGATGCTGTTTTATCTGATGCCAGCAAACAGGCCCGTTGTTAGTCTTCGGCGCAGTGACGATTCACGAGGAATTGGCCGCGCCAGCGGGATACCCCGCTGGCGAGCTGACTGCTGCCCTCGAGCCATCCGCGGCGCCGCCGCCGCCTGCAAACGGCGACGGGACCTCGCCCACCGCCCCGCCCGACGCCAAGCCGGGGCGTAAGCGACTGCGGCGGCACCTCGTGCTCGACGTCTCCATCATCGTCGGCGTTGTCGTCGTCTACACCCTGTCGCTGTTCGGCTACCACTGGCTGGCCACCGCGCCCGGGCCACTGCCCGAGCCGGACGTGAACACCGCCGAGGGCACCGTGGTCTTGGTGCGATTCGAGCAACTGCACTCGGTGGCGAACCGCCTCGATGTGAAAGTGCTTGTCATGCCTGATAACTCAATGATCGACAAGCGTCTCAACGTCCTGACCACCGATACGTCCGTGCGCTTCTTCCCGCAGAACGACCTGGGCGACCTGCAATACCCGGTGGGGAAGTTGCCGGCGCAGGTTGCCACCACCATCGAGGCTCACGGCGACTCTGGGGATTGGCCCTTCGACTCGTACCGCACCGACACCATCCAGGCGGACGTGCTCGTCGGAACGGGCGAGAACCGGCAATACAAGCCCGCCCGGGTGGAGGTGACGGGATCGCTGGAAGGCTGGGATATTTCGGTCAGGCGAGCCGGGCGGGACAGCCTCGACTCGGATCGCCCGGACAACGTGATCGTGACACTGCAACGGGCCAAGGGTCCGCTGGTCTTCGATCTGGGGATCTGCCTGGTCCTCATCACCCTGCCGACGCTCGCGCTGTTCGTGGCGATCCAAATGCTCACCGGACGAAGGCAATTCCTGCCGCCGTTTTCCACTTGGTACGCGGCGATGCTGTTCGCCGTCGTGCCGTTGCGTAACATCCTGCCGGGCTCGCCGCCCGCGGGTGCCTGGATCGACCAGGCGGTGGTGATCTGGGTGTTGATCGCGCTGGCGACGGCGTTGGTGCTGTATGTCGCCGCGTGGTACCGGCACTCCGGCTGAGGTCTCGATCGCAAGGCTCGACGTTTGGTGGGCGCGCCGCGCCGAAGTAGTTAGCCGCACCCTGGTCCCCAGGCTCGACGAGCGCTCGGCCCTGTTCGCCCCGCCGGGGTCGCGTTCGCTGAGGTTATTTGTCGGACCCTTTTGGCATGATCGAATGTATGTTCGATGGCGGGTTGTCGCGGCCGGCGGCGTTGTTGGAGCGGTTGTCGGCGTCGGCGCGTGCGGAGAATCGGGCGGCGGCTGAGCAGTTGGCGGTGTTGGGGGAGTTGTTCGCCGCGCGCTGGTCGGGGCAGAGCGAGCTGTGGGTGATTGATGCGATGGAGGCGGTCGCGGCGGAGGTGGCTGCGGCGTTGCGGATTTCGCAGGCGTTGGCGGTGAGTCGGTTGCGGTATGCGCGGGCGATGGTGGAGCGGTTGCCGAAGGTGGGGGCGGTGTTTGCTGCTGGGGATATTGATTTCCGGTTGTTCGCCACGATTGTGTATCGCACGGACTTGATCGAGGACCCGCAGGTGTTGGCGACCGTGGATGCGCGGTTGGCGGCCAATGTTGGGCGCTGGCCGTCGATGACGCGACACCGGTTGGCGGGGCAGGTCGACAAGGTGGTGGCGGTCGCCGACGCGGATGCGGTGCGCCGCCAGCGCGCCGCGCGCGCCGATCGGCAGGTGTGGGTGGACGACACCGAGGGTGGGATGGCGGTGATTCGGGGCAGTGTGTTCGCCCCGGACGCGCACGCCCTGGATCGGCGGCTGGACGCGTTGGCAGCCACGGTGTGCGCCCACGATCCGCGCACGGTGGCCCAGCGCCGCGCGGATGGGTTGGGGGCGTTGGCCGCCGGGGCGGACCGGTTGGGCTGTCGCTGCGGGCGCGGTGACTGTGCGGCCGCTACGCGCCGGCCGGCGTCGCCGGTGGTGATCCACGTGATCGCCGAGCAGGCCACCGTGCGCGGCGGTGGGGATGCCCCGGGTTCGGAGGTGGGTGCTGACGGGTTGATCAGCCCCGAGTTGATCGCCGAGCTGGCCCGATCGGCCCGGCTGGTGGCGCTGGCCCACCCCGCCGACGCCGCCCCCGAACCCGGTTATGTGCCTTCGGCGGCGTTGGCGGCGTTCGTGCGGTGTCGGGACCTGACGTGTCGCTGGCCGGGCTGCGATGTGCCCGCGAGCCGCTGCGATGTGGACCACACCATCCCCTACGCCCGGGGCGGACCCACCCATGCCGGCAAGGTCATAAGTTGTTAAACTACCCTCATGTCGGTGAGGAAATCTGCTGGTCAGCGTGTTGGGGTGTGCTCGGCGGCGATTTATGCCCGGATTTCCTCGGACGCGGAGGGCACGGGGTTGGGCGTGGCCCGGCAGTTGGAGGACTGCCGCAAGCTCGCCGCTGATCGGGGGTGGCCGGTCGGGGCCGAGTATGTCGACAACGATGTGTCGGCGTTTTCCGGTAAGCCGCGCCGCGAGTACGCCCGGATGCTGGCTGATCTGGCGTCCGGTGATCGTGACGCGGTGATCGTCTACAACCTGGATCGGTTGCATCGGCGGCCGGTGGAGTTGGAGGAGTTCGTCACGCTGTGCGAATCGGTCGGGGTGCGCGATGTCGCGACCGTGACCGCCGACATCGACCTGGGTAATGATGACGGGCTGTTCATGGCCCGGATTTTCGCCGCGTTCGCCGCCAAGGAGTCCGGCCGCAAGTCGGCCCGTATCCGCCGCAAGATGTTGCAAAACGCCCAGGCCGGGTTACCGCATGGCTCAGCGCGCCCGTTCGGGTATGAGGCCGACAAGATCACTGTGCGCGAATCGGAGGCCGCAGTGATCCGCCAGATGGTGGACCGGTATCTGGCGGGCCAATCGTTGCGGTCGTTGACAATCTGGCTCAACGACTCGCAGATCGCCCCGAGCGTGGCGACATCGTGGCAGACGACCGCGGTGCGTCAGGTGTTGTCCTCGGGTCGTATTGCGGGGTTACGGGAGCACCGCGGGGAGGTGATCGGTGCCGCGGTATGGCCCGCCATCATCACCCCAGCAGAGCGTGATCGGGTGCTGGCACGCATGGCATCGCGGTCGGTGACCAAAACCCGCACCGCACGCACCTACCTGTTGTCGGGGATGTTGCGCTGCGGGCGCTGCGGTAACCGGCTGTATTCCCAAGCCCGGCATAGCAATCCGCAGAATCGGGTGCGCCGCTACGTGTGTTTGAAGGGGCCGGATCATGGTGGGTGTGGCCGGTTGACCGTGGTCGCCGCCCCGGTCGAAGAACTGCTGACCGAAGCGGTGCTGGCACGGCTGGATTCACCGCAGCTGGCGGACGCGTTGGCGGGCAAAGCCACCGCTGACGCCGATGTCGCCGCGTTGGCCGCCCAGGTCGACGCCGATCAGGAACGCCTCGATGAGCTGGCGGGGTTGTATGCCGATGGCGCCATTACCGCCCGGGAGTGGATCGCCGCGCGTGATCCGATCACCGCCCGCATCACCGCGGCCCGCCGCGATATCGCCGCCGCCACCGACACCACCGCGGTGTTCGAGCTGGCCGGCACCGGTGGCGTGCTGCGCAGCGGGTGGGACGGGCTGGATTTGGGTCGCCAGCAGGCGATCGTCAAGGCGGTGTTGGATCACGCGGTCATCGCACCGGGCACACCGGGTGCGCGCAGCCTGGATATCGGACGGGTGGCGCCGGTGTGGCGGGTCTGAACTCCTGACCTCGCCGGGCGTGCTGGGCGGTCGGCTCCCAACAGTGTGGCGACCCGGCCGATCACGGTCGGATCGGTGACGGTGACGGGAACGTTTTGGGTGTGGCAGGATTCGGTCAGCCAGGCGATGAATTCGGGGCGTTCATGCAACGGCGCGGGCTGATCGCTGGTGTTCCCGGTGTCGCTGGCGTCGGTATCGGTCGTGGCCTCAGCCATCACCGCCCCCTGGTGGTGCCGGCCACCGGCTGCCGATGCGAGAGCGGGTTTCGGTGATGGCGGTGATGCGGGCGGTGATGTGGCGCAGGGCTGCGGAGATGACCAGCACCCGGTCACCGGCGCTGGTGTGTCCGGCGTGATCGAACTCCCACGCCACTGCATCGGGGTCAAGCGGCGCGTGAGGCCGCTGGTCGGGACTGACCGCGCCGCGGGGTGTGGTTGCGTTCAGCTGCGTTGCGTCGTTCGTTGCGTGCTGGCGGGTCCAGGTGGCGCGCGCGGTGCGCAGGGCGCCCATGGTGGTGGAGTAGTGCCGGGATTTGGTGGTGATGTGCCCGCGATATCCCAGGGTGTGCAGCCAGCGCCCGATCCCGGCCACCGCGGCGTTGCCGTGTTCGGCCAGCTCAGCGATGACGGTAAGGATGGCCCGCACATGCTCGCTGACGTCTAGTTCGCCGATCGCCTCGGTGGATAGGCGTCGGGCGGTGATGCCGAAGTCGTGCAACGATTTGGTGACGTATTTCGCCAAGTATGCCGCGACTCGGCGCGGTGAAAGCCGCGACGATGCAGTGGCTGTGGTTCTCGCAGTCTCGGAATCTGTTGCTGCCGTGGTGGTTTCGGGTGTCAATGCTTGGGCGTCGATTTGGGCGCCGAACCGCAGTGTCCGCACCCCCTGGTTTGGGTGATTGTCGCCGGTGGGCACGTCGATGCGGACGCGCCCGGCGGCCTGGCGAATCAGGGCGGTCAGTTCGGTGGCGGTGATCGGTGACGACCAGACGGGCTGCCGGTCGGTGCCGTGACGGGGCTCCCTACCACCCCGAGGGGCGGCGGGGCCGTCACTGATGTGGTCACCTGATGCGGTGGTGGCGAGAGCACCGGGTGGGTCGAGGCGGATCAGTGCGTGAATGTGCGGGATCGCGCGGGCTTGCAGCTCTACGACCTTGACGAAGCTGACCCGTACCGAATCCGCAGATAACCCACTGGTTTTGAGGTGTGTGGCGATGGCGCGTCGTAGGGTGATGGTGAAGCGCCGCCACAGTTCGGGCAGATGCCAGGCGAACAGCACATGCCCGAGATAGTCATAGCAGCCCGCACACAATGGTTGCCCCACCATCGGATCATCAACGGTGTGGATAATGTTGCAGCGCAGTGGTTTACCGTGGCGACACCTCGCGTGCGGGCCGACCGGTGTGGGGCGGCAGCTGGCGCCGGTGGCGTTGTGCACGGCCCCGTAGCCCGGTGCGGTGAGCGTGGTGAACACTTGCGGGTGAGTGGCGACCTCAGCGGGTACGTCGTGGTGGCCGCCGGCGGCTCCGGCGTGCACGAGTTGCCAGGTGTCGCGCGCATACAGGTCTGAGCATGACGGGCACACCGACGCGCGGCGGTTGTTGCAGCGCGTCCACACCGTATGCCGGCGCCCGGCGTCGTCGGTGCCGAGCAGCTGGATCGGGTGGGCGCAGTAACCGACCGATTCCACTCGCCGCCACCACGACCCGAAACCGGGTGAGGATGCGCGGCGCTGCATCTGGGTGACCACCGCATCGGCATCGATGGTGGCGGGCAGGCCCGGCAGCGCGATCACCGGGCTTTGCGTCGTTACGGCCTTCACGGATTTCCCTGTTCGCCTGAACGCGGTGCCCGAAAGGTGCGGGCCAACAAGGTGATGTCGCGGTCGGTGACGTGAAAGGCCCGGACCCGTATCGGTTCGGCGGTGCCGTCGATCATCACGTACCCGATGCCGGGGGTGGCATCGGCGATCAGGTCGCATTCGGCGCCGGCATCGCGGGCGCCTTGACCCAAAACCATCGCGGTTTGGGTGGGCTCGGTCATGCGCAGCCCGATGCGCACGGTGAACAATTGGCGTACCGGCAGGGTGTCTTTGGCCGGGTCTTGCACCGCGGCTACCACCGATATCCCGACCGCACGGCCCTGGGAGAGCAGCAGGCCGAGGAGTTGTTCTGTCTCGGCGCGGAGTTTGCGGTCAGTGACGTAGGCGGTCAGCGCGGCGATCTCGTCGATGATCAGCACGATCAGCGGTTCGGCCGGTGTAGGGGTGTGCAGGCGGGTGTGCCCGCGCAGCCGGGTGGCGCGGGTCTGCATCAGCTCCACCAGCTCGCGCAGCAGCTCCACAGTGGGCTGACCGGTGTGGTAGCAGAACCGGGTGAACAGCGGCGCGCCGGCACCGAGTTCCATGCCGCCTTTGGGGTCGATCACCCACAACCGCACCCGGCCACGCTTGACGTCAGGGGCGAGGGCGGCGATCAGCGACCACAGCACCGAGCCTTTGCCGGCTCCGGTGGCACCGGCGGCCAGGATGTGCTGGCCCAACACCGGTAGGTGCCACCAGCGCCGTGATTCGGTGACCCCGACCCGCACCGCGCCCAGATCGACCGCCGAACCCGGGGTTGGCGTGGGTACCGCGATCGGCTGGCCGAGCACATCCCCGCGGCCGATGATGATCCGCAGCTGGCCCGGCGTGGTGGCGCGGATCGTCAACCGCTCCGCGTCCCAGGTCGCCGCCAGCGCGGGGGCGCGTTTCTGCCAGTCGGCAATCGACTGGCCGGTCACCACCTTGACGATCAGCACGTCGGCGTGATGGCCGATCCGCACCGATTGCAGGGCAGGCACCAACGTGCGTTCACCCAGTTTGGCGGTCAGGCCGTGCAGGGCGCAGACCGATTCCCAGTTGCGGTGATAACGCCACCACGCCCAGAAACGCTGCCGCAGCGGAGCGCTGACCCACCGGGTGAATGAGGCCGGCTGACATACCCACCAGCCGAGGTATGCCGCGACCTCCACACCGGCGGTCAACACGCCGGCGCGGGCGCCGTGACTGACGGCGACCCACAGCGCCACCGTGGCCGGGATGCTCAGGGAGGGAAACAGGATTGCCCACCACAGCAGATACCCGGCGGCTTTGAGTAGTCCGACGATCAGCTCGCCGATCCAGTCATCATCGGGTGATGGATTGTTGTTGTGGTTCTTACGGTTTGGACTATTCGACATGACGGTCTGCCTTCACTTACGACGGGGAAAGAAGGGGCGGGAGCGTCGGCCCGGCAGCCCATAGGCGCACGCTGTCGCGGGGCTGCCGGGCCGGCCTGCGGTTACCGGGCCTGCTGGCCCGTCTTGACGGTGCCGGGGTCGGTGGCGGTGATGGCTTCGGCGCGGTACGCGATGCCCGAGCGGCCGTCTTGCGACCACGGCAACGCCACCAGACCCGTCACAGACACCGGCTGGCCGACAACGACTTTCGGTTCCCCGACCACGGTGACTGCCAGCACCTCACCGCCGGTGGCATCCAGGGCGATCAACTGCACCTGCCACAACGCCTGTCCGGTGGCCTTGTCCACACGGGGTGCGCCGGTGTCGAAATTGGTGCGCTGCTCGGGAATCCGAGTACAGAGGAACGTCACCCCGGTGGTGTCGATACGTAACTTCATGGATTGCTGTCCTTCCTTGCGGTGTTGGCGCGGTCTGTTCGGCCGCGACTCAAGGACAGCGCCCTCCCGGATGCGCCCGGAAGTGACAGGCAGTGATACTGGTGATGACCACACACGCGCACACGTAGCTGACCTGCGCTGATGTATGCGGCATGATCGAAGCCATGGCCGCAGTCGACCCGATCCGGGCACTCAATGCGCAGCGGCTCAGCCAAGCCCGCAAACGCTACGGCTACAGCCTGCGTGAGTTGGCGATCGAGGTCGAAAACGTGCGCAAGCTACGCGGCGATGCCGACCTACCCACCCAGGAGTCCCTGCGACAGAAAATCGCCCAGATCGAGCGGACCGGAATGCTCGGCCCGGTGTGGCGTGAAGACCTGGCCGCGGTGTTCGGCGTCGAACCCGACGAAATGTTTAGTGTGCCCATCGCCACCGAGCTGCCGCACCCGCTGCTGCTACAACTCCCCGTCGACCGTGACGTACTCGCCGTCATCGCCGCCCAGCAACATGCCCACATCCAAGCTGAGCACACCTTCGGCCCCCAACACGCCCGCCCCCTGGTGGAATCCGATCTGGTCACCATCGAATCCCTGATTGCCCACGCACCCTCGCAGGTCAAGGCAGAGATGCGGCGTGCTGCGGGGGCTATCGCCGAGGTCGCCGGGTGGATCGCCCAAGACCTCGGAGATCACGCCGCCGCGGAGAAGCTCACCCACACCGCCGCCTTGCACCTGCGTACGGCTGGCCCGGCATTCAACGCCATGATCTTGATGCGCCAATCCAACATTCTCACCCGCACCAACCCCGACCTGGCCACCGCCTTGGCCGCCGATGCCGCCGACCTGATCGACGGCCACGACGTGGGGCGTCTGGCCGCCAGCATCGCCCGCCAACAGGCCCTCGCGGAGCTGGCCAATCACAACGAGCGGGGGTTTCATCGCCACGCCGCTGCAGCCCTCGACCTCGGTGACCTGCAACCCCACCCGCATGATCATGCGATCTATGCCCACGGCGCCTACGTCGCCAGCGAGATCGCCTCGGGCTACCTGCGCATCGGTGACCCCGACAAAGCAGTAGCGCTGCTCGCCGGGCACCATCACGCCTGGACATCACAGCAGCACCGCGATCAGACCGTGGCCGATATGCGACTCCTGCACGCCTACATCGCCACCAGCGAATACCAGCAAGCACTGGCACTGGCCGCCGCAGCAATCCCGGGCTACATGGCCGCGCCCTCGCAGCGAGCCAGACTGCATCTCGCGCGGGCAGGCACAATCGTGCGGGACCGTCGACGGAGAAACAAAGACCCGATCCTGCAACAGCTCGCCGGCCGCATCAAAAACGCCACCCAAGGAGTCACCCCGTGAGCCGCCGAGTCATCCCCAACACCACCACCACCGACCCCGCGGCCACCCACGCGGTCGCGGTGCTGCCGGTCGGCTCATTCGAACAACACGGCCCCTACCTGCCGCTGGGCACCGACACCCTCATCGCCACTGCCATCGCATCCGCAATCAGTCAGCACCACAACGTGTTTCAGCTACCACCGGTCGCGTTCGGCTGCTCCCACGAACACGCCGCCTACCCGGGCACCATCAGCATCAGCGCCACCACCCTGGCCGCGATCGTCGCTGACATCATCGAATCGCTGGCACGCCAGAACATCGCCGGGCTGATCGTCGTCAACGGCCACGGCGGCAACGCGGTACTGACCAACGTCGTCCAACAAGCCAACCACCCCAAGAACCCCGTCAAGGTTGGGCTTTACCCCAGCCGCGAAGACTGGACCGAGGCCCGCGCCGCCGCAGGAATCCACAGCAGCAACCACGACGACATGCACGCCGGCGAACTGGAAACCTCCATCCTGCTCGCCAGCGACCTCGACTACCTGCGCGACGGCTGGCAGACCAGCGACCACACCGCCAACGACCGCCGCTACCTCACCAGCCTCGGCATCCACGCCTACACACCCACCGGCGTCATCGGCTCCCCATCCCAGGCCACCGCCGCCAAAGGCAGTAATATCCTCGACCACCTCGGCCGCAACGCCGACACCCTGATCGGGCTCCTCACCACACGCTGAGCAGAGCCGACAACTCGGCGGCTACCTCCGGGCTGCGCTGCGCTCCCTTCGCTTCCGTCCGCTGGCGCTCCCGTCCGCGCCGGTCGCTCCACTGCGCCCTGCCTCCGCCGCCCCCCACCAGCGACGAGCTTCTGCCGGACACCGTGAGAACCTCCTGCAACGACCACGACCAGCACGGCCGGGCCCACGGTGTCCGCGCGCACAGCGACTGAGCCCTCATCGCACTCGCAGATCGGTGACCGGACACCGCCGAAAACAGTCCGTGACCTGGCCTGTGAGAATTTTCTTTACTGCTATTAAAAGGGCGGCATCCGACTTCGCCGCGATTGCGTGCGCGCATCGACCGGCCACCCGTGACCGGTCGCGGACCCGGGTCTGCACAGCGCCGCCGGCGGCCCGAATCCGCTCACCGGGTGCCGCTATCTGGGAGCCATGCGGATTGCCCCGTCGAGGCGGATGACCTCGCCGTTGAGCATTGGGTTTTCGATAATGTGCACCGCCAAAGCGCCGTATTCGGCGGGTTTGCCCAGCCGGCTCGGGTGCGGCACCTGTTTGCCCAGCGATTCTTTGGCCGGCTCGGGCAGACCAGCCAGCAGCGGGGTGTCGAACAAGCCCGGCGCGATCGTCATCACCCGGATTTGTTTGCTGGCCAGATCCCGCGCGATCGGCAACGTCATGCCGACCACACCGCCCTTGGACGCCGAGTAGGCGGCCTGACCGATCTGCCCGTCGAAAGCCGCCACCGAGGCGGTGTTGATGATGACGCCGCGCTCTTCTCCGATCGGGTCGGTTTTGGCGATCCGCTCGGCGCCCAGCCGCAATACGTTGAACGTCCCGATCAGGTTGACGTCGACGACCTTGCGGAACGCGTCCAAAGGGAAGACGCCGTCCTTACCCAGCACTCGGATGGCATTGCCGGTGCCGGCGCAGTTGACCACGATGCGCAACGGACCCAACGATTCGGCGACGTCAAGGGCCGCGGTCACCGCTTTTTCGTCAGTGACGTCGGCCGGGACGAACCGCGCGCGGTTCCCGAGCTCACCGACCACATCCTCGCCCTTGAGATCGAGAACGACCACCTGGGCGCCGGCGTCGAGCAGCCGCTTGGCGGTGGCCAGGCCGAGGCCCGACGCGCCGCCAGTGACGAGTGCTACGGTATCTTGGATCTCCACTCGGAACTTTCCTTTCCGTCCTGACCCGCTCCGATGGCGGTGCCAACCTACTGATTGGTCGGGGACTACAGCCAGTCGCCCGGTATGGTCTCGGTGTCGGCTCCGGGGTCTCCCGGCGGCTGCGGCGGATCGGGGACGCTTCGCGAAAACCGCGGCGCGGGCATCGGTTCCAATCCGCCGTCGGGCCGGTAGAAAGTGTTGCGCTGTACGACGTGTGCGTCGGTAAGAACCTCGCCGAACGCCAGCACCGGGGTGACGCAGGCGTCGGAGTTGGCGAACACCTTGGCCCAATGGTCGCGGTCTTTCGAGCCGATCACCTCGGCGACCCGGGCCCGCAGCTCCGGCCAACGGGCGCGGTCGTTTTGCTCTGGCAGGTCCGCATCGTCCAGCCCGAGCCCGGCCAGCATGGCCGCGTAGAACTGCGGCTCGATCGCTCCCACAGCGACGTAGCGGCCGTCAGCGCATTCGTAGGTGTCATAGTAGGGGGCGCCGCCGTCGAGCAGGTTGGTTCCGCGCTCGTCCGACCACGTGCCCACCCCCCGCATAGCCCACATCATCTGGGTCAACACCGACGACCCGTCGACCATCGCCGCGTCGACGACCTGGCCTTCGCCCGAGGTCTGCCGCTCCCACAGCGCGGCAAGGATCCCGACCAGCAGAAACATCGAGCCACCGCCGAAGTCGCCGACCAGGTTCAGCGGCGGCACCGGCCGCTCGCCTTTTCGGCCGATCGAATGCAGCACCCCGTTGAGCGAGATGTAGTTGATGTCATGACCGGCCTGCCGGCTGCGCGGACCGGTTTGGCCCCAGCCGGTCATCCGCGCATAGATCAGCCGGTCGTTGACCCGAGCGCAGTCGTCGGGGCCCAGGCCCAGCCGTTCGGTGACGCCCGGGCGGTATCCCTCGATCAGCACATCGGCCTTAGCGACGAGCCGCAGCACGAGGTCACGTCCCTGGCCGGACTTGAGGTCGGCGGTGACGAAGCGCCGGCTGCGCAACGTGGCATCGCGCGCCGCGCCACCTGCCGCGCCGGGCCGTTCAACGCGCACGACGTCGGCGCCGAGATCACCGAGGATCATCGCAGCATGCGGACCCGGGCCGATACCAGCCAGCTCGACCACCCGAAGCCCTACCAACGGCCCCGCCATCTACCGACCTCCTAAACGTAGCCGCGCGCAGCGGATTACCCACTGGCTTCTTTGCAGCCGCCTTCCACCTTGCTGCGTCCGCGCCGGCTTAACAGCCGAGCCCGGGGAGCTGCGGCTTTCCCGAAGAGTCGCAACCCCTTTCACCGAAAGGAACACCCCACAACCCGAACAGCGGAGGCGACGCAACCAACACGACAGGCATCCGCGTAACCCGCGATCACACCAAATCCTCGCCATCATGAACGACAGTCAGGTACACGATCCCCACTTCCAGATAGTCAGGCCGAAGGAGCTATGTATTTAGTGAAGGCGTCTTGCTCGGTTGGGGGTGTTTGCATGATGAGCGGACCGTAGCGCCGGCGGATCTCCGTGATGATTTCGGCGAAGGGAAGCTCGTGGTACCAGCCGCGGTCGTGAAGGT
Organism: Mycobacterium saskatchewanense; assembly: GCF_010729105.1. Taxonomy (NCBI): domain Bacteria; kingdom Bacillati; phylum Actinomycetota; class Actinomycetes; order Mycobacteriales; family Mycobacteriaceae; genus Mycobacterium; species Mycobacterium saskatchewanense. Next base: position 4,725,380 of record NZ_AP022573.1, read on the forward strand.
ATTCCATGTGCTGGTGGCCTTCGCTGTCATAGGCGTGTAGAAGTGCGTCGTGTTCGCCGTCGAAGTCGATCGGCGAGACGCCGAATCGGGCGCACAGTTCGGCGTTGAACGCCGGTGTCGCCTTGACCCAGCGGTCGTTGACGAACAGTTCGCTGTAGCCGTGGTAGACGAACACGTTGGAGCCGCCCATCCGGGCGCGCAGCGTGTCGGTTTGCAGGTGGTTGCGCACGTCGGCGAACCCAAGGCGGGCGGGTATACCTGCGGCGCGCGCCGCCGCGGTGAGCAGGACCGCCTTGGGGATGCAGTAGGCGCGTGTGGCGGTGGCGACGTAGCTGGCGCGGTAGTGATCAGGATCGTCGTCAATACTGTAGGGGTCGTACCAGATGTTGTCGCGTACGGCGAGGAAAAGCCGTTGGGCTCGTGTCACTGGATCGCGGCTATCGCCGATCGCTGTCTGGGTGAAGCGCTGAACATTGTCGTGGCGCCAGTCCAAGAATTCCGTGGTTCCCAGAAAGCTCGGATCGGGTTCGGTCGATGTGTCAGTCACAGAGGGCCTTTCGTCATCAACGTGGTGGGTGGGTTGTTACGGGTCGCGCGGGCGCAGTCGGGGGGGTCGAGTGTTCGGCATCGGGAATCTTCTCGGCCAGACCGGCTGCCGCGATGCTGCGTTCCCGCAATGGCGCGGCAGTGTCCATGGCTTTAGCGGCGACAGCGCTCCACAAGTCGGCGGCGTCGCGAGCCGCCACGGCGGCCGTGGAAGTGGCATCCTCGTCGAGGAGGAACAGTCCACTCCGGAACCGGCCTTCTCTAATGAACGCCCCGAGTTCGGAGAGTGCCGCGGCGGGGGCATCGTCTTCGAGAAGATCAGGCCAGCAGCGTAGATCGTAGGCGAAGACTGCACGCCGGTTGAAGCGGCGGCCGCCCGCCGATCGCGGCGAGTTTCGGGGCGTTCCGTAGCCAGTCGATCAGGTAGAAAACATCCTATCCAACCAACGTTCGCCACGCCGAGGCCGGGTTTTTGTCCGGTAGCGGTGACCTTACGGGGCGACATGAACTGGCGGTCCGCTCCTTTGGATCCGACCGCCATGTACGGATCTGTCGTGTCTGCTTGCCAGTTGCTTCGCCCCATGGTCTTGCCGCGACGAAGTCCCTGTGTTCGCCACCGCCGTTGCGGCGCAACCAGTTCCGTGAGCCGCGAACGCCCTTTGTTCGGGTGGACGAGGGTCTGTGTTGACGATCCAACCCCGCTCCGGCCAGCGCGCACGGCACCATTAACAAATTTTCGCAAGTCGACCCTCAAGCAGCTAGGTGGCGCAACACTGGTCCGCAGGCACGAGCTGCAGAGCCATTGTCGGGCAGGCTTCGACGGCCTCTTTAGCGAGGGGGAGTTGGCTGTCGTCGAGCACATCTACAAGTTTTTGGCGTGTCCCATCTTCGGCAAGCCCAAAGATATTGGGGGCGATGGATTCGCATATCCCGTGAAGGGAGCACTTCGATTTATCCACCATTATTCTCACGAGGGTCTCCTTATTTCGCGTCATACAGGAACCGTTACCTGTCAAGCGTGTGGTGGCTACCGTTGAAAGTGGTTCACCGTCACGGCCGATCCTGCGCAAGTGGGTTGGCGTCAGGATCCCACTCGGCTAAGACGTGGCGGGGGCCTCCACGGAAGCTGACGTTGGGATTGAATTCCCACTTCTGATTTTCGACGAGCCTCAGGTGCGGCAGCCGGCGAGTCGTCTCCTCGAGGAAGATCCGCAGCTCCATGCGCGCCAGGGGCGCCCCAAGACAGGTGTGCTTTCCGAATCCGAAGGCTAGGTGACGATTCGCGTTCTGGCGGCTGATGTCGAATTCTTCGGAGTTGTCGCCGAATAGCTCCTCGTCGTGATTCGCCGAGCCCAGTACGATCAGGGTTTTGCCGTTCTCGGGGATGCTCACGCCGCCGATCTCCATAGGCTTTAGTGCTCGCCGGTGCCAGGCCACAAGTGACGGGCTTTGCCGCAAGGTCTCTTCGACCGCTTTGGGAATGAGCTCGGGTTGGCGGCAGACTGCCTCCCATTGCGGGCGGTTCTCCAGCAGATGGCGGAACATGCTGGCCGCCGCCGATGTGGTGGTCTCGTGTCCGGCGAACATGAAATTGATCATGTAGCTGTAAGGCATGATGTCTGGGAAGAGTTCGGGCTCCTCCTGATTGAATTTCACATACTCGCTGGCCAAGTCATCGCCTGGATTGGCACGTTGGCGGGCGATATGACGTTCGCAGAATTCCGCGAACCGGTTCACTTCCCGCGCGATCTCGTTCTGCTGTTGCTCATCTGGTCTGCCCCATGAGAAGACGGCACGTTCGGAGCTGAATTCCTTGACGTAGTGGGCGTCCGCGTCCGGGATGCCCATGAGTGTAAAAAGCACTCTTACTGGTAGTTCCCAGACGAAGTCGTCGACGAGATCCGCCCGACCTTTCTTCACGAACTTGTCGATGTATTCGTTGACCGATGCGCGGATCTGCGGTTCCAGGGCAGCCAACGCTTTGGGCGAAAAAGATGGCTGTAACCGCTTCCGGCGCAGCGTGTGTTGAGGGCCGTCTTCGTTGACCAGGGTCGGTCCGGTGAGGTATTGGATGGCGCTTCCCTGGGCGAACTCCGCCATTGTGGACTCGTATGGTGGCGTTACCAACTCGGCCGCGATGTCTGCTGACCACGACTCGGTATCGGTCAAAATGTTTTTGATGTCGCTGTAGCGGGTCACCACGTACCGGTCGATCTCCGGGCTATAGAAGACGGGTTCCTCGTGTCTGGCGCGGTGAAACCAAGGGTATGGATCCGCTACGTAAGCCGGGTCAAACGGGTCGAACTCGGCGCCAAGGCCGGTAACAGGGCATGCGGAACCGGCTTTGGCTGCGACGTTTGATGCCACGTTGTCGCTGGTCATGCGTCAATCCTTCTCGTAGATGCGTCGGTTGGTGTCTATGGTGGGGTGTGTTTAACAGCTATCGGTTATAGCGACATGACTGCTCTCAATACTTTTCCCTCGAGCATGTCTCGGTAACCGTCGTTGATCTGGTCCAGGCTGTAGCGCTTGGTCACCAAATTGTCGAGTTTGATTTTGCCGTGGCGGTATAAGTCAAGGAGTCGCGGGATATCCACCCTGGGATTAGCTGATCCGTAAAGCGATCCCCGCAGTTGTTTCTCGTAAAGCACAAGATCGATTGCGTTGAGCGAGACTTCGTTCTCCATGGCGTTGTGCAGGTTGGTGACGACGACGCGGCCGCGCTTGCCTGCCATGGCCAAGCTCAGCCCGACCTGTTTTCCGGTGCCAAGCCCGGCTGTGTTGACAACGACGTCGGCCATCCTCCCCTTGGTCAGATCTTGCAGAAGGTTGGTTGCTTCTTCGGACGTGGAGACGGCGTGTGTCGCGCCGAATGCCTGCGCCTGCTCACGTTTGAATGGCACTGGGTCCACGGCTACGATGAACTCGGCTCCGGCGCCCACAGCACCTTGGACCGCGTTAATGCCGATGCCGCCTACCCCCACCACGACTGCGGTGTCTCCGGCCCTTAGCTCGCCGGTCGTCACCATTGAGCCCCACCCGGTGACGACGCCGCAGCCGACCAGGCAAGCGATGTCCAGGGGAATGTCGTCGTCGATCTTGACCAAGTTGGCCTCGTTGACGACGGTGTGTTCGGCGAAGGCGCCCAACAGGAGCAGGGTGCGAAGATCCACGCCGCCGCGTGCGTGGTGACGCGATGTTCGGTCGGACAGCTGAAAGCCCTCGGCCATGTACATCCCTTGTTCGCAAAGGTTCTGCATTCCTCGTGAACAGCAGCTGCATCGCCCGCAGGCCGGGATGAAGCTGAAGACAACGTGGTCGCCGGGGGTGAGCCCTTTGACGTCGGGTCCCACTTCCTCGATCACACCTGCGCCCTCGTGGCCCCCGATGATCGGAAGCGGCCAGGGCAGGTCGCCAGACCGGATGTGCTCATCGGAGTGGCACAGCCCGCTGCCTACGATCTTTACGAGGGCTTCACCGGACTTGGGTGGGTCGAGTTCGATCTCCTCGACACTCCAGTCTTTTTCGCGGTCCCAAAGGACGGCTGCGCGAGTCTTCATGTGGTTCACCATCTTTCAATGACCTCGTTGTGAGAAGTTCGATTCAAGGCACGTAGATTGACTTGGGTTGTTGGTAGCTGGCCAGCCCTTCGGGGCCGAGTTCGCGTCCGATGCCGCTCGACTTGACGCCGCCGAATGGTGCGACCGGGTCGGGCACGTAGGTGTTTACACCGAATGTCCCCGTTTGCACGCGGCGCGCTATGTCGAGCGCTCTGTCTTTGTCCCGCGTCCAAACGGTGCCGGCCAATCCGTACTCGGAGTCATTGGCCAAGGCGACCGCGTCGTTGATGTCGTCGTAGGGAATCACGGTCACGACCGGGCCGAAGATCTCTTCGCGCGCAATGCTCATCTGGTTGTTGGTGTCGGCAAAGATTGTCGGTTCCACGAACCAGCCCCGATCATGGCCGCCGCGCCCGCCACCGGTGGTCACTCTGGCGCCTTCGGCCTCACCTTTTCTGATGTAGCTCTCCACACGTTCGCGGTGCGCTTCGGACACCATCGGCCCGATCATCGTCTTGTCGTCCAGCGCATCGCCCACGACTGCTGAAGACGCCATGTCTGTCAGTGCATCGACGACCTTTTGGTATTGTCTGCGGGGTGCCAGGACGCGGCTGCTGATAAAACAGCTCTGGCCGTTATTCATCATGGTCGCCCCGAACAGGTCGGAAGTGATCGCAGCGAGATCGGCATCGTCGAGTAAAATGGCGGCCGATTTGCCGCCAAGTTCAAGGGTGACCGGGCGCAGCAGCCGTCCGCACACTTCGCCGATCGAGCGCCCCGCCGCGGTGGAGCCGGTGAATGCCACCTTGTCGATGTCGGGGTGTTTGACGAGATACGCGCCGATCTCGCGGCCACCGGGTACGAAGTTCACGACTCCGGGAGGCAAAATCTCGTGCTGTTCGAGAATGTCGCCGAGGAGAAAACTGTCGAGAACCGTCTCGGGGGAAGGCTTGACGACGACGCTGCAGCCGGCGGCTAATGCCGGAGCCAGTTTGGTGAACAGGAGCGTCTGCGGATAGTTCCAGGGCACGATGGCCGCGACAACACCGATGGGTTCACGCCGGATGACTACGCCGTCGACAAAAATCCCTCGTCGATACTCCTCGGGGGGCTGCTCACGTACGAGCGCACCGTAGTAGCTCAACAGCGCGCCAGGGAAGCCGCCTTCGATCTGACGGGCGGTCGAGATCGGCATCCCGTTTTGAGCACTGACAAGGGTGGTGAATTCCTCGCCATGCCCGCCGATGACGGACGCCAGGGCGGTCAGCGCGTCGGCACGCCGAGAAGGCTCCCATGCAGCCCACCCGTTGGGGTCGCAGAACGCGGCTCGAGCTGCGGCCACCGCCGCGTCGACATCTGCCTCAGCCGCGGCCGCGACATGTCCAATGGTTTGCTCCGTGCTAGCCGACCTCACCGTGATCGTTGCCGAGGTCGCCGGAGTAGTGTTACGACCGCCTACAAACAAGGTGTCGCGCTCGATGAACTCCGCTACCGTCATGGTGTCCACCCTTCCTAATGCTTCTCGGCTACCGCTTGAGCCGATGAGGATGTTGGTTTTTCGGGGCGCGGTGCAGCTCCGAACTCGAGGCGGATGGCTGGTTTGTGTCGGCGGGAAGAGACTTCTGCGGTGAACAAGTTCGCCAGCGCCCCGTCGGTGCCTACGCCGTGGGCCCAGCCAGTCGCACAATGCTGCACCGCGGCGTCGGTTTCGCGTGTACATGGTCCGCCCTGACGCACTATCCACCTCACTGTGAATTCAACCCGCGGCGGCAGGTAGCAGGGCACCCATATGGTCTTCACTAGCGCGGAATGAGGCGTCCCTTCCGCGACCGTTGGTGAAGGCGAACCCTTCCTTCCGACTGCCGGATTATTTCTAACGATTAGACAGTAGAAATCATCGCGGGTCAAGGGGTCGGCGTAGGTCGGAACGGCGTTCCGGGGGGTGTCGGCTGAGCGCGTCGGGGGAAATACAGGAAATGGAACGGTTCGTCTGGGAAGTGTTGGTTGGTTCACTGTGTGGCCGCTTTGTGCACGGTGAGATGCGTGGTCGAGCGGCGCGTCAGCCATCTAACGTGTTCCGCCATGTCGGGCGGGAGGGCGTCGCTGCCGGCGCCGCCGCCACCGCCGGTTCGGTAGCGGTGGGCGACGCAGTGCAAGACACAGGCGAGCTTCCAGTATCCGAACGCCAGATAGAAATCGAGCACACCGACGTCAATCGCGCGCGCACTGGCGTACCAGTCAATTGCCTCGCGCCGGGAGGGGAATCCTGTGGCTGATGTAGGACCCGGGAGCCCGAGCGCGGGCCGCTCGTCGCCCGGTTCGTCCCAGGAGACGAGGAAGTAACCCAGATCGGCCAGCGGATCGCCCAGAGCGGCGATCTCCCAGTCGAGAATCGCGCGGACGGTCCCGTCAAAAGGGTCTAACACGAGGTTGTCGAATCGGTAGTCGCCGTGTACCAGGGAGGTTTCCGTTGTTCTCGGCAGCGCGTCGGCGAGTGCTGCCTGCTGGTCGCCCAGGCGGTGGAACGTGTCTAAGTCGCAGGTCTGTTCGACCTGGGAAAGCCAGCGGTGCAGCTGGCGAGCGACGTAGCCGTCTCGCGGTCCGAGATCGGCTAGTCCCGCCCGGTCGAGGTCGACCGAGTGCAGCGCCGCGAGGGCCTCGACAGCGTGGCGAGCCGCGGCGGGTCGGGTCGTCTCAGCCAGGCCGGCGGTATCCGTCGGATCGCGCAGCACTGTTCCGGGCACGTCGGCCATGACATAGAACGTCACTCCCAGCACAGACTCGTCTTCGCACAGCGCAATCGGTTCGGGCACGGGCAGCGTAGTGCGCCGGGAAAGCGCGCTCAGAATGCGGTATTCGCGGCGCAAATCGTGCGCCCGCGGCGCCAACGGGCCGGTCGGCTGCCGTCGCAGTATCCAACTGCGCCCGGGCGACCCGGTGACACGGTAGGTGAGATTTGATCGTCCGCCGGTGATCAGCTGGTAAGAGAGCGGTTCGGCCGCGCCGCTGACCTGCTCGGCCATCCACACCAGGGCCGGGGTGATTCGGGGATCGGGAGAGTTCATCGCCGGTACCGGGTGGTGGCGCCAAGGAACTCGTGCGAAGCTGCGGCGGCGCCGACCGCAAGCGGTTCGATGTCAACGAGAATGTCCCCAAGGGTTGTCGCGTGTCGCAGTAGTGACTTGGTTGTCGCGAATGCGAACGGCGGCAGTGCGCCCAGGCGGCGGGCGGCGGAGATGGCCGTGGCGACGACGTCGGTGCCGGCTGCGGTCTCGTTGGCGAGCTGTTGGTGCACAGCGTCGTCGGCGTCAACGGGGCCAGCGGAGTAAAGGATGTTTGCAGCGACGGTCGAGCCGGCGCGGTTGCGCAGCAGCGAGATCGACAGCAAGTCTGGCGGAAGACCGACGCTGAGGAACGACAGGCGCAACACGGCCGTGTCTGCCATGACGATGTAGTCGCAGGCGAGGGCGAGGGAGGCCCCGGCGCCGACGGCGGCGCCATTGACAGCTGCCACGACAGGTTTGGGCGACGAGGTGACCGCGTGAGCGAGTTCGACGAACGCGCGGTGACGCGCAGCGAGTGTCGCGGCGTCGGCGCCGGCCGGGATATCGGCGAGATCTCCGCCGGCGCAGAATGCCGGTGGCGCGCCGGTGATCACGATGGCCGCGATGGTGTCGTCGTACTTCGCCTGGTTCACGGCGTCGAGCAGGCGGTGTGCGAGCGCGGTGTTTAGCGCGTTGCGTACGCTGGGCCGGTTCAGGGTCACAATCAGGATGTCGTCGGCCCGTACCACATCGAGTAGGTCAGGCATGGACGAGTTCCTGCGCGTCGCGGGCGCGCAGCAGCCGCCGGGCTATCGACCACCGGTGGGTCTCGGAGGGGCCATCGTAGATGCGGAAGGCGCGCACCTCCTGCAAAAAGCGGGCGAGGGGAAGGTCGCCGGAGATACCTCGCGCACCGGCCAGCTGGACCGCTCGGTCCACGACTCGGTTGACCGCCTCGGACACGAACGTCTTGGTGATCGAGCTTTCCGCGCTACCGCGCTGTCCGTTGTCGAGCACCCAGGCCGCGTGCAGTATGAGTACACGCGATGCGGCGAGGTCGATCTCGTTGTCTGCCAGCATCTGTTGCGCCATCCCGAGGTCACTGAGTCGGCTCCCGAACAGGCGGCGAGTGGCGGCCACCTCGACGGCGATGTGCTGAGCGCGGCGGGCGAGGCCAAGCCACCGCATGCAGTGGGTGAGCCGCGCGGGGGCCAGCCGCACCTGTGCGTATGCGAAGCCTCTGCCCACTTCGCCCAGGACCGATGACTCCGGAACCTCGCAGTGTTCGAAATGAACCTCGTAGTGGCCCCCGGCGAACCCGGCATCGAGGGTGTCGAGCCGGCGCCCGATGCGAAAGCCGGGTGTTCCCGCGTCCACGAAGAACATTGTCGCCGCGTCTTTTCCCGCGTCCGGGGTGCGCGCCATGCAGATGGCGTATGCTGCTCCCTCGGCTCCTGTGATGAACCATTTGCTGCCGTCGATGACCCAGCCGCCGGGAACGGGCCGCGCCGTCGTACGAAGAAGGGACGGATCGGCGCCTGCTCCCGGAGCGGGCTCGGTCATCGTGAAGCAGGACCGGACTTCGCCGCGGGCGAGCGGGGCGAGATAGCGGCGCTTTTGCTCCTCGGTGGCGACGTGTTCGAGCAGATGCATGTTGCCTTCGTCGGGGGCCGCGCAGTTTAGCGCGAGGGGGCCGAGCAGGCTGTAGCCCGCCTCCTCGAATACCACCGCGCGTCCACGCATGTCGAGACCGCGCCCACCCCACCTTTGGCCAACGTGAGGCGCCAAGAGGCCCGCCTGGCGGGCGGCGGCCTGCAGCACGGTGCGGTGCGCGTCGGAGACCCCGTGCGGATCGGAAAGCATCTCGTCCTCGGCCGGGATGACGACGTCGGCGATAAAGCCGCGCACGCGGTCCCGCAGGTTCTGTAGGTCGGGGTCGAGGGTGAAGTCGATTGTCATTGAGTCTCCTTAGGCGATTCGCCAGCCACCGTCGACGACGATGACGGTGCCGGTGATGTAGTCCGGACCGGCGGCCAGGAAGCCGACCGTTTGGGCGATCTCGTCGGCGGTGGCTTGACGATGGGCAGGGATCGTGCGCTCGATGCGCTCGATGATCGATGGTGCTAGCCCGCGGGTCATCTCGGTGTCGACGAATCCGGGTGCCACCGCGGTTACCGTGATTTGGTCTCGCGCGAGTTCGAGGGCGAGTGCCTTAGTCAGACCGATGAGGCCTGCTTTCGCCGATGCGTAGGCAGCGTCGCCGGGGAAGCCGTTGAGCCCCACCACGGACGTGACATTGATGATCCGGCCCCATCGGCGCTCGATCATCAGGGGAACTGCGCGGCGGGCGCACAAAAATGCGCTCGTCAAGCTGGCGTTGTGTACAAGCCGCCAGTCATCGAGAGCTAGTTTCTGCACCCGCCCACCACGGTGCGCGCCGGCATTGTTCACCAGTATCCCCACCGGGCCGAGCTCGGCTTCGATCCGGGCGAATGCTTGATCAACCTCATTCTCGTCCGAGACGTCCCCGGGAATGCAGATGGCCGTCCCCCCGGCCGTGGTGATACTCGTGGCGACCTGCTCAGCCTGTGCGGCGCGGTTGCGGTATCCGATAGCCACGGCAGCACCCGCGGTAGCGAGGTTTTGGGCGATCGCGGCGCCGATGCCGCGCGATCCCCCCGTCACGAAGGCCGGAATCCCGTTAAGAGAGCCAGGTTCACGCATCCGCGTGTCAGAGTCGTTCAATGAGAGTGGCGTTGGCCATGCCGCCGCCCTCGCACATCGTCTGAAGGCCGAACCGACCGCCGGTGGATTCGAGCACACCGATCAGTGTGGTTAGAAGCCGTGTGCCCGAGGCTCCCAGCGGGTGCCCCAAAGCGATTGCCCCGCCGCGGATGTTAACCCGCTCCGGGTCGACGCCGAACTCGCGTTGCCACGCCAACGGCACGCTGGCGAACGCCTCGTTGACCTCGAACGCGTCGACGGTATCAATGCCAATTCCGGCACGCTCGAGAAGCATTTGGGTAGCCGGGATGATCGCAGTGAGCATGAGGACCGGGTCATCGCCGACGACGGTGAAGGAGCAGAGTCGGGCCCGGGGCCGCAGACCGAGCTGGTGGGCCTTTTGTTCGCTCATAATGAGGACCGCTGACGCTCCGTCGGTCAGTGGTGACGAATTCCCGGCTGTGATCTTCCAGTCGATCTCTGGGTAGCGGGCGGCCTCTGGCACGTTCGCGAACGCCGGCTTCAACTGTGCCAGCCCCTCGCGCGTCGTCGTGGCGCGCACTGTCTCGTCCGCGCGCACCACGGCCTGCGAAGCGTCTGATCCCGTTGCGCGCAGCGTAACGATCTCGTTGTCGAAAGCGCCGCTCGCGCTTGCAGCGGCCGCCCGTTGATGCGAGCGGAGCGCGAACTCGTCCAGCTCCTCCCGCTCCAGGCCCCATTTCGCGGCGACGAGTTCCGCGGAAACGCCTTGTGGAATCAGGCCGTCCGGGTATCGCTCGGCGAACCGACTCCCGTAGGGGTTCGCGCCCTGCTGGGCCGAGAACATGGGTATTCGGCTCATGGACTCCACACCGCATGCGATGACCACGTCGTAGGCGCCGGCCATCACCCCCTGGGCGGCGAAGTGGGCGGCCTGCTGGCTCGACCCGCATTGGCGGTCCAGTGTTGTCGCCGGTACCCGCTGCGGAAACCCGGCTGCGAGCACGGCGTTGCGTCCCACGTTTGTTGACTGCTCCCCCGCCTGCCCGACGCACCCGGTGATCACATCATCGATGAGTTCGGGATCTAGGTTGTTGCGCTCGATGAGTGCGCTCAGCACCCCGGAGAGCAGGTCGACGGGGTGTACACCGGACAGCGCGCCGCCCGGTTTCCCTCTGCCTGACGGGGTGCGAACGCCGTCGACGATGACTGCCATGGTCAAGGGATTACTCCTTATCTGCCCAGTGATTACAGGTCCGGCCGCGAGGCCGGTTCTAAAGATCGAGCACAAGCCGCTCTGACTTCGCCCGCCCAACGCAGATGATCATCGTGTCGTTGTTCTTGCGCTCGGCGTCGGTGAGAACGGTGTCGTGGTGTTCGGGTAGGCCGTCTAAGACCGTGGTCACGCAGGCGCCGCAGAATCCCTCCTCGCACGACGACAACACAGTCGGCACCGCCTCACGGACAACGTCGAGGAGGGAACGGTCCGGGGGAACGTGAAGCACCACACCGGTGCGCCGCAGTTCGACGTCGAAGCCTTTACCGGGTTCCTGCGGGCGTGTGGAGGACGGGTCTGACGGGGCGAAGCGCTCGACGTGCAGCGAACCGGGCGGTAAGTGGCGCTGACATGCGCTCTCTACTGCCTTGATGAGCCCCTCTGGTCCACAGCAATACATTGCCGTGTCTGTTGAAGCGTTCCCCACGATGGATTCCACGTCGAGCACGCCAGTCTCGTTTTGAGGACACAGTTCGACGCGGTTGCCTCCCAGCGCCTTGACGTCGGTGACGAAGGCCATCGAGTCGCGGGCCCGTCCGCCGTAGACGAGCCGCCACGGGATCCCACGCGCCTCGACGACTCGCGCCATCGGCAGGATCGGTGTTATCCCGATGCCTCCGGCGATGAACAGATATCTTTCCGCTTCCACCAGCGGGAAGTGATTCCGCGGCTGGCTGACACCAACGTCCCGTCCCACCAGCGCGGGATCATGGATTTCGATGGATCCGCCGCGGCCCGCCGGCTCTCGCAGCACCGCGACGGTATACGCGCCACGGTCTGTTGGGTCTCCGCACAGCGAGTACTGGCGAACTTTACCGGACGGCAAGATGACGTCGATATGTGCTCCCGGCGTCCATGCCGGCAACAGCAAACCGCGCGGGTGGACGAGGCGCAACGAGATGACCTCCCGGGCCTCGCGTCGCGCCCGCTCGACGCGCAAAGCTTGTATTCCGCAGCGCTGCGTGACGTTTGAATCTTGGGCGACGCGTGGCCCTGCGACCTGCTGGGCCGTCGAGCTATCGCCACCTTCATGAGATACTGCGCACGGCCAGGCATTGCTAGCCGGTTCCGAATGGCTCTGGACCGCCGGCGGATGTGTGATCATCGCCGGAGTTGTGGCTGCGCATCGATTGACTCGGGAGGCGCATCACCCTCGACGCCGGTGACGGTGTCGAGCACGTTGTTGATGAGCCGATAGGCCGAGGACGCGTCGCTGAGCGGCTGCTCGCTTAACCCTGCGCCGGCGTACGCTAAGCCCGCCCACGATTGGCGGTCCTCGGGGTGGAACAGTGCGAGTTCGGCCTCAACGAGGACGAGGTCGATCGTGGGAGGATCGCCGGTGAGCTTGCCGTCGGTCCACGTGATGTGCACCCGACTGCCGTTGCGGCTCCCGCGCACCGTGAAGCTGCGCATCGGAAATTTGTTGCCCTCTTCCACCAGTGTCACCGCAGGACCCCTATCGACTGCCATACCTGCAGCAGTCCCTCATCGCCTTCGAGGTTCTCGTCCCAGCCGTAGGGCTTCGCGAACACGAACGTCTGCGGTTCCGGGTATGTGGCGTCGCTGACGTCAAAAGTCGTGACGGAGATCGAACGCTGCCCCACCGCGACCAGGAAGTACTCGTGGTAGTCCGAGAGCTGAACATCGAAAACAGTGATCGCGGGGTGAGGATGCAACGTCCGCACTGACCCGCGCCCGTCGCCGATCAGCTCGCCAGCCGAGCCCAGGGCCGCAGTCACAGGAATCTCCGGTTGGCGGTATCGTCCGGCACCTCGATGCCGATCTTCTCCAGGAGCGGCCGAGTGTCGCCGATATACCGCCGCCGGAGCTCTTCGTTGTTCTCCTGGCGCAGTCCCCACTTCACATATGCGTCGGAGAAATCCGAGTCCGATCGGCCGAACATGTCGAGAGCCGCCGGCCACCAGATCTTGACCTTCTCGTTGGCCTCCGCCAAGCCCTCCGGTGTGCTGCAGATACGGCGAAGGTTGTTCATTCCGAAGGTTGCGTGAAACACTTCGTCTTTGTGCAGGCGGTCAGCTACGTTCAATAGCGGCTCATACGGAACCCCTTCCCAGGTCTCGCCGATATAGCAGCCCACCCGGTCGCCCACCCCGTTGAAGTAGGCGAGGTCGCAGAACGTCTCGATAGGGAGCTCGAAAAAGTACTGTTGGATCTCGCTGGTCACCGGGCCGACACCAAGGCCTTCGAGAATCCGGGCGGTAATAGCGCCGTGCTCGACTTCTTGCTGCATGAGCTTGGCGTAGGTGACCTTGAGCTTCTCGTCCGGTATCAAGGTCATCCCCTTGACCCACAATTGATTCAGCAGGTTGGTGTAGTGCGGGTTGGTTGTGTTCTCCAGATGGTGGGTGAGCATCCGGATCAGAAGGGCACGCAACTCCTCCGGCATGTCGGGGTCGTTCTCGGCATAAACCTTCCCGTGGACAGCAGCAGCGGTCATGAAGAGCCTCCTCGTCAAGGGAATCCACGCTATACGGACATCAAACCGGAGGCGCCCAAATATGTCAACCGACCAGTCGGACGAATTAAATTTCTCGTGAGGGGACTGCGGTAAGCGTCGCTTTTCGCGACCGACAAGCCCCCCGAGAAAGCACGGCGCCCGCAAGCCATCCGGCGTTGTGGGAGCCCGGCGGACGCGCTGTCGCTATTTGGTGCTGGCGGCGTCGATGGTCAGCTTGCTCAGATCAACGGGGATATCCGAGCCGAGCACTAGACGCACGAAGTTTCGTGCAACTTCCCGCCAGTCGTCGATCCCGGGGCTGAACCACTTGTAGATCCAGCTGGTTAACCCGAGGATCGCCTGCGCGCCGTACTTCGGGTCCACGCGGGCGATCACACCCTCTTTGGCGGCAAAATCAACGGCCTCGATGAAGTGGCGCGCGTACCGACGCTCCTTGGCGAGCATGTCGGCCTCGTATTCGGAGGACAGGCGTGGCCTGTTGCCGAAGAAGACCCCGAACAGGCTGGGCTCTTCGGCGACCAATTCGACCTGATGGGTGATCACGGCCGCAAGCCTTTCCCGGGGGTCGGGGAGCGTTGAGATCTGCTCGAGCCGCCGCAGCCCCCGACTGATGGCCCGGTCGAAGATGAGATACAGCAGGTGCGCCTTGGAATCGATGTAGTGGTACAGGCTGGCCTTACGAATATCCAGTTCGGCGGCGACGTCATCGAGTGAGGCGGCGTCATACCCGCGGATGTGGAACGCGTGAACTGCGGCGGCAATGATTGCCTCGCGTCGCTCCAGGTACTCCGGTGCCGGCTCCGTAAGCCGCGGACGGCCACGTCGTCTTGGCGGAGTACCTGTTGACATCGAGTGCTGTCCATGCCCTTTGAAGTCGCGTGTTGTATCTCGGCAGCAGGAGTAGCAGACCGGATTTCTAGATGCTAATGGATCTTGACAACAGCTGCTCGGGATATATTCTACCTCACAGTCGATAGAAAAGGTGGGCGACCTCACGGTCGACAGAACCTTTCGGAGCTCGTGGCCTCCTGGGGTCATCCGGTTCTGGGAGGCCATGGATGGCGTGTGACAGGCCCTACACCGCCATCCTCCTGCGGCGGCGTGATTCCAGAAGAAAAGGTGTGATGTCAGCAAGAAAAGGAGCGCAATGAACCTATCTACGAAGGGCGAGACTCTGATCGAGGTTCGCCAGCGGGTCGAACCGGTGAAGCTAGCTGAGGTGGCGGCCGCGATTGGTACCGAGAGCGCCGGTGAGACGGCGCGGCTCACGCTCTACTTCGGGCCCACTGTGGCCGGCGAACAGCTGTTGGTGGATCGACTCGGTCTCGACCTGTCTCGCGCATTGCTTGCGGGCCAATCATACGAGTGGCAACGGCCGTTCGAGCCGCAGGAAACCGTCACAATCCGGGTTTTCATCGACGACGTGTACGAAAAAGGCAGCAACACGTTTGGGGTGGTCGCGACCGAAATCCGCGACGACTCGGGCGACTTGGTTCAGCAACAGCGCACCACTTTCATCGAGGCGACTGCCAAATGACTGAGCTTCAGCCCGCGAGCATCCCGGCTGTGACCCGGGTGCAAATCGCTCGCTACGCCGGCGCGGTCGGCGATTTCAACCCTATTCACGTCGATGAGGAGTTCGCCCGTGCGGCCGGCCTGCCCTCGGTGATCGCCCACGGGCCCCTGACTTTGACCTTGGTAATCGACGCCCTGATCTCTCAGCTCGGCACCGGAACGCTGCGTCGGTTCGATGCCCGCCTGCGCGCACCCGTTTTACCGGGTGATGTCCTCACCGTGGTGCCGACGGGTGATGTCGTCGAAATACGTACAGGAGCAGGAAAAGTCGTCGCGACCGCCAATGTTGTCGTGGAGAATCCGTGAGCTACGAGTACCTGCTTGAGGAGGACGGCTCGGACGGCGTGCGGGTCCTGACACTCAACCGGCCCGACAAACTCAACGCCTGGAATACCCCGATGCGTCACGAGCTCCGCGACGCAGTCGAGCGTGCGGCGGCCGACCCGAATCTGCGGGTGCTGATCCTTGCCGGCGCTGGCCGCGCATTCTCCGCGGGCGAAGACGTCTCTGGCATGGAGGAGCTTGCCGTGATCGGCACCCGTGGATTTCGCGCCGTGGCGCGCGGCATCCACGAAGTGTTCGACACCGTCGAAGCCATGGAAGTTCCCGTTATCGCCGCGATCGACGGCGTGGCCGCTGGTGGTGGCTTCGAACTGGCGTTGTCGTGCGACTTTCGGGTGATGACGGAGCGATCGCGGTTCGTGATGCCTGAGGCGAAAGTCGGCCTCATCCCGGGCTCGGGTGGATGCTCCCGCCTGGTCCGGCATGTTGGCCTCGGGAGGGCCAAGGAACTCGTCATGCTGGGCACCGCCTTATCGTCGCACCGTGCCCTCGAGTTGGGGTTGGCCACCGAAGTCGTGGGCGATGGGGAGGCGGTCCAGGCGGCTCGCAAACTCACCGACCGGTTATTGAGCTTGGCGCCGCTTGCTCTCGGCATGGCCAAGCTTGTCCTCAACACGTGCACCGATGTTGATGCCGAGACCGGTCGCCGCCTCGAGCGTTTGGGGCAGAGTGTCCTGAAGACCACCAGCGACCACCGTGAGGGAGCAGCGGCCTTCCTCGCCAAACGTCGCCCGCGTTGGGAGGCACGATGAACGCCCGGGACGATCGCTACTGGAACCGTGCTACCCAAACGGCACCGCGCGAGGTGCTTGATCAGATGCATCTCAAACGGATTCAGCGCCTGGTTGCTCTGGCCTATGAACGCTCACCGCTGCATCGCCGCCTGTACGACGACGCGGGTATCGAGCCATCGGATATTCGCACCTGGGACGACTACTATCACCGACTGCCGTTCACCGACAAAGGTGACTATATGGTCGACCAGGAGCGACACGGCTACGGTGGCTTGGCGCTCGAGCAACGTGACTGGCAGCAGTATTTTCACACCAGCGGAACCACCGGTCGGTTCATGAACGAAGTCATGACCCACTACGACATGCACAAGGCGGGCTCCCAGTACTGCTATGGCCTGTGGGACTGCGGCATCCGGCGCACGGACTCGATGTTCTTCTGCTTCGACTTCGGGATGTGGATCGGGCTCTGGAGCTTCTATTGGGGTGCGCGCAACCTCGGGCTCACGATCATCTCCGGTGGCGGTCTGTCCGGCCGCGACCGGGTTCGCAAGATCATGGAATTGCGCCCCACCATCGTTTGCGGTACCCCGACCTACCTGCTGCACCTTGCCGATATCGCGCAGGCTGAGGGCATCGATATTCGCGAGGCGGGCGTGCAGATGCTCGCCGGCGGCGGCGAGGCCGGTTTCGCCATACCACTGACCCGCCGCAAGCTCGCCGAGGCGTGGGGAACCGACCGCATCTACGACGCCTACGGAGTCGGCGAGGCGCTGTTTATCGCCCAGTCGTGTCGGGAGTGGGCTGGTGGCGTGCACCTCATCGAGGACGTGTGTCACGCCTACGCCGCCGACCCCGACACGGGCGAGCCAATAAGCGACCCGGATGCCGTGGGGGAAAACGTCATCACCAGCTATACGCGCCTGGCTCAACCGTTTATCAAGTACCGCACACACGATCTGGTTCGTCTGGATCTCAATCCAGAGCACGGTTGCGGCTGGACCTGGGGCCATTATCGGGGAAGCGTCTTGGGCCGGACGGACTTCATGGTCACCATCCGCGGTGTCAACGTGTTTCCGACCGCCGTGGAGAACCTTATCGGCGAGATCGCTGGCTTTTCGGGCCATTACGAGCTGCACATCTCCCGCCGGGAGGGAATGGACCGAATGCTCATCAAGGTGGAGTCGGCGTTCGACGACGCCGACCGCGATTTCCTCAACCACCGACTAGCCGCCCATGTCTACACCCATCTGGGGGTGAACCTTGAGGTTGAGGTGCTCGCCCCCGGCACGTTGCCGCGCTATCAGCTGAAGACCAAGCGAATCTTCGACCACCGCGAGCCGGCTGACCGCCCCCAGATCACCTTCGGCGGGAAGGCATGAGCATACCCGTGCCCCAGCAGGCCACGAACGGCCAGCCCGAATCCCTGCACCGCCTGTTGAGCGTGCGTCGGGCGCTGCTAGCTGAAGAAGCCGACGCCCCATCACCGGCGGTGGCCCGCGCCCTCGAGATGGCGGATGTCTACCTGTTTCTCGCCCTCTCGTATCTGGGCTACACCGACCACCTGTTTCCGGAGGAGCGATGACAAGCCTCGGTTTCTGGGGCTGCCAGGCCGTGAGAACCGACCGACGCTATCTGATGCCAGGTCGGCGCGTCTGCGCTGCCGCGACCGGCGCCGGTCCGAACAGGTCGCTACCGCATCTGGCAGAAAGGAGTTGCCTTGACTGCTACCAGGTCTCGTGTTGATTTGTCTAGCGTAGCTACGCTGACGCCGGTTCTTGCGCCCGCTAAGTTGGTGCAGGCGTTGGGCGGTTTCTTTGCGATGTCGCTGGACACGTTGGTGGCGCTGTTTCGGCCTCCGTTCGCCTGGCGTGAGTACATACTGCAAAGCTGGTTTGTGGCGCGAGTTTCAATTGTGCCGTCCCTGGCGTTAGTGCTGCCGTGGTCGGTGCTCATTATCTTCACCCTCAACACTTTGTTGATGGACATCGGCGCCGCGGATTTCAGCGGGGCGGCCGCTTCGTTCGCCGTGGTGACCTCGATGGCGCCGGTGAGCAATGTAATGGTGATAGCCGGCGCGGGCGCCACCGCCATCTGCGCCGATCTGGGTGCGCGGGTGATTCGGGAGGAATTGGACGCGCTGCGGGTGATGGGAATCAACCCTATCCAAACGTTAGTCGTGCCGCGGGTGCTGGCCGTGACCACGGTGTCTTTCTTGTTGGCCGGAGCGGTGACTGTGGTGGCTCTCACGGTCACCTTCGTATTCGCTGTGTTCGTCCAGCACGTTTCGCCCGGCGCCTTTGTGGACCACCTGACCTTGTTGATCGGTGTCCGCAACGTCGTGGTCTCCGTGTTCAAGACGACGATATTCGGGCTCACGGGAGGCTTGATCGCCTGCTACAAGGGCGCCACGGTCGGCGGCGGCCCAGCCGGTGTCGGCAAAGCCGTCAACGAGACGGTGGTGTTCGCGTTCGTCGCGATGTTTGCGATTAACACCACCGTGGACGCGATCACTATCCCGCTAATGCTGGTGTGAGGCCTCCCATGGATTCAGCGCTGAGCGCCCAGGTGAGCAAACAGTTTCCGCGGCTGCGGCGCGCGACTAGCAGCCTAATCGCCGAATGGAATCGGATCGGAGCGCAGACGCGGTTTTATGCCACGGTGCTCGGTTCGGTTCCCGAGGCTCTCGTCCGCTACCGAACTGAATTGTTGCGGCTGCTCGCGGAAATGGGGATGGGTACAGGCGCGCTTGCGATTATCGGTGGGAGTGTCGGTGTCGTCGGCCTCATTGTCGCGGCCAACGGCATCCTCGTCGGGGTATTGGCATACCAAGAGCTCGGCAACATCGGTATCGATGCGATGACCGGATTAGCAGGATCGATACTCAACCTGAGGTTCATGGTCCCCGGCAGCTGTATCGTCGCCATCGCGACGACGATCGGTGCCGGCGCGACCGCCCGGCTGGGGGCGATGCGGATCAACGAGGAGATCGACGCGCTCGAGGTACTCGGGATTCGCAGCATCACCTACTTGGCGTCCACCCAAGTCATCGCCGCACTGGTCGCGGTGATCCCGGTGTACTGCTCGGCGACCGTGGTGTGCTTTCTCGCCTCCCGCATTACGACCACAGTGTTCTACGGTCAGGGCTCAGGTGTCTATGACCATTACTTCAACACCTTTTTCTACCCCAGTAATGTGCTCTGGTCGTTCTTCATCACGCTTGCGATGACTCTGGTCATCATGGTGGTGCACACCTATTACGGGTACACCGCAAGCGGCGGCCCGGCCGGGGTCGGTGAAGCCGTGGGCCGGTCGGTGCGTACCTCACTGGTGGCCGCGGTAGTAGGGCTCGCGATGATCAGTTTGGCAGCCTACGGTCAATCGGGGGGCTTCCATGTCGCGAGTTAGCGGCGTCAAAAACCGGGCCGGAGAACACCGCCTCCACGCCGCATGGTGGACGCTGATCCTATTCACGGCGATCGGCGTGTTCGTGTACGCGACTGCTGCGGCCTTCACTGGTGAGTACACGCCCTACGTGCCGGTGATGCTGACATCGGATCGAGCTGGCCTCGTGCTGGAACCTAACGCCAAGGTCATGCTGCGTGGCGTCGAGGTCGGGCGGGTCGGCCAGATCGACGGCGGCGCGAACGGGGCAGCCTTGCGGCTGCAGATCGACCGCGATCAGATCCGCTACATCCCGGCCAACGCGGAAGCGGAGATCAAAGCCACCAGCATCTTCGGCGCCAAATTCGTTGAGCTGGTGTCCCCACCGGACCCCAGCCCAAAGCGGCTTGCCGCGGGCGCGGTGCTGCACTCGAGGAACGTCGCCACCGAGGTCAACACGGTCTTTGAGAATGTCGTCGATCTGCTCAAGATGGTCGATCCGGTCAAGCTGAACGCGGTGCTGACCGCGGTGGCTGAGGGGGTGCGCGGACAAGGTCCACGGATCGGCGAGGCCACCACTGATCTCAACCAAGTGCTAGAGGCTCTTAATGTGCGCAGCGGCACGCTCCGCCAAGATTGGCGGTCGTTGAAAGGCCTCGCGGACACCTTCGACCCAGCCGCAAGCGACATCGTGGCGATTCTGAACGCCGCCAGCACCACCAGCACCACCGTCGTGGACCATTCGGCCGCGCTGGATACCTTGCTACTCAACGCGATCGGGTTCACCAAGGCCGGGACCAACCTGCTCGCCACGAGTAGGGACAGTCTCGACGCATCGGTCAACACTCTCGAGCCCACGACCAACCTGCTGCTCAAGTACAACCCCGAGTACACCTGCATGATGCAGGGCGCCACCTGGTTTCTCGACCACGGGGGCTATTCGGCGATGGGCGGCGCCGATGGCCGGTCGCTGATTTTCGATTTCGGCTTGTCGTTTGGCGCCGACCCGTACATGTATCCCGACAACCTGCCCATTGTCGCGGCTAAGGGCGGACCCGACGGCAAGCCCGGGTGCGGGTCGCTGCCAGATGTCACCAAGAACTTCCCATCACGCAAGCTGATCATGAACGTCGGTTGGGGAACCGGTGTCGATGTCCGCCCAAATCCCGGCATCGGCCATCCCTGCTGGGCCGACTACTTCCCGGTGACCCGCGCTGTGCCGGAGCCGCCAAGCATCCGCCCGTGCATCCCCGGCCCGGCGCCGGGCCCCATTCCGTATCCCGGGGCGCCTCCGTACGGCGCACCGCTATACGGGCCGGGCGGGGTGCCGCTGTGGCCAGGAGTGCCGCCGGCCCAGCCCAGCGCGGCGTCGCCACAGCCCGGTCAGCCACCAGCCCCAGCGAGTCCTCAGCCTTGACCGCCGAAACTATCTCTAGGCAGGAGAACGACCCGTGCGCAACAACCTGAGAGGCGCGGCCTGGCGCTTCGGCATTTTCATGACGGTTGGCCTGCTGGTGCTGGTGGGGTTGCTGATGGAATACGGGCATGTCCGGGTCGGTAAGGGTACGACCTACAGCGCCCAGTTCACCAACGTGTCCGGTCTGAAGAAGGGCAACCTCGTTCGCATCGCGGGGGTGGAGGTCGGCAAGGTTAAGAACATCTCGATCAATCCCGATGCGACGGTGCACGTCGAGTTTTCCTCCGACGATTCAGTCGTGCTGACCGAGGGAACCAGGGCGGTAATCCGCTACGAGAACCTGTTCGGCGCTCGCTACCTGGCCCTGGAGGAAGGAGCTGGGGGGACAAAGAAGCTTAATCCCGCTCAGACGATCCCGCTGGCCCGCACCCAACCCGCACTGGATCTCGAAGCAGTGACCGGTGGGTTTCGGCCATTGTTACGGGCGTTGAACCCAGAGCAGGTCAACGCGCTCAGCGCGCAGCTGATCCAGGCGCTTCAGGGTCAGGGACCCACAATCAGCTCATTTCTGGACCAGGCGGCGGTGATGACCAACACGCTGGCCGACCGTGATCAGCTGATCGGGCAGGTCATCGACAACCTCAACGTGGTGCTGGGATCGCTCGGCGGCCAAACCGACCAGCTGGACAAGGCGGTGACGTCGCTGTCGGAACTCGTCCACCGACTGGCCCAACGCAAAACCGACATCTCCAACGCGGTGGCCTACACCAACGCGGCAGCGGGTTCCATCGTCGACCTGCTGTCGCAGGCCCGAGAGCCGTTGCAGAAGGTGGTCCGCGAAACCGACCGGGTCGCGGGCGCCGCAATCGCCGAACGCGACTACCTCGACAAACTGCTTGACACTTTGCCGGACAAGGAGCGGATGCTGGCCCGTGAGGGGATCTACGGTGACTTCTTCGCCTTCTACCTGTGCGATCTGGTACTCAAGCTCAACGGAAAAGGGGGCCAGCCCGTATATGTCAAGGTGGCCGGTCAGAGCACGGGACGGTGCGCGCCGAAATGAAATCGTTTTCTGAACGCAGCCCCCTGCTCATCGGTGCTGTCGGCACCGCAGTGATCGTGGGGGTGGTGTTGGCCGGGCTTCAGTACCAACGGTTGCCGTTCGTCAACCAAAGGAACAGTTTCTCTGCCTATTTCGCCGACGCGGGTGGGCTGCAGACCAACGCGGTCGTCGAGGTCTCCGGTTACCCGGTCGGAAAAGTATCGAGCATCGAACTGGACGGACCCGGCGTACTGGTCACGTTCAAAATTGATAAGGACGTTTATTTGGGGGATCGTACCGAGGCTGCGATCAAAACCAGAACCCTGCTGGGCAGCAAGATCCTCGACGTCACACCCCGCGGCGGCGGCCAGCTTAAGGGCGCTATCCCGATCGACCGGACTGTCTCGCCCTACCAGCTGCCCGACGCGCTCGGCGACTTGGCCACCACGATCAGCGGGCTCAACACCGGTCAACTGTCCGACTCGCTGGCCACCCTGGCGCAAACCTTCTCCACGACCCCGCCGGATCTACGGAACGCGGTCCAGGGGGTGGCGCGGCTTGCGCAAACCCTCGATACCCGCGATGCCCAACTGCGCAACCTATTGGACAACGCGGCCAAATCTACACACGTGTTGGCCAAGCGCACCGATCAGATCGTCAGCCTGGTGAAGGACACCACCACGCTGCTGGCCCAACTGCGGACACAAAGTGCTGCCCTGGATCAAATCTGGACCAACCTTTCAGCAGTGTCGCAGCAACTGAAGGGATTTATCGCCGAAAACCGCCAACAGCTCAAGCCGGCGCTGGACAAGCTCAACGACGTACTGGCGATCGTCGACAAGCGCAAGGAGCGTGTGCAGCAAGCCCTTCCGTTTTTCAACCAATACGTCACGCAGATGAGTGAAGCGGCCGCGGGCGGGCCATGGCTACACGTGTCCGTGGCGAACCTGCCGCCGGGGCAGTTTATTCAACCGTTCATCGATGCCGCATTCTCCGACCTGGGACTGGACCCGGCCACGTTGCTGCCATCCCAGCTGACCGACCCGCAGACGGGTCAACGCGCCACCCCGCCATTGCCCGTGCCGTACCCGCGGACGGGTCAGGGCGGCGAGCCGCGGTTGAATGTGCCCGACGCGATCACCGGAAACCCGGGCGACCATCAGTGCGGTTGGCCCGGCTCGGCGCTGCCCGGTCCTGGCTGCTACCCCTATCGGGAGCCAGCGCCGGCCCCGCCGCCCGGCGGCCCGCCGCCCGGCCCCCCGGCCATACCCATACCCGCGCCGACGCCCACGCCGATCTACGTGCCGGCACCGGGAGAGGCGCCGCCCCCGCCCGGAGGCCAACCGTGATGACACGACTGCGGACCATGACAGCAGGGCTGCGGATGCATCCGCGCCTCGTGGCGGGGGCTAGCCTTGTGGTCCTGCTTGTCGCCGGCCTGGTTGTGGAGCTGCGCCCAAACGATCAGATCGCGCGAACAACGGTGATCGCCTACTTCGACAACAGCACCGGCGTTTTCCCCGGCGACGATGTACGCATCAGGGGCGTGCCGGTGGGCAAGGTCGCAAAGATCGAACCACAGCCGCAGCGGGCCAAGATCACGTTCTGGTTTGACCGTCGGTACAAGGTTCCTGCCGACGCGAAGGCCGTGATCCTGTCACCGCAGCTCGTCACGGGTCGAGCCATCCAGCTGACCCCGCCCTACACCGAGGGGCCCGCGATGGGCAGCGGCGCGATCATCCCACTAGAGCGCACCGTGGTGCCGGTGGAGTGGGATGACCTGCGGGCGCAGCTCGACCGACTGACCCAACTGCTGCGGCCCACACAACCAGGTGGTGTGAGCACACTAGGTGCCTTGATCAACACCGCCGCGGACAACTTGCGGGGGCAAGGCGCAAGCATCCGAGACACCATCATCAAGCTGTCGCAGGCCGTCTCCGCGCTGGGAGACCATAGCAATGACATATTCTCCACATTGAAAAACCTGTCGACGCTGGTGACGGCGCTGCACGACAGTACTGGACTGCTTGAGCAGCTCAACCGAAACCTGGCCGCGGTGTCGGCGCTGCTGGCTGACGACCCGAGCAAGGTCGGGCGCGCGGTCGAAGACCTCAATTCGGTTGTAGCCGATGTGCAGAGCTTCGCCGCCGACAACCGCGAAGCACTAGGCACCGCGTCGGACAAACTGGCGTCAATCACCAAGGCGCTGGTCGACAGCCTCGACGACATCAAGCAGCTACTCCACATCGGTCCTACAGGTTTGGCGGACATCGCGAACCTGGGCCGGCCTGCCACGGGTGGAATTGCCGGGGTGCTGGCCGTTCCCAACTTCGCCAATCCACTCGCCTTCCTCTGCGGAGCGGTGCAGGCCGCCTCCCGATTGGGCGGCGAGAAAGCAGCGAAGCTCTGCGCCCAGTACCTGGCGCCGATCGTCAAAAACCGCCAGTACAACTTCCTCCCGTTGGGAGAGAACTTGTTTGTCGGCGCCCAGGCCAGACCCAATGAGATCACCTACAGCGAGGACTGGCTGCGACCCGACTACGTTCCACCCGCCCCGGATGCGCCGCCGGCCCAAGCGGCTACGCCGTCTCCGGCATCAGTGCCGACAGGTGCGGCACCTCCGGCCGAAGCACCAGCGGGCACCGAGACAATTGCCACCGATCCCGCCGCTGGCTTGCCCGGCATCATGGTGCCCTCCGGAGCTAGTTCATGAGACTCACCGGTCGGCGTCTCGCGAGGATGACCCTGGCGGGGATTTTGGTCGTGGCTGGGATAGCCGGATGTGGCTGGTCTGGACTGAACTCGCTGCCGCTGCCTGGCACCCAGGGCAACGGGCCGGGCTCGTTCGTGGTCCGGGCGCAGATGCCCGATGTCAACACCCTCCAACCGAACGCGCGGGTGCGGGTCGGCGATGTGACCGTCGGTCGGGTAACGAAAATCGAGCTCCAAGGCTGGCATGCACTGGTGACCATGTGCCTCAACGGCGACGTTGACCTGCCCGCCAACGCGACCGCCAAGCTCGGCCAAACCAGTGTGCTGGGTTCGCAGCACATCGAACTGACGCCCCCCACAGACACTCGCCCGCAGGGTCGGCTGCGCGACGGCTCGCTGATCCCGTTGTCACACGCCGGTACCTATCCGACCACCGAGCAGACGCTGGCGGCGCTGGCGTTGGTGCTCAACGGCGGAGGGCTGGGCCAAGCACAGGACATCACCGAGGCGCTCAGCACCGCGTTTCACGGCCGCGAGCAAGACCTGCGGAGCCTCATCGGCCAGCTGGATAATTTCACCGCCAACCTCAACGACCAGACCGGTGACATCATCGCGGCCACCGACAGTCTGAACCGCCTGGTAGGAAAGTTCGCCGCACAGCAACCCGTCCTGGATCGGGCCCTCAATACCATCCCCGACGCGCTGGCGGTGCTCAACGACGAACGCGACAACCTTGTCGAGGCGACCGGCCAGCTCAGCAGATTCAGCGCGCTGACGACCGACACGGTCAACAAGACGAAACAGAATCTGATCAAGGAACTCAAGGAAGTCGGGCCGGTGCTGGAGTCGCTCGCCAACGCCGGTCCAAGCATGACCCACTGGCTCAGCTGGCTAACCACGTACCCGTTCGCCAACGAAACGCTCGAAAAATTCCTGCGCGGCGACTACGGCAACCTCACGATGATCGTGGACCTCACGCTCAGCCGCATCGACGCCGGTTTCTTCACCGGCACCCGGTGGGAGTGCAATCTGACTGAGCTCGAACTGCAGTGGGGCCGAACCATCGGTCAATTCCCTAGTCCGTGCACAGCCGGCGGCCCGCACAACCCAGGCAATCCGCTCACGATTCCCTACCACCGGGACCAGGGCCGCTAAATGCTTCACAGACGGATCAAGATCCAACTGGCCATCCTTGGCGTGATCGCACTGGTCGCGCTGCCAGCGACGTTCGTGCACTTCACCAAACTGCCGGCCGTGCTTTTCGGCGTCGGCCGCTACACCGTGAAAATGGAACTATCGCGAGCCGGCGGGCTTTACAGCTGGGGCAACGTCACCTATCGCGGCACCGAAGTAGGCCGGGTGCAATCCGTGCACCTGACCGACACCGGTGTCGAAGCCGTGCTGTCATTGAAATCGGACATCCACATCCCCTCGGAGCTCAAAGCCGAGGTGCACAGCCAAACCGCGATCGGCGAACAATACGTCGAGCTGCTGCCGCGTAACGGCACCTCACCACCGCTGAAGGACGGTGACGTCATTCCGCTGGCCGATACCTCGGTGCCGCCCGACATCAATGCGCTGGTCACGGCGGTCAACACCGCTCTGCGGGCAATACCACGCGACAACCTGAAGACCGTCATCGACGAGTCGTACACCGCCGTGGGAGGCCTCGGCCCCGAATTGTCGCGGCTGGTCAAGGGCTCATCCGATCTGGCGATCGAGGCGCGCAAGAACCTCGACCCGCTGGTCGCGCTGATCGACCGATCGCAGCCGGTGCTCGACTCGCAAACCCATACCGCCGACGCGATCCAAGCGTGGGCGTCGCGCCTGGCCACCGTGACCAGCGAGTTGCAGACCCACGACCAGGCTGTCGCCGGCATGGTGGACAACGGCGGCCCAGCGCTTGGGGAAGCTCGTCGACTGGTTGAGCGGCTGCAACCGACTCTGCCGGTCCTGCTGGCCAATCTGGTCAGCGTCGCCCAGGTCGGACTCACCTACCACGACGGCATCGAGCAGTCCCTGGTGGCGTTGCCGCAGATGGTCGCCAACCACCAAATGGCCATCGCGGCCAACGCGGACACCAAGCAGGATTACTTGGGCTTTTTCATCCACACCAACCTCAACCTCAACCTGCCGCCGCCGTGCGCCACCGGATATCTACCAGCCCAGCAGCAGCGGATCCCCACCTTCGAGGACTCCCCACCCCCACCCCCCGGGTTGTATTGCAGGGTGCCTCAGGACTCACCGATCGACGTGCGGGGTGTCCGTAACCTTCCGTGCGAAACCCGGCCTGGCAAGCGCGCGCCCACCGTGAAGATGTGTGAAAGCGACGAGGAGTATGTGCCGCTCAACGACGGCTACAACTGGAAAGGCGACCCCAATGCCACCCTGTCCGGTCAAGACATCCCGCAGCTGCCAGCTGGATCACCGCCGGCGGCAGTCGGTCCGCCCGGCCCGGCGCCGCCGCCGATCGCGGCGGCCGAGTACGACCCGGCCACCGGCACCTATATCGGATCCGACGGGCAGCAATACACACAATCAGACCTGACGCAATCCACACCGAAGGAGAAGACATGGCAAGCAATGCTGGTCCCGCCGGGGACGTGACCGCACCGGCTTGCCCAGGCGGCAGGCACCCAGCGGCTTCGTCGATTAACAGCCGCGGACGGAGAACGACATGCGGCTAGCGACTGATTCCGAACTGTCTCTCGGCGACGACGATCCCGAGGCTGAAGACAACACCCTCGAGCCGGACTCACTTGACACCCTCCAAACGGGGGCGGGCGATGAGAACGAGGCGCTTGAACGGCGGCCTAAAAAATCCGCGTCGGTGCTGCGGCACGCCCTGCTGTTCGGACTGGTCGTTATCGTCGCCCTGGGCGCGTTGGTAGGGTGGTGGGCGTTTCGCGTCCACCAAGCCCACCAATCGCAAATCCAGCGGAGCCGATTTCTGCAGGCCGCGAAGCAGAGCGCGCTGAATCTGACGACGATCGATTGGGAGCACGCCGAGGCCGACGTGCAGCGCATTCTCGATGGCGCGACGGGGCAATTCCACGACGACTTTGCCAAGCGGTCACAGCCATTCGTCGATACGGCCAAACAAGTCAGGGCGACGACAGTCGGCACGGTTGACGAGGCTGGGCTGGAATCAGCGTCGGGTGATGCAGCCCAGGTTCTGGTCGCCATGACCGTGAAGGTGTCGAACCTCGGTGCACCCGAGCAAATTCCGCGGAGATGGCGGATGCGCATCTTCGTGCAGAAGCTTGGCGATCAGGTCAAAATGTCTAACGTCGAGTTCGTACCATGAGGTGGCCGAAGTTCTGGCGCACCAAGCGCACCACCGATACCGACGCGGTGGACGACACACCTGCTGAACCGGCGCAAACAGAGGCTGTAGGGCGCGAGGACAACGACGCTTCCACAGAGGACGAGGGGCCAGAACTCCGACAAGGGGCCACAAGCGCGGCGTCCCGCGTTCGCTGGAGACAAGCGATCGCCTACGGGGTACTGCCCGGGCTGGCGCTGTTGCTCGCCGCAGGCGCGGGCTTTTTGAAGTGGCAGGACGGTTTGCTCCACAGTTCTCGCGCAGCCAGCGCGGAATCCGTGCAGGCTGCTACCGATGGCACCGTTGCGCTGCTATCCTACCGGCCCGACACTGTGGACAAGGATCTAGAAGCCGCCCGAGGGCGACTCACCGGGACCTTCCTAAACGCCTACACATCACTGACCCACGACGTGGTGATCCCGGGGTCAAAACAGAAGCAGATCTCTGCGGTGGCCACCGTCCCGGCCGCCGCATCGATCGAGGCGACTGATACCCACGCTGTTGTGCTGTTATTCGTGAACCAGACCATCATCATCGGCCAGGACGCACCCACCAACACGGCCTCGACAGTTCGGGTCACCCTTGACAGGGTCCACGGTCGTTGGCTGATCGCTGGGTTCGACCCCGTTTGAGGCCACGAAGATGCTGCGCCGATCCTTACTCCTCAGCGTTAAGAGCAGACTGCTCGTGGGCCCGGTTTGGGCCTGCGCGGGCGTATGCGCTTTTGGCACCATGGCACTCACGCCTCCCAGCGCACATGCCGACGCGGTGGCCTATCTGGTCAACGTCACGGTGCGGCCCGGCTACAACTTCGCCGACGCTGACGACGCGTTGAGCTATGGACACGGTGTCTGCGGCAAGGTGTTGCATGGGCGGAGCTATGCACAGCTCGTGGGCGACGTGAAAGCTGACTTTGACACTTCCGACGAGTACCAGGCCTCGTATCTGATCAGTCAGGCGGTCAACGAACTCTGTCCCGCGCTGATCTGGCAGTTGCGCAACTCGGCAGCTGGATACCGGCCACCACCCGGCGGCGGCTGACAATGAGTCTGGTCGGGAACTGGAGGAGCCAATGATCACTGACGGTAGCGCCCACGGCCTAAGCTTCGACGGTATCCCGGTCGGCTGCCTGTCCCCTGATGTCCGTGGTCAGATGGTGGCTAGTCCAGTTCTCGCCACCGCAACCCGTCCATGCGGTTCTGCCTCGCACAGGTTACCGACGCAGTTCGCCGCCGGTACTCGGTTTACCCCGCCGCGGCTTGTCGACGGCCTGCGCGATCACCCTTCGATTGCGGCTGCTGCGGCTCATCAACCCGCAGTGGTCGGTCCTCCGGTGAGCGGACGCAGAGAGCCCGAAACTGCGCTCGTGGTTGGTCCGCTTGCCGGAGAAAAACGCCAGCACCAATTCGGCGACCACTGCCATCAACCGGTCGTGCTTAATCGCCGAAAAGGGTTCGGCTATATACGTTTCCAACCTCAACCGCCTGCCCCTGAGGCTCTCATCGACGAGAATATGCAGAGGGGCCCGCGCCAAAGGCTTGCGGCGAAACGCGAAAGCACACGACAGGACGGTTGGGCCGCTCTTCGCCGCAACGAATCCGCTCCGGGCGACCGGCGGTACGCTCATCGCCAACGCCCACCTGCCTGCGCTCTGCTGCTCTGCTCCTCATCTAATCTAAATCGTTGCGCTTCAATGTCGCTGCGCAATCCGCCGGCCGGGGAAGGGCCTCCCCGGTTGCAGCCACCACCACGAGTCGACAGTCTTGAGCCCTTTCCGCTGAGAACTCTTTCACCGCTACGCTTCCCGGATCCTCACCCCTTCCTTGGGCTGCACCGCTGCTTTCTCGTCTCAGCACACCCTCGCCCTATCAGGCACCAGCCAGATGGCCTAATTCTTGAGGCTACGAAACCGTTTGGTCGCGCACATTGTCCACCGAGGCGTTCGACGAAGGGCGGCCCAATCCTTTACAGACGACACCAACGGGCTCCTAGCGCGCCACGGCGGCTACCGGGACTGGCGTCAATACCTGCAGGCAATGACGAACTCACGAATCAGCCCACCAGTCACTTGCAAATTGTCCATCACGCCCTTCTGACCGGAGAAACGCAATGCACCTACTGCCGCTGACCTTATCTGCCATCGGTATTGCCGCGGCGGGTAGCCTGCTGGGCATCCCCGTCACACATGCGGATGGTGACGACAACACGCTCATACCGAACAACAAGCGACTGAACGACGGTGTGGTCGCCAACGTCTACACGATGCAGCATCAGGCAGGTTGCACCAACGACATTAAGATAAATCCGCAACTGCAACTCGCCGCCCAGCGGCACACCAACGACGTCTTGAACAATCGAGACCTAGACGGCGACATCGGCTCAGACGGGTCCACCCCGCAGGTGCGGGCCAATGCTGCGGGATTTCACGGCAAGGTGGCCGAAACAGTAGCGATCAATCCAGCCTTGGCGATCAGCGGCGTTGAGCTGATAAACCAATGGTATTACAAACCAAACTATTTCGCCATTATGTCCGACTGCGCCAACACCCAGATCGGCGTGTGGTCGGAAAACAGCCCGGACCGCACCGTCGTGGTGGCCGTTTATGGTCAGCCACAGCAACCAACCGGCACTGCCGGACACGGAGCGGAAGCGTCGCCTCTGACTTCCCTCGGCGACAGGTCGCAGAATACGCCACTCGATCCCAGCCCAGACTATGACGCCAGCGACGAAATCGAGTTTGGCGTCGATTGGTTGCCCTGGATCCTCCGGGGCGTGTATCCGCCACCTGCTATGCCGCCTAAGTAGCCCACGATGCCGCACTCCCCCCTGAATCACCCATTTTCGCGGGCGTTCCTAACCTTAACTGAGGCACTGACCTAACTGAGGCACCCGCCAACTTTCACGGACATCTTGTTATGAGAGGCGCTGCGCAGCGGACTGCCGAGGATGTCCCAGGTTCCGTGGAACTTCGGTGGCGGTCCGGTGAGCATCAGGCTGCGCTCACCTCGTCATTGTGCACGACGGGTCCGACAGGTTCGGCGGTCTGGCGCTCGAGAGCTGAGCGGAGCGTCGGTAGGTGCAGGTGACCGTTCACACGGCGGAACTGCTTGCCGGCCTCGACCATCCCGGCGGCACACCAGCGCAGCGCCATCTGCCCGTCCTGCCAGCGTTTGACGTTGCCGGCGTGTTCGCGGCAGACGGAGATCATCGACTCGATGCAGTTGGTCGAGCGCAGCGTGCGGGCCAAGGTGGGTGGCACGCCCAGTCGCAGCACGGTGAGCGTCTCGTCGAGGCCCTCACGCAGGCTGGCCGCCGCCCCGGGGTGGATGCGGTCGAGTTCGGTGGCCAGGGCCAGCAACGCGGCCTCGGCCTCCAGCGCCGATCCGGCATGGTAGGCGTCGGTCATCTTCCGGCCGACAGTGAACCGAAGGCGTTGCGGCAGGCGATCTTTCACGTTCCGAACCTTGTGCAGTTGGCAGCGTTGGATCACTGGGCGCTCCAGCACGTCGAGGACGGCCTTGCGCAGCGCCTTGGACCCGTCCAGGCACACCAGCATCGGGCGGGTGACGTCCAGGCCCCGCTCACGCAGATCGACCAGCAGGCCGGTGACCAAGGTCGCGTTCTCGGTCGAGCCCTCCACCAGCGCCAGCGGGTGCTTGACCCCGTCTATGCCGATACCGAGCGCCACGACACAGCACGACTCGGCGAAGTGCACCCCGTCGATCATCAACGCCACCAGGTCCAGCCCGGGCAGATCCCGCGACAACAGCTCGGCCAGACCGGTTTCGGTCATCGCCACAAACTTGCGCGAGACCGCTGACTTGCTTGTCGCAGAGCAGGATTGATCCACCTGGTGACCGACCGGCTCGAGCCCGACCGGGTAGCGGCGGGTCGAGAGCCCGGCCAGCATCTTCTCCATCGCCATCTTGCCTAGAATCTCAGTCGAGCTGAACAGCTCATACGACACGATCGGCAGCTCACCGGACCCGCCGGCCGCCCGCACCCGAGGGCGGGTGATCGCCACCCGCTGCCCGCCCAGGGTCACCGACCCGCGCTCACGGCCGTGCCGCACCGCCGTCCGCGTCGCATCATGCTTACCCTTCGGCCCGGCCAACGCGCTCACGTCGGCCTCCATCAACGCCGCCATCACCTGCAGGCCCGCACCCACGGCCAGGGCCGAAAGCCCCTCGTGCATGTTCTCGGCGATCTCCGCCAACGCCACACTGACGCACTGCGGGATGGCGGTCGCGTCCACGGACTGGATCTGGCTACTCTTCTTCACGGCTGGTCCCCTTGCTGTTGGTGTGTCTTGGCGGACGCCCGACACCTACCACACGGCAGGTCTCGAGCGGGGGACCGCCACCTCAAGTTCTACGAGACCCGGGACAACGTCCGGACTGCCACCGCACGAACTGTGTGCGCATTCCAACCAGGAGTCGATCATCTCACCAAGACTTTCCACGCCAGCACAGGGGATAGATTCACGATGTCTCACAAACCTCAAATGCCTGTGCCGCACCCACCACCTGGTCAAAACCTTCTGGGGCTGGACCGACCAGCAACTACCCGACGGCACCGTGATCCTGACCTCTCCGGCCGGCCAGACCTCCGTCACCACCCCCGGCAGCGCCCTGCTGTTCCCCAGCCTGTGCCATGCCGTGGGCGGCATGCCCACCCTCGAAACCCCGCCCGACGACTACTGCGCCCCACGCACCGCCATGATGCCCACCCGCACCCGCGCCCAACACCACGCCGCGCGCATCACCACCGAACGCCGACACAACCGCCAAACCCGCCTGGGCGCCTCGGCGGCGCGGGGACCGGACGACGCCACCGGCGACGGCGAACCCCCGCCCTTCTAGCTATAGAGAGCCCTCGATCAAAGGTTTCCTCCTGGCATTGTGGGCGAGTTCAAGAAGGGTCTGCATATCGGCGAGGCTCGTTCACCGCGTGTCGCTCACTCTTCAACGGTGATCTCATCGGTCCCGGCATGTGCCGATAGGTCTCTGGAATGTCCGACAGGCGCTCGGGCAAACCCTCTTCGAGCGGAAAGCCGTCCCACAAAATGGAGCTCGGTTCGCCTGGCTGGCGAAACGAACCCCATGGCTGCCGCTCGTCGAGGTCGAGGAGATAGTAGTAGCGGACCGCTTCCGCCACGTCCGGCCATGGGCCAGGATCAATAATCGACTCTCTGGTGTCGCGTACGAGCCCCCGCGTAATGTCAGATGGCGGGGCGGCGTAGACCAGATACATCATCGGCCCGTCGGTCCAGGCGTGTGAGACGAGAATGGGCTGACTTCCTTCGCTGTTCTCGTCTGCGATACGCCGCAACAATTTGCGCAGCACCTCACGTGCGAATTTGCGTTGCTCGGCGTCCGCGTTAGTTGATGGGCACATTCGTGTTCACCCAAGGCGGAGTCCAGGTCCAGTCGTTCCCCAGTTTGATCACTCCGCTGCCACCCTCCAACGGAAACATTGTGATCACTCCTTTCTGTCGGCCATCAGGCACGCCAGCACGCCCCTCGTTGGGATCGACCACGATCCTCATCGTCAAGCTCTCCCCAGTATCCTCGCAGCTCGTGATTCCCAGCAGGCCGCTCGTGCAGTGGGTGCGGTTGATGGTCACGTCATAGCGAAGTGTGCCGTCCGGTAGATGTATTGGCCGGCTATGAGAGATCAAATCTTTGAACACGTTCGGATTGACAACGCCGTGTTTCCAGTACGCCTTGTCCCAGCCCCAGCCTCTCTTGGCTGTCGCGTCGTAGTACCCGCGCCGGAGAATGATTCGGTTGCCGTCGAGGTCCGTCGCTTCGGCGATGACATTGTTGACCGGGTACGGTAACTCGTCAGCCGGGCCACCGCCCTGCTTAAAATCGACCGCTCGCACACCACCGCCGTGCTCCGAAAACGTGAGCTGCCCCCACTCGGCGGTCATGGCCGCAAGATTGGTGTTGATGTCACGTTCGTTGGCAACCAGGGTGCTGACTCTGTGCCGGATGAAGCTGAAATGCGCCCTCGCTACCCGCAGACGGGCCTCGTATTCGGCTTCGGTGGTGCATTCCCTTGTGTCGGCCACGCTGTAGTCGTCGCCCACGCTAAACCCGTCGCGCTCCGCGTCGCCAACCGCGTCGAGCGCCAGATGCTTGCCAGCTTCCAGGATCTGCTGCCAGTGTGGGGCGGCGGTTGCCACGTCGTGCCAGGACCCTAGTACTGGCCTGGCACGCAGGAGGTCCGTCGCCGCCTGCCCGATCGCCGCGTCACCGGCAGCGCCTCGCCATTCGACCCCGCCCGGGTATTTGACAGCATCGGCCAGCTGCTCTAGGGCGCTTTCGGCTTTGGGTCCGATTGTGCGCAGATAGTTTGCGAGCACCGTGAAGTAGCCGAAGTCGGTGGCGCGCAACTCCGAAAGTGTTGGCCAGCCGGTGCCGACCATCAGCGCGTCAGTCCGCGGAACCGCGCGGCGTTGCCCTCCTCTGTATCGACGTACACCGTTGCAGCCTTGGCGTAGTCGGCGCCGCGGGCACCGATCCGGTGCCCCATCGAGGATGCGTCGGCGGCCGACGCCGCGGCGGCCCTACCGACGGTGGCCGCTGACGATGCCCACTCTGACGTGGTCACCGACGGCAGCGTGACTTCAGAGCCCAACTCGGCGCTGACCTTGCCGCACATCAATCCAAGCTTGTGCAGGCCAGCGGCGAGTACCTTCAGCTGGGTGCGGCCCGCGGAAGATTCGGCTGGCATGCACCGAGTCTAACGATGCTGGTAAATCGGTGAAAAGATCCTGGCGCCGCGGTGAGCTAGATAATTTTAGGCTCTAACGGCGGCCACCGTGCCCGGATTCCACCCGCACCCGCACCCAACACCACGCCGCGCGCATCACCACCGAACGCCGACACAACCGCCAAACCCGCCTGGGCGCCTCGGCGGCGCGGGGACCGGACGACGCCACCGGCGACGGCGAACCCCCGCCGTTCTAGGCGAGCCCGCTGGGCGAAAATGTCCACA
Organism: Mycobacterium saskatchewanense; assembly: GCF_010729105.1. Lineage (NCBI taxonomy): Bacteria > Bacillati > Actinomycetota > Actinomycetes > Mycobacteriales > Mycobacteriaceae > Mycobacterium > Mycobacterium saskatchewanense. Next base: position 4,760,521 of record NZ_AP022573.1, read on the forward strand.
TGTCGGCTTCGTTACCGCCGCTGGCCGCCGAGGATTACGTGTGCGAGCCCTGCGCGATGGCCTTTTCGGAGACGGAAATCGACGAGGCGGTCAACATCATCGGCGGCCTGCCCGTCGCCCTCCGGGAGGCCGTGCATGCCATCCCGCCCGGGGCTCGGCGAAAGCGGCCCGAAGCCGACGTGTGGTCGGTCGCCGAGTACGTGTGCCACCTGCGCGACGTCTACGTCGGCTTCACCATCCGGCTGCACCGCGTCCGCACGGAGGACCAGCCCGCCTTCGAGCCGCTGTTCAACGATCTGCGGGCCCGTCGTTTCCGATACAACCAGTGCGACATCGCCGCCACGATCGACGAGACGGCGGCGGCCGTGGCGGGATTCCGCGACGAAGTGGCGCGGATGCGGGAAGGCGATTGGGACCGCATAGGATCCCGGTTGCCCGGTGAGCGCCGGACGGCGCGTTGGCTCGTGCGCCAGGCGATGCACGAAGGCGTCCATCACCTCGGCGACATCGAGAGATTTGGCTCTGAGCTGCTCGTCCCCTAGACTCTAGGGGTTGCCTTGGGCAGACCTCGGCCGGTGCGTGCAAACGTTGTCGGCCCCGCGTGCCCTTCGGTGACTACTGCTTTACAAGACCGCGCACGTCAGGTTCGGTGGTTTCCTCCTGCCGTGCACACGCAACCAGTTCAGGAGATCGAGTGATTCAGCAGGAATCGCGGTTGAAGGTCGCCGACAACACCGGCGCCAAGGAGATCTTATGCATCCGGGTGCTCGGCGGTTCGTCGCGACGCTATGCCGGGATCGGTGACGTGATTGTCGCCACCGTCAAGGACGCCATCCCGGGCGGCAACGTCAAGCGGGGGGACGTCGTCAAGGCCGTCGTGGTGCGCACCGTCAAAGAGCGCAGGCGTCCCGACGGCAGCTACATCAAGTTCGACGAGAACGCCGCGGTGATCATCAAGCCCGACAACGATCCGCGCGGCACGCGCATCTTCGGCCCGGTCGGCCGCGAGCTGCGCGAGAAGCGGTTCATGAAGATCATCTCGCTGGCCCCGGAGGTGCTGTAGATGAAGGTGCATAAGGGCGACACCGTCCTCGTCATCGCCGGCAAGGACAAGGGCGCCAAAGGCAAGGTCCTGCAGGCCTACCCGGAGCGTAATCGGGTGCTGGTCGAGGGCGTCAACCGGATCAAGAAGCACACCGCAATTTCCGCCAACCAGCGCGGAGCCCAGTCGGGCGGAATCGTCACCCAGGAAGCCCCGATCCACGTCTCGAACGTGATGGTGGTCGACTCGGACGGCAAGCCCACCCGCGTGGGGTACCGCGTCGACGAGGAAACCGGCAAGCGAGTCCGCGTCTCCAAGCGCAACGGCAAGGACATCTGATGACTACTGCAGAGAAAGTTCAGCCCCGGCTGAAGGAGCGCTACCGCAGCGAGATTCGCGATGCGTTGCACAAGCAGTTCAACTACGCCAACGTCATGCAGATCCCGACCGTGACCAAGGTCGTCGTCAACATGGGTGTCGGCGAGGCGGCCCGGGACGCGAAGCTGATCAACGGCGCCGTCAACGATCTGGCGCTGATCACAGGCCAGCGTCCCGAGATCCGCCGGGCGCGTAAGTCCATCGCGCAGTTCAAGTTGCGCGAGGGTATGCCGATCGGCGCCCGCGTGACCCTGCGCGGAGACCGGATGTGGGAGTTTCTCGACCGCCTGACATCCATTGCGCTGCCGCGTATCCGTGACTTCCGCGGCCTGTCGCCGAAGCAGTTCGACGGCGTCGGCAACTACACATTTGGGCTGGCCGAGCAGTCGGTGTTCCACGAGATCGACGTGGACAAGATTGACCGGGTCCGCGGCATGGACATCAACGTCGTCACCTCGGCGACGACCGACGACGAGGGGCGAGCGCTGTTGCGGGCCCTCGGCTTTCCGTTCAAGGAGAACTGAGCGATGGCGAAGAAGGCACTGGTCAACAAGGCCGCACGCAAGCCGAAGTTCGCGGTGCGCGGCTACACGCGCTGCAACAGGTGCGGACGCCCGCGCGCGGTGTTCCGCAAATTCGGGTTGTGCAGGATCTGCCTGCGCGAGATGGCGCACGCCGGCGAGCTGCCGGGCGTGCAGAAGAGCAGTTGGTAACAAGCCCAGAACAGTTGCGCGGTAGGCCCGGGACGGGAACCCCCGCGAGGAAGGTGACACGGCTGTCATGACCATGACGGACCCGATCGCAGACTTTTTGACGCGTCTGCGCAACGCCAATTCGGCGTACCACGACGAGGTGACGTTGCCGCACTCCAAGATCAAGGCCAACATCGCCGAGATCCTCAAGAACGAGGGATACATCAGCGATTTCCGGACCGAAGACGCTCGGGTGGGCAAGTCGCTGATCGTCCAGCTCAAGTACGGCCCGAGCCGGGAGCGCAGCATCGCGGGTTTGCGCCGCGTCTCCAAGCCCGGCCTGCGGGTGTACGCGAAATCCACCAACCTGCCGCGGGTGCTCGGCGGCCTGGGCGTGGCGATCATCTCGACCTCCTCGGGTCTGCTGACCGATCGCCAGGCGGCCAGACAGGGCGTGGGCGGCGAAGTCCTCGCATACGTGTGGTAGAGGCGGAGAGGTAGCGAAAGACTATGTCGCGTATTGGTAAGCAGCCGGTTCCGGTGCCCGCCGGTGTCGACGTCACGATCGATGGCCAGAAGGTCTCGGTGAAGGGCCCCAAGGGCGCCCTGGACCTGACCGTCGCCGAGCCGATCGCCGTGTCGCGCAACGACGACGGCGCCATCGTGGTCACCCGCCCGAACGACGAGCGGGAGAACCGCTCGCTGCACGGGCTGTCGCGCACCCTGGTGTCCAATCTGGTCACCGGCGTGACGCAGGGTTACGAGACCAAGATGGAGATCTTCGGGGTCGGCTACCGGGTGCAGCTCAAAGGCTCCAACCTGGAGTTCGCACTCGGGTACAGCCACCCCGTCGTGATCGAGGCGCCCGAGGGCATCACATTCGCGGTCCAGTCACCGACGAAGTTCACGGTGTCGGGGATCGACAAGCAGAAGGTCGGCCAGATTTCGGCGAACATCCGTCGCCTGCGCCGCCCGGACCCGTACAAGGGCAAGGGCGTGCGCTACGAGGGCGAGCAGATCCGCCGCAAGGTCGGAAAGACAGGTAAGTAGTCATGGCGCAATCAAAAGCTGACACCGCCGCGCGAAAGCCGGTTGGGCAGAACGTGTCCGCGACTCGGCGCGTTTCCCGGCTGCGCAGGCACGCGCGGCTGCGCAAGAAGGTCGCGGGCACACCGCAGCGTCCGCGGCTGGTGGTCAACCGGTCGTCGCGGCACATCCACGTGCAGCTCGTCAACGACCAGGACGGCACCACGGTGGCGGCCGCCTCGTCGATCGAGACCGATGTGCGCGGCTTGGACGGAGACAAGAAAGCCCGCAGCGTGCGGGTCGGACAGTTGATCGCCGAGCGCGCCAAGGCCGCCGGCATCGACAGCGTCGTGTTCGACCGCGGCGGATACACCTACGGCGGACGGATCGCCGCGCTGGCCGATGCCGCGCGCGAGAACGGATTGCGATTCTGATGAACAACAACAGCCTGATGAACGGAAGGACCGCATAATGGCGGAACAGCCGGGAGGCGCCCAAGACAGCCGCGACTCGCGCGGCGACCGCGACGGCCGGGGTCGGCGCGACGGCGGCGGCCGTGGTGGCCGCGATCGGGACGGCGACAAGAGCAACTACCTCGAGCGCGTCGTCGCCATCAACCGTGTCTCCAAGGTGGTCAAGGGTGGTCGGCGCTTCAGCTTCACCGCGCTGGTCATCGTCGGTGACGGCAACGGCATGGTCGGGGTCGGTTACGGCAAGGCCAAGGAGGTGCCCGCCGCGATCGCCAAGGGTGTCGAGGAGGCGCGCAAGGGCTTCTTCCGCGTGCCGTTGATCCGCGGCACCATCACGCATCCCGTGCAGGGGGAGGCGGCCGCCGGTGTGGTGCTGTTGCGCCCGGCCAGCCCGGGTACCGGTGTGATCGCCGGGGGCGCTGTGCGCGCGGTGCTGGAATGCGCGGGCGTGCACGACATCCTGGCCAAGTCGCTGGGTAGTGACAACGCGATCAACGTGGTTCACGCGACGGTGGCCGCGCTGAAGATGCTGCAGCGTCCCGAGGAGGTGGCCGCGCGCCGCGGCCTGCCCATCGAGGACGTGGCGCCGGCCGGGATGCTGAAGGCGCGCCGCGAAAGTGATGCGCTGGCCAGTGCCGCGGCGGCAAGAGAGGCGACTGCACAATGAGTCAGCTCAAGATCACCCAGGTGCGCAGCACCATCGGGGCGCGCTGGAAGCAGCGCGAGAGCCTGCGCACCCTGGGCTTGCGGCGGATCCGCCACTCGGTGATCCGTGAAGACAACGCACAGACTCGCGGCCTGATCGCGGTGGTGAACCACCTCGTCGAGGTGGAGCCCGCCGAGACGGGCGCCGGAGGTGACACCAAATGACCATCAAGCTGCACGACCTCAAGCCCGCTCCCGGATCCAAGACGGCTCGCACCCGCGTCGGTCGCGGTGAGGGCTCGAAGGGTAAGTCGGCCGGCCGCGGTACCAAGGGAACCAAGGCCCGCAAGAACGTGCCGGCCACCTTCGAGGGTGGGCAGATGCCGATCCACATGCGGCTGCCCAAACTCAAGGGCTTCCGCAACCGGTTCCGCACCGAGTACGCGGTCGTCAACGTCGGTGACATCAACCGGCTGTTCCCCGAGGGCGGTTCGGTCGGCGTCGACGAACTGGTGGCCAAGGGCGCGGTCCGCAAGAACTCGCTGGTCAAGGTTCTCGGCGACGGCAAGCTGAGCGTGAAGGTCGACCTGTCGGCGCACAAGTTCAGCGGCAGCGCGCGCGAGAAGATCACCGCGGCGGGCGGGTCGGTCACCGAGCTGTAGTCAGCTCAGCTGCGGAATGACTTCCGCGGCAAGGCGTTCCATCTGGTCGCGGTTCTCCGCCACGTCCACCCCGACGGGATTGAGCAGCAGGTACTCGGCCCCCGCGTCGATGACCTCGCGCAGCCCGCGGGCGACGTCGCCCGGCGTGCCGGAGACCGGCACCGCCTCGACGCCGGGGATCGCGTCGGCGTAGATGCGGTGCAGCCCTTCCACCACGCGCTCCCGGGCGCGGGCCGCGTCGTCGTCGACCATCAGGTAAACCCTTTTGCCGATAGTGAAGTGCGCCGGGTCTTTCCGTTGTTCGTCGAGCTCGCGGCGGACGATGGTGACCGCCCCCGCGAAGTGCTCCGTCGTCGACGAGCCCGCTCCCAGGAACGAGTCGCCGAGGCGCACGGCCCTGGCTAACGCCTTCGGGGCGAGGCCGCCGAACCAGATCGGCGGGTGCGGCCGCTGCACCGGCTTCGGGTTGGAAGGCAGGCCGTCGACGTCGCGGAACCGGCCGTGGAAGGTGACCCTGGGCTCGTCCGACCACGCGGCTTTCATCAGCTCGAGGCCCTCGGTGAAGTACGAGATGAAGTGGTCCTTGTCCACCCCGAACGCGGCGAACTGGCGGCCGCCACCGCCGGGTGCCACGCCGACGTCGAGTCGGCCGTGGCTCAACCGGTCGACGGCGGTAATGGACTGGGCCAGCTGCAGCGGCTCGTGCAGGGACGTCACCAGGACGGCGACGCCGAGGCGGAGTCGCTCGGTGCCGGCCGCGCACCACGCCAGCAGCTCCAGTGGCGCCAGCAGCGGCGCTTCTCCGATGGTCTGCTCGAGCACCCAGCCGCCCTCGAACCCGAGCTCCTCGGCCCGGCTGAGGAAGGAACGAAGCCCGGCGGCGTCGAAGCTGTCATAGTCCAATTGGGGAATGGCGATCGAATACCTCACCTGGCCACCCTACGGGTCTGGGTAGGCTGCGGATATGTTCGCCTTCCTCCCCTCGATCCCCGGCGTCTCTGAGCTGCGCGCCGCGGCGAGCCGGGTCGACACCGCCCGCCACCGGGGCGTGCCCAACGGCTGCGTGCTCGAGTTCGACCTGCGCTCGGTGCCCCCGGAGACGACGGGTTTCGACCCGCTGGCGATCATCACGGGCGGTCGCCCGATGGCACTGCGCTACGTCGTCGGCGCGATCCACCGCGCCGCGGAGGATCCGCGGATTGCGGGGATGATCGCCCGCGTGCAGCTGGCCGCGTCGCCGCCGGCGGGCGTGCAAGAGCTGCGCGAGGCCATCGAGGCGTTCAGCGCCGTCAAGCCGTCGCTGGCCTGGGCCGAGACCTATCCGGGCACCATGTCCTACTACCTGGCCTCGGCATTCCGCGAGGTGTGGATGCAGCCCGCCGGAACGGTCGGGCTGATCGGGTTGGCCAGCAATGCGACGTTCCTGCGCGACGCGCTCGACAAGGCGGGCATAGAGCCGGATTTCGTCGCACGCGGTGAATACAAGTCGGCGGTAAACCTTTTCACCGAGCACGGCTTCACCGAGCCCCACCGCGAAGCCGTCACCCGGATGATCGAAAGCGTGCAGGAGCAGGTGTGGGCGGCGGTCTCCGAGTCGCGCAAGATCGACCCCGGCGCACTCGACGAGCTGGCCGACCGCGCGCCGCTCATGCGCGACGACGCCGTCGCCGCGAGCCTGATCGACCGGGTCGGATTCCGGGACGAGGCGTACGCGCGGATCGCGGAACTCGTTGGGGTGGAGGATTATTCCGAAGAGACGGGGCCGCCTCGGCTATACCTCACGCGCTACGCCGGCGCTGCGCGGCCGCGGCTCGCCCTGTCCGTGCCGCCGGTTCCCGGCCACCGCCCCCGACCGGCGTTCGCCGTGATCACCGTCCACGGCGCGATCGTGAACGGCCGTGGGGGGCCGCAATTGCTGCCCGTCGGCCAGTCGGCGGCCGGCGCCGACACCATCGCCGCGGCCGTCCGGGAGGCCGCCGCCGACGATTCGGTGGCCGCGATCGTGTTGCGGGTGGACAGCCCGGGCGGGTCGGTCACCGCGTCGGAGACGATCTGGCGCGAGGTGACGCGGGCCCGCAAGCGCGGTAAGCCGGTGGTGGCGTCGATGGGCGCCGTCGCCGCCTCGGGCGGCTACTATGTCGCGATGGGCGCCGACGCGATCGTCGCCAACCCGGGAACCATCACCGGTTCCATCGGTGTGATCACTGGGAAGCTGGTGGTGCGCGAGCTGCTCGAACGGTTGGGTGTTTTCTCAGATACCGTGCGCACCAACGCCAATGCCGATGCCTGGTCCATCGACGCGCCGTTCACCCCGGAGCAGCGGGCCCGCCGCGAGGCTGAAGCGGACCTGTTCTACACCGACTTCGTGGAGCGGGTCGCCGAAGGCCGCAACATGACCGTGGATGCCGTGGATCGCGTTGCGCGGGGCCGGGTTTGGACCGGGGCCGACGCGCTGGAGCGGGGCTTGGTCGACGAACTCGGCGGCCTGAAGACTGCCGTGCGTCGGGCGAAGGTGCTGGCGGGCCTGGACGAGGACACCGAAGTCCGGCTGCTCAGCTATCCGGGCTCCTCGCTGTTGGACATGGTGCGCCCCCGCTCGTCGTCGCAACCGGCCGCCGCGTCGCTGCCGGACGCCTTGGCCGCGCTGCTGGGCCGCACGCTTGCCGGCGTGCTGGCCAACGTCGAGCAGACGATGGGCGGCGTCAACGCGCTGTGGCTGGGGACGCCGCGGCTTTAACGCAGCGTGCCGCTGATGAAGATGATCTCCCCCAGCGGGTCGTCGTTCTCCGGTGGAGGCACGGGGATCCCGCGGCGCTGGAACAACTCCGTGCGGGTGACGCCTTCGACGTCCCATCCCTTGTCGGTCAGGTAGTCGACGACGTGGTTGCGCTCCCCGGCGTAGACCAGCGACGCCATGTCGACGTCCATCCCCTGCTCGCGGAACGTTCCGGCCATCTCGCGAACGCGGTCGGCGTCGAAATCGATGATCCCGGGCACGAACTCGGTCGCGATCGTGCTGCCTGGCGCGCTGAGGGTGGTGATGTTGTCGAACAGCCGGTCCTGCGCCTCGGGCGGTAGGTAGATCAGCAGGCCTTCGGCCAGCCAGGCTGTCGGCGCGTCCGCGTCGATCCCCGCCGCCATCAGGGCGGCCGGCCAGTCGCCGCGCAAGTCCATGGGTATGGCGTGCCGGGTTGCTGTCGGCTCGGCCCCGATGCCGGCCAGGGTGGTCGTCTTGAACTCGATGACCCGCGGCTGGTCGATCTCGTACACCACCGTGCCGGCCGGCCACGGCAACCGGTAGGCGCGTGCGTCCAGCCCGGATGCCAGTATGAAGGCCTGGCGCACGCCGGTGGCGGTCGCGCTCGTGAAGTAGTCGTCGAAGTACCTGGTGCGCACCGCCATTCCGTCGACGATCGCCTGCATGCGCCCCGGTGACGAACCCTCGACCGCGTCGAGATCGAGCTCCCCGTCCATCATCTTGGTGAAGAAGTCCACCCCGACCGCGCGCACCAGCGGCTCGGCGAACGGGTCATCGATCAATCCGCGCGGATCCTTGGTCGCCATGGCGCGCCCGGCGGCGACCATCGTCGCCGTCACACCCACGCTGGACGCCAGATCCCATTCGTCGTCGTGAGTGCGTGACATGAGGAAAACCCTAGCCGAGGGTCGCGTCGACGTAGCTCAGGTCTCCGAACGCCGCCAACTCGTCCTCGGGGAACTCGAAGCCGTTGCGCGCATACAGCTCCCTGGCGGGGTGGGCCTCCACCCGCCAGCCGTGGCCGGTGAGGTAGTCGACGACGACGCTGCGTTCACCCCGATAGAACAGCTCGGCCGCGTTGAGGTCGAAACCCGCGCGCTGCCAGCGCTCCGTGATGTGCCTGAGCCGCTCGTCGGAGAAGGCGTTCGGATCGGGCACGTGCTCGGTGGCGAGCCGGCTGCCCGGCGCGCTGAGCGCGGTGATGTTGTCGAACAGGCGGTCCTGCGCCTCGGGCGGTAAGTAGGGCAGCAGCCCTTCGGCGCTCCATGCGGTCGGCCGGGTCACGTCGAAGCCGTTGGCGCGCAAGGCCGTCGGCCAGTCGTCGCGCAGGTCGATGCCAATCGGACGGCGCTCGGCGGTGGGAGCGGCGCCCAGTCCGGCCAGGGTGGTCGTCTTGAATTCGATCACCCGCGGCTGGTCGACCTCGAAAACCACCGTGCCGGCCGGCCACCGCAGCCGGTAGGCCCTGGTGTCGAGCCCCGACGCCAGGATCACCGCCTGGCGTACGCCGGCATCCGTGGCGCCGGTAAAGAAGTCGTCGAAAAACCTTGTCCGAACCGTCATCTGCTCGATCCGCGTCCTGCGATTCAGCAGCGGGTCGTCCCCGAAATCGAACTCCCCGTCGATGATGCGGACGAAGGGATCGAGCCCGACGGCACGGACCAGGGGGTCGGCCAGGGGGTCGTCCAGCAGCGCGTCGGGTCCTTGCGACGCCAGCGCCCGGGACGCCGCCACCATGGTCGCGGTCGCGCCGACGCTCGACGCCAGGTCCCAGCTGTCGCCTTCCGCGCGTCCCTCACTCATGAGTGCCGCTCACGTAGAGCACGTCGCCCATGCGCATGTCGTCATCCTCCAGGGGAGCCAGCCCGTTGGCGGCGAACAGCTCGGAGATGCTGCTGCCGCTCAGCACCCAGCCGTGGTCCCGCAGGTAGGTGGCCGCCTCGTTGCGATCACCGAAATAGACCAGACCCGCCATGTCGAGGTCGAAACCGTGCGCCCGCCAGCGTTCGGCGATGGCCCGCATGCGCTCCTTCATCCTCTCCTCGTCGCCGGGACCGGGCGTGGGCGCGCTTTCGGTGGCAAGGCGGCTGCCCGCCGCGCTGAGTTCGGTGATGGTGTCCAACAGGCGGTCCTGCGCCTCGGGCGGCAGGTACCCGAGCAGCCCCTCGGCGCTCCAGGCGGTGGGCTGGGCCGGATCGAATCCGGCGGTGCGCAGCGCGGTGGGCCAGTCGTCGCGCAGGTCGACGGCGGCCACCCGACGGTCGGCGGTGGGCGTGGCGCCCAGCCTGGCCAGGGTGCGGGACTTGAACTCGATGACCTCGGGCTGGTCGACCTCGTAGACCACCGTGCCGGCGGGCCACGGCAACCGGTACGCGCGGGAATCCAGGCCCGAGGCCAGGATCACCACCTGCCTGATGCCGGACTGCGTTGCGGCCAGGAAGAAGTCGTCGAAGAACTTGGTGCGCACCGCCATGTTGTCGGCCATGCGGGACATGGCGCCGGGCGATCCGCTGGCGCCGTCGTGGACGTCGTTCAGTTCGGTCGGGTCCAGCTCACCGCTGGCCAGCCGGGCGAGGAGGTCGACACCGACCGCCCGCACCAGCGGCTCGGCGAACGGGTCGTCGATCAGCGGGCGCTCGGCCCGCGTCGCCATCGCGCGGGCGGCGGCCACCATGGTCGCCGTGGCGCCGACGCTAGACGCCAGGTCCCAGGTGTCGCCCTCGTACCGGGAGCCGGTCGAAGTCATGTTTTCCCCTGTCGGAAGAGTCCGATACTTAGCCGATATAACAAGCCTCCTCCACTGTACGCGGCAGTCAGCGGTCGGCGCGCTCGACGGTGACCGGAAAGTCCAGCCATGTGTCGACGTCGAACTCGTCGCCCACCGCGCGGATCGTCGCGCCGCCGTGACCGGGGTAATGCGCGGGTATCACCGCGGCCCGGGACCGCGCGGCCTGCGTGAAGATCCGGCCGCGGGTCACCGCGGCGGCCGGCGCGTCCAGGTCGAAGGCGCAGGCGTCGGCGGGCCGGCGCAGCTGCACCGGGCTGTGCGTGAGGTCGCCGACGAACACTGCCGGCTCTCCCGCATCGAGCCACAGCACCGACGAGCCCGGCGTATGTCCGGGCGCGGGCCGCAGCCGCAGCGACGGGCTGAGCTGGTAGTCGTCGGACCACCGCACGAGCTGTCCCGCCTCCACCACCGGTAACACGCTGTCCTCGAACACGATCCGATTGCCGCGCTGCTGCATTTCCTCCTCTTCGGAGCGCGGCGACTGCCGCTGCGCGGGTCCGCCCGGCTCGAAGTGGTGATAGTCCGCGGCCGGCACCACGTATCGGGCGTTGGGAAAGGTCGGCACCCACCGCCCGTCGTCCAGCATGGTGTTCCACCCGACGTGGTCGGAGTGGATGTGGGTGTTGACCACCACGTCCACCGCGGCGGGATCGACGCCGGCCGACTTCAGCGCCGTTAGGAATCCAGTGTTCAGGTGATCCAGCGGCGGCATGTGCGGGCGGTCCCGGTCGTTGCCGACACCGGTGTCCACGACGACCGTCAGCCCGTCGGCCTCGATGACCCAGCTCTGGATCGCGATGTGCCACTGGTCGGCGTCCGGGTCGAAGAAATCCGGCACCAGCAGATCGGCGTTGTCCCGCCACCCCGACGCCGGGGTGTGCGGGAAAAACCTTGCGCCCAAGGAGAATCGGAGCTCGGGGACCCGCGCCACGCTCGCGCGGCCGAACCGGACGCGGCGCATCACGTGTTGGCGCGCAGGTAGGCGTACACGCTGGCGAAGTTGCGGTTGACATCCTCTGGGATCGCCACCGGCCCGCCGAGGGCTCTTGCGCCCCAGACGATTTGGGCCGTGCGCTCGACCAGGGCGGTGATGTGCAGCGCCTTGTCGGGACGGGGCCCGACAGCCACCATGCCGTGGTTCGCGATCAGGGCGGCGCCGCGGCCCTCGAGCGCTCGCACCGCATTGGCGCCGACCTCGGGAGTGCCGGACGCCGCGTACTCCGTGCACCGGACGTCGCCGCCACAGTAGACAGCGAACTCGTCGATGCAGGCGGGGATCGGCTGATGCGCGATGGCGAACATGGTCGCCCACACGGGATGGCTGTGGATGACGCTGCCGATGTCCGCGAAGGCCCGGTAGCACGCCAGGTGCAGCTGCATCTCCGACGACGGCGAACGCCCGTCGGCGGCCCGCAGCACGGCGCCGTCTTCGTCGACGAGCACCAGGTCGTCGAGCCGCATGTCGCGGTAGTCCACCGACGACGGCGTGATGACGATGTTTCCGTCGGGGCGGCGCGCCGAGATGTTGCCGGCGGTTCCCTCGACCAGGCCGCGGCGCAGCATGTCCTTGGCCGCGTCGAGCACCGCGTTCTCGGCGTCGGCGACGGATTTGACGACTGTCATGGCCCCAGCACCTCCGGGTTGACGATGTGGGTGGGTGCCCGCCCGCACAGCAGGGCTTCCAGGTCGTCGGCCACCATCTGGGCCTGCCGCGCCTCGGTGTCCCAGGTCGCACCGCCGATGTGCGGCGTCAAAACCACGTTGGGCATGCCCACCAGCGGGTGATCGGTCGGCAACCATTCGCCGGCGAAGTGGTCCAGCCCGGCGGCGCCCACTTTGCCGGAACGCAGCGCGTCGACCAGCGCGTCGGTGTCATGCAGCTGCGCGCGGGCGGTGTTGAGGAAGACCACGCCGTCGCGCATGGCCGCGAACTCCTTCGGACCGATCATTCCGGTGGTGTCACCGGTGACCGGCGCGTGCAGCGACACGATGTCGGCCTCGCCCAGCAGTTCGGGGAGGTCGTGTTGCGCCTCGTCGTTGTAGGGGTCGTACGCGATGACCCGCAGGCCCAGCCCGGCGAGCCGCCACCGCGTGGCGCGGCCGACCGCGCCCAGGCCCACCAGCCCGGCGGTGCGTCCCGCGATTTCCCAGCCGCGGAACCGCTGATACGGGATGCTGCCGTCGCGAAACATGTTGCCACTGCGGACATCCGCGTCGGCGGTCAGTAGGTGGCGGGTCACCGCGAGCAGCAGTGCCACGGTCAGCTCGGCGACGCCGTCGGCGTTGCGTCCCGGGGTGTTCAGCACGGGGATCCCGGCCGCGGTGGCCCCGGCGATGTCGACGTTGTTGGGGTCGCCGCGGGTCGAGGCGATCGCGCGCAACGGCAGGTCGAAGACCGGGCCGCGCATCGAATCACTTTCCACCACAACCACATCCGCGCCCTCGGAGCCGATCCGCTCGGCCAGCTGCTCGGCGCTGTAGATCCGCAGCGGGGTCTGCTCGATCCACGGGTCGTACACCACGTCGGCGAGCTGCCGGAGCTTGGCGAATCCCGGTCCGCGAAGCGGCGCGGTCACCAGGGCGCGTGATCTACTCACGAGTGCCAATGCTGGCGTACGGTGACGCCCGTGTCACGCAGGAATGTCACAAGCGATGACGTCACAATCGGCATCGATGTGGGCAGCACCGCGGTCAAAGCGGTCGCCGCCGACGCCGACGGCCACGTGGCGGCGCGGGTGCGAATCCCGCACCGGCTACGGGTGCCGGCCCCCGATCGACTCGAGCACGACGCCGACGAGGCGTGGCGGCGCGGTCCGCTGGCCGCCCTGGACGAGCTGGGCCGCCCCGACGCGCGGGCGGTGGCCGTCTCGGCGATGGTGCCCTCGCTCACCGCCGTCGACGACGGTGGCAGGCCGATCACGCCGGGCCTGCTCTACGGCGACGAACGCGGCCGGGTGCCCGGCGCGGCAGACCAGCCGCTGCCGGCGCTGGGGGAGACCACCGGATTCCTGCGGTGGACGGCCGCGAAGGCGCCCGGTGCGGCCGGCTACTGGCCGGCGACCGCGGTGGCCAACTACGCCCTCGCGGGGGAGGCGGTGATCGACGTCGCCACCGCCGCGACCGCGTTCCCGCTCTTCGACGGGACCGCCTGGAGCGAGGCGGCGTGCGGCGACTGCGGCGCGTCCGCCGACCGGATGCCCCGGGTGCAGAACATCGGGGCGGCGGTGGGGCCGGTGCACGCCACCGGCGCCGTGCTCGCCACGGGCGCCATCGACGCCCTGTGCGAGCAGATCGTGGCCGGTGCCGACCGCGACGGCGACGTGCTGGTGCTGTGCGGCACCACGCTCATCGTGTGGACGACCATCGGCGAGGCGCGGCAGGTGCCCGGCCTGTGGACCATTCCGCACACCGCGCCTGGCAAGAGCCAGATCGGCGGCGCGAGCAACGCGGGCGGGCTCTTCCTGGGTTGGGTCGATCGGGTCGTGGCGGCGGCCGACCCGGTGGTGGTCGAACCCGGCGGCGTCCCGGTGTGGTCGCCCTACCTGCGCGGTGAGCGCACCCCGTTCCACGACCCGGATCGCCGCGGCGTGCTGGATGCCCTGGATCTCACCCAGGACGCCGCCGCGGTGCGCAGGGCGGCCTACGAGGCCTCGGGCTTCGTCGTCCGCCAGATCATCGAGCTGAGCGGGGCCCCGGCGTCGCGGATCGTCGCCGCCGGCGGCGGCACGCGAGTCGCGCCGTGGATGCAGGCCATCGCCGATGCCACCGGGCGGCCGGTGGAGGTATCGGCGGTACCGGAGGGGGCGGCGCTCGGCGCGGCGTTCCTCGCCCGCATCGCGGTCGGCCTGGAGACGACGATCGCCGACGCCGGCCGCTGGGCGCGCACCGAGCGCATCGTCGAGCCGGATCCCGCGTGGGCGGCCGCGGTCGAGGACCGCTACCGCAGGTTCCTGGAATTGGGGGGCCGAAGATCTAGCGCGATACCTCCGGCGGCGCTCTAGTCTGGTGCAATGACCGACCAAGATCGCAAGGCCGCCCGTCGCGAGATCGCCGACGCCCTGCTCAAAGCCCTGGAACGCCGGCACGAGATCGCCGACATCGTCGTGGAGTCGGACAATAAGGCGGCCGCGGTCGAAGCGATCGTCACGCTGCTCGACACGTCGCACGTGGCGGCCGAGGCGGTGATGGGCATGTCCTTCGACATGCTGACCAAAGATTCGCGGCGGAAGATCCTCGCCGAACTCGAAGACCTGAACAAGCAGTTGAGCTTCATGCTGGGGGAGCGCCCGGCCAGCTCGGGCGAAACCCTGGAGCTGCGGCCGTTCTCCGCCCAAGAGGACCGCGACATCTTCGCCGCCCGCACCGAGGAGATCAAGACGGCCGGCGACGGCTCGGGCGGTCCCGCCGGGAACCTCGACGACGAGATCGGTGCGGCGCTGGCGCGCGTCGACGACGAGGAGGCCGCCTGGTTCGTCGCCATCGACTCGGGGCAGAAGGTCGGGATGGTGTTCGGCGAGCTGCTGAACGGCGAGGTCGACGTGCGCATCTGGATCCACCCCGAGCACCGCAAGCGGGGCTACGGCACCGCCGCGCTGCGCAAGTCGCGGTCCGAGATGGCGTGGTGCTTCCCCGCCGTGCCGATGGTGGTGCGGGCGCCCGCCGCCAATCCGGGTTAGCGGCGATCGCTAGCGCGGCGTAGCCGGGCGCGGCGGGTCGCCGCCACGTGGTTAGCGGCGATCGCTAGCGCGGCGTGGCCGGGCGCGGCGGGTCGCCGCCACGTGGTTAGCGGCGATCGCTAGCGCAGCGTCGCGGTGACGGCGATGATGTTCCGCAGCTGGGATTCCTCGTCGTCGGGGAACACCAGGCCGTAGTCGGCGAACAACTCGCGCCGTGGCCGGGTGGTCACCTGCCAGCCCTGAGCGGTCAGGTAGTCCACGACGCTGTTGCGCTCGCCGTCGAAGAACAACCCCGACAAGTCGATATCGCAGCCCAGGTTGGCCCATCGCTCGTTGAACTGCCGCGCGCGCTCGGACATGCTCCGGCCGGAATCCCCGTGGTATTCGGTGGCGAGCCTGCTGCCGGGCGCGCTGAGCTCGGTGATTTTGTCGAACAGCCGGTCCTGGGCCTCGGGCGGAAGGTACATCAGCAGGCCCTCGGCGCTCCAGGACGTGGGCCGCGCGGTGTCAAAGCCGCTGGCGCGCAACGCGTGTGGCCAGTCGTCGCGCAGGTCGACGCTGACGGTGCGACGGTCGACGGCCGGGGCGGCGCCCAGGTTCTCCATGGCGGTCGTCTTGAACTCGACAACCTTGGGCTGGTCGACCTCGTAGACCACGCTCGCGGGCGGCCAGGCCAGCCGGTAGGCGCGGGCGTCGAGGCCCGCGGCAAGGATGACCGATTGGCGGATGCCGTCGCGGGCGGCGTTGAGGAAGAAGTCGTCGAAGAACCGGGTCCGTACGGCGATCGAGTCGGTCTCGAGCCGCAGGTCCCGCTCGCCGCCGTCCGCTTCCTCCGACGTCACCTCGCCGTCGACCAGGCGGCGGAAGAAGTCCAGGCCGACCGCCCGCACGAGCGGGGCCGCGAACGGGTCGTCGATGATCGGGTTGGTCCCCCCGCTGGCCACGGCGCGAGCGGCGGCGACCATCGTGGCCGTGGCGCCGACGCTGGAGGCCAGGTCCCAGGTGTCTTGCTCTGTGCGCGTCATGCTGCTCCTATTTACTTAGCAAATGCAACGAGCCAACAGAACTCTACGCCGCGTTGCGGCCCGTCGCCGCGACCAGATTTAAAGGCTCTCTAAGGCCCTTGGCCCGACCTGCGCCAACCAGCTGTTAGTCTCGTACACGGTTTGACGCGCGACGCCGTACGTCCTGGCCTGCGGGTGGGCGCGTGATGCAGGACTGACCCCCGCTGCGCAGGAGGATAGAGTGCTTTCGGCTTTCATCTCGTCGCTGCGGACAGTCGACCTGAGACGGAAGATCCTTTTCACCCTCGGCATCATCCTTCTCTACCGGGTCGGCGCCGCGCTTCCGTCTCCAGGTGTGAACTACCCGAACGTCCAGCAGTGCATCAAGGAGGCCAGCAGCGGCGCTGCCGGGCAGATCTACTCGCTGATCAACCTGTTTTCCGGGGGCGCCCTGCTCAAGCTGACCGTGTTTGCGGTCGGGGTGATGCCCTACATCACCGCCAGCATCATTACCCAGCTGCTCACCGTGGTGATCCCGCGGTTCGAGGAACTGCGCAAGGAAGGCCAGTCCGGCCAGGCCAAGATGACGCAATACACGCGTTACCTGGCCGTCGCGCTGGCGATCCTGCAGGCGACCAGCATCGTGGCCCTGGCGGCGAACGGCGGGCTGCTGCAAGGCTGCTCGCTGGACATCATCGCCGACCAGAGCATCTTCACGCTGGTGGTCATCGTGCTGGTGATGACCGCCGGCGCGGCGCTGGTGATGTGGATGGGCGAGCTCATCACCGAGCGCGGCATCGGCAACGGCATGTCTCTGCTGATCTTCGTCGGCATCGCCGCGCGCATCCCCGGGGAAGGCAAGACCATCCTGGACAGCCGGGGCGGTGCCATCTTCGCGGCGGTCTGCGTCGCCGCGCTGGCCATCATCGTCGGCGTGGTGTTCGTCGAGCAGGGCCAGCGCCGGATCCCCGTGCAGTACGCCAAGCGCATGGTCGGCCGCCGCATGTACGGCGGCACCTCGACATACCTGCCGCTCAAGGTCAACCAGGCCGGCGTCATCCCGGTGATCTTCGCGTCGTCGCTCATCTACATCCCGCACCTGATCACCCAGCTGGTGCGCAGCGGCAGCGGCGGGGTGGGCAACAGCTGGTGGGACAAGTTCGTCGGCACCTACCTGTCCGACCCGAGCGACCCTGTCTATATCGGCATCTACTTCGGCCTCATCATCTTCTTCACGTACTTCTACGTGTCGGTGACGTTCAACCCCGACGAGCGCGCCGACGAGATGAAAAAGTTCGGCGGCTTCATCCCGGGCATCCGACCGGGCAAGCCCACCGCCGACTACCTGCGCTATGTGCTCAGCCGGATCACTCTGCCGGGCTCGATCTACCTCGGTGCCATCGCCGTGTTGCCGAACATGTTCCTTCAGATCGGCAATGGCGGAGCGGTGCAGAACTTGCCGTTCGGCGGCACCGCGGTTTTGATCATGATTGGCGTCGGTTTGGATACGGTCAAACAGATCGAGAGTCAGCTCATGCAGCGCAACTATGAAGGGTTCCTGAAGTGAGAGTCGTTTTGCTGGGACCGCCCGGGGCGGGCAAGGGAACGCAGGCCCAGAAGCTCTCCGAGAAGCTCGGGATCCCGCAGATCTCCACGGGTGAACTGTTCCGCAGCAACATCGAGAACGGAACCAAACTCGGCCTGGAGGCCAAGCGTTACCTGGACGCCGGGGACCTGGTCCCCTCCGACCTGACCAACCAGCTCGTCGAGGACCGGCTGAGTGACCCCGACGCCGCGAACGGCTTCATCCTGGACGGGTATCCACGCTCGCTCGAGCAGGCCAAGGCGCTGCACGAGATGCTCGAACGCCGGGGCACCGACATCGACGCGGTGCTGGAATTCCGCGTCTCGGAGGACGAGTTGCTGCAGCGGCTCAAGGGCCGCGGCCGCGCCGACGACACGGACGACATCATCCTCAACCGGATGAGGGTGTACCGCGACGAGACGGCCCCGCTGCTGGAGTACTACAGCGACGAGTTGAAGACCGTCGACGCCGTCGGCAGCTTGGATGAGGTTTTCGCCCGCGCGCTTCGGGCGCTGGGCAAGTAACCGTGAAGACGCTGGGCCGCCTGCGCAGCCGCAGGGTCGTGCCGCAGCGCAGCCCCGCGGAACTCGACGCGATGGCGGCGGCGGGTGCTGTGGTGGCCGCCGCGCTGCGCGCCGTCCGGGCCGCCGCGGTCGCCGGCGCGTCGACGCTCAGCCTCGACGAGATCGCCGAATCCGTGATCCGCGAGGCCGGCGCCATCCCGTCGTTCCTGGGTTACCACGGTTACCCGGCGTCGATCTGCGCGTCGGTCAACGACCGGGTGGTCCACGGCATCCCGTCCGCCGCGGAGATCCTGGTGCCCGGAGACCTGGTGTCCATCGACTGCGGCGCGGTGCTCGACGGCTGGCACGGGGACGCGGCGATCACGTTCGGGGTCGGGACGCTCAATCCGGCCGACGAGGCGCTCAGCGATGCGACCAGGGCGTCGCTGGAGGCCGGGATCGCGGCGATGGTCGCCGGCAACCGGCTGACCGATGTGGCGCACGCCATCGAGCTGGGCACGCGTGCCGCCGAGGCCCGCTACGGGCGCGCGTTCGGCATCGTGGAGGGCTACGGCGGCCACGGCATCGGCCGGCACATGCACATGGATCCGTTCCTGCCCAACGAGGGCTCGCCGGGGCGCGGCCCGACTCTGGCGCCGGGCTCCGTGCTGGCCATCGAACCGATGCTGACCCTGGGTACCGGCAAAACGGTGGTGCAGGACGACGAGTGGACGGTCACCACCGCCGACGGATCCCGTGCCGCACACTGGGAGCACACGGTGGCTGTCACCGACGCGGGTCCGCGCATACTGACGCTGGGTTAGGCTCACTGAACTAAACACCAAGTCCGCTCGTATCTGTAGGCGGAGGTGATCGAGTGGCTCGTGTGACCGGCACTTGGAAAGCGTCCGGAGCTGCCGAAGCCGCTCTGATGAAGGCGCTCTACGATGAGCACGCGGCGGTCCTGTGGCGTTATGCGCTGCGGCTGACCGGGGACGCGAGCCAGGCGGAAGACGTCGTCCAGGAGACGTTGTTGCGGGCGTGGCAGCATCCGGAGGTCATCGGCGACACGGAGCGGTCGGCGCGGGCCTGGTTGTTCACCGTAGCCCGGAACCTGATCATCGACGACCGGCGCAGCGCGCGCTACCGCAACGTCGTCGGTTCGACGGACGAAGCGGGTACCCCGGAGCAGTCGACGCCGGACGAAGTGAACGCGGCGCTGGACCGGCTACTGATCGCCGACGCGATGGCCCAGCTCTCGAGCGAGCACCGGGCCGTCATCGAACGGTCGTATTACCGGGGGTGGACCACCGCGCAGATCGCCGCCGACCTCGGGATCGCCGAAGGGACAGTGAAGTCGCGACTACACTATGCCGTACGGGCGTTGCGGCTCACTCTCCAGGAACTTGGAGTCACACGATGACGTGCTCTCAGATGCTTGAAGGGTGACAGGAGATGGACAACATGAGGACGCCGGTAGAAGGCCAGGTCGGGGGCGGCGGCCCGCCACGCGACCGGTACGCGATGTGGGATGCCGCATACGTGCTTGGGTCGCTGTCGCCGGGCGACCGCCGCGAATTCGAAGATCACATGGGCTACTGCCCGGCCTGCCGGGAGGCCGTCGCCGACCTGAGCGGTGTGCCGGCCCTGCTCTCGCAGCTGAGCCGCTACGACGTGGCGGCCATGGACCAGCCGGTTGCCGTCCCGTCGACTCCGGAACTGTCGCCCGAGCTGCTGCCGTCGCTGTTGGCGACGGTCCGCTGGCGCCGGCGCCGCACGCGCGTCGCGACCTGGATGGCCGCGGCGGCCGTGCTGCTGGGTGTCGGCGTGTTCGTCGGCGTCGAGCAGTTCTCGACCCAGCCCGCCGCGCCGCAGGTGGCTGCATCCTCGGAGCAGATGGCGCAGGTCGGTACCACCCTGCTGACGTCGACCGTGCAGCTGAACCGCCAGCACTGGGGCACGGCGATCAACCTGAACTGTGTCTGCCTGGCCCCGCTGACCGCGCACCACGACACCCTGGCGATGGTGGTCGTGGGCCGGGACGGCAGCCAGACCAGGCTGGCGACCTGGGTGGCCGTGCCCGGCCACACCGCGACCCCCGCGGCCAGCATCTCGACGCCGGTCGACCAGATCGCCGCCGTGCAGGTGGTGTCCGCCGACAACGGTCAGGTGTTGCTGCAGCGTTCGCTGTAATCTCGACGCGCCGGTGAACTGAGGGGCTGGCGCGAGGCGCTCGAGGCGCCGTCAGAGCGTCACCGCGACACGTTCGATGGGTGCGGCAACCTGTTCGCGCCGGCATTCCCATCAACCCCGACCGTGCGATTCCGACGGCCAGGTCAAAGCAGGTGACGTGGTGATGATGGCCGCTTTTGCGCACGCCGGTGACTTCGCCGGCGCGTTGGCGGTCCGCTGGGGCGGGCGCGACTGATGTCGGCCGTGCTAGAGGCTCGCGCCGCCGCCGCGGAGATAGGCCGCACGCTAACGCATTCTGCGCATCACTGGTGAGCGGCAGTATCTGTCGCGCCGCCTGGCGGCGACGGGCGTATGCACCACCGACGGGCACGCAAACTTCGTATACCCGCCGCCCGCCGGGCGGCCCTGGCGGGAGGTATTCGGCGACACCGGCCTCAAGGTCCGCCACTATCCCGATGGCGGTGCGCGGATCACCGTCGGGAGCCGCGCGTCGACTCGAGCGGTGCTGGCCGCGGCGGCAAAGTGACGGGCCTGACTGAATCGCTGCCGTAAGTGCGGTATGAAGGGGCGTGGCCGTCTCACAACCTCGACAACGCGACCCGATCGCGCTCGCCCGCGCCAACTGGGAGCGCGCCGGCTGGGGCGACGTCGCGCAGGGCATGGTCGCGGTGACGTCCGTGATGCGGGCGCACCAGATCCTGCTCGCCCGGGTCGAATCCGCCTTGCGCCCTTATGATCTCAGCTTCTCCCGCTTCGAACTACTGCGGCTGCTGGCATTCAGCCGAAGCGGCGCGCTGCCGATCACCAAGGCGTCCGACCGGCTGCAGGTGCACGTCACCAGCGTGACGCACGCGATCCGCCGGCTCGAGGCCGACGGGCTGGTAGAGCGCGTGCCCCACCCCACCGACGGCCGGACGACCCTGGTGCAGATCACCGACCTGGGGCGCTCCACCGTCGAGGACGCCACCGTCACGCTGAACGAGCAGGTGTTCGCCGACATCGGGATGTCCGACACGGAATCGCGGGCGCTGGTGTCCTCGGTGGAGACGTTGCGGCGCAACGCGGGCGACTTCTGAGGTTCAGGCACGCCTTATCGCCGCGGCGACGGCCGGTGCGGCCTCGGATTGGGGGTAGTGACCGACACCGGGAAGCTCGGTGACGGTGGCGTGCGGCAGGGCCTCGGTGGCCCGGTCGAGGACGTGCCGGCCCGACACCGGATCGTCGAGCCCCCACACCAGATGGAGGGGCCCGTCCCATTCGGCCAACGCCGCTTCCCACCGGCGGTGATGGATCGCCCGCTCGGCGTTGTACTTGATCAGCAGGTGCGCGAGCTTTTGACCGTTTTGTCGCGACACGCCCAGCCACAGGTCATCGAATTCGGTATCTGTGAGTTTCGATCCGCGCACCGCGTCGAGCCCGGACCGGACTTTCGCGGCGTCGACCCGGGCGGCCAGCAGCCTGCCGATGACCGGCACCAGCAGCAGCTTCTGCAGTCGGGTGGGGCGGTAGGCGCTGTAAACGATGCCGCAGTTCAAGACGATGAGGCGGTCGATGGCAAAACCCAGCCGTCCCCGATTTGCCCGGTCGACGAGTTCCTGACCGACGATTCCGCCATAGTCGTGGACCACCAAGCTCACCGTGCGCACGCCCAGGTGGGCGGCGAGATCCTCGACCACGTCGGCCGATTCGGCCACGGAGTACGCGTAGGGGTTGGGCTTGTCCGACGCGCCGTAGCCGAGAAAATCCACCGTGATGACGTCGTGGTCTCGAGCGAGATCACCGGCGACCGCGGCGTAGTCGTAGGACCAGGTCGGAAAGCCGTGCAGCAGCAGCACGGTCGGTCCCGCCCCGCGCCGCCGGTACGCGATGCGATGGCCCCGGCGACTGGTCAGCCTTTGGTTTTGCCCGATCCATCCGGCGGCCCGCGGAGTTTCGGCGTGGTCGATCACGATGTCACCTCGGGGTGTGAGATTCGATGCAGAACTATATCCAGATACAGTTGTGTATGAGAATGCAATTCTGTCACGCTGGTTGTCAAGCGCACGAAGCAGGAGGCTGCCGATGGCCCGCTTGACCCGCACCGAGCAACGGGAACAGACCCGCCAGCGCCTCATCGAAGCCGCGGGCAGGGTGTTCTGCCGCGTCGGCTTCGAGGCGGCACCGATCGACGTCATCGCCGAGGAGGCCGGATTCTCGCGTGGCGCGTTCTACTCGAACTTCGATTCGAAGGACGAGTTGTTCCTCGAGCTCATCCGCCGGCACCTCGACGCGGAGATCGAGACGCTCAGCCGTGCGCTCGACCGCATCAAGTCCGCCGCCGACCTCGCGCCGGCGATCGAGCGCCGCTATCGGGTGCTCGGCGAGGACAGCAGCTGGTGCCTGCTGACCACCGAGTTCCAGCTCTACACGATGCGCGGGGGCGCCAGGGCCGAGGAGTTCGGCGAGATCTACGAGTCGTACCGATGCCGGCTCGGCAACCTCATCGCCACCCACTTCAAGCGCCTCGGCATCGAATCCACGCTCACCCCATACGAATTCGGGGTTGCCCAGATCGCGCTCTCGCACGGGCTGGCGCTGCAACGGGCGGCCAACGGTTCCCTGAAGGCGAACCTGCCGGCGCGCGCGCTGGCGACCTTCGTCCGCGGCGCCCTCGCCGGAGACCGTTAGCCGTTGCGGAGCGCCTCGATGACCGCGCTGAAGTCCAGGTCGGCGTGGGAGGCGTCGGACGCGACGAACTCGGCGTAGATTTCGGCGGCGTGCGTGCCCAGCGGCGCGGACGAACCCGTCGAGGCGACCGCGTCCATCGCCAGGCCGAGGTCCTTGTTCATCAACGCCGTCGCGAAGCCCGGCTTGAAGTCGTTGTTGGCCGGGGACGTCGGCACCGGGCCGGGCACCGGGCAGTTGGTGTGCACCGCCCAGCAATTGCCGGTGGCGCCGGTGATGACGTCGAAGAGCGACTGGGCGGACAGCCCAAGCTTCTCGGCCAGTACGAACGCCTCTCCGATCGCGATCTGCTGCACCGCCAGCACCATGTTGTTGCAGACCTTGGCGGCCTGACCCGCCCCGGCGGCGCCGCAGTGAATCACCCTGCCCGCCATGGGTTCCAGCACCGGGCGCGCCCGCTGAAGCGCGGGCTCGTCGCCGCCGACCATGAACGCCAGCGTGCCGGCCGCGGCACCCTTGACGCCGCCGGAGACGGGCGCGTCCAGCTGTGCGACGCCGCGGGATCCGGCCAGCTCGTGCACCTCGCGCGCGTCGTTGACCGAGATGGTCGAGCTGTCGATGAACAGCGCCCCGGGTTGGGCCGCCGGCAGGATCTCGGCGTAGCAGCGTTTGACCACGTCCCCGTTGGGCAGCATGGTGATGACCACGTCGGCGTCCTCGACGGCGTCGACGGCGCTGTCGAACACCGCGACGCCGTGGCCGGTCGCGGCCGCACCCGCCGCGGACACCGGGTCGAATCCGCGGACCATGTAGCCGGCTCGCACCAGATTGGCCGACATGGGCGCGCCCATGTTGCCCAGTCCGAGGAAAGCAACGCTCGCAAGCTCAGCCATGGTCGCCTTTCTAAGCGGTCCTGCGGAACCGCGAGGCCTCGGCACGCCCGATGACCACCCGCATGATTTCGTTGGTGCCTTCCAGGATCCGATGCACGCGCAGATCGCGAACGATCTTCTCCAGGCCGTACTCCCGCAGGTAACCGTAGCCGCCGTGCAGCTGCAGGGCCTTGTCGGCGACCTCGAAGCAGGTGTCGGTGACGTAGCGTTTGGCCATCGCGCACAGCTCGACCTTGTCGGGATCGTCGGCGTCGAGCGCACTTGCGGCCCGCCACAGCATCAGCCGTGACGTCTCGAGGCCGGTGGCCATGTCGGCCAGGGTGAACCGCACGGTCGGCTCGTCGAGCAGGGCCTTGCCGAACGCCTGCCGTTCCCGCACGTAGGCGCCCGCCTTGTCGAAGGCGGCCTGCGCGCCGCCCAGCGAGCACGCCGCGATGTTGAGCCGGCCGCCGTTGAGGCCGTTCATTGCGATGCCGAACCCGGCGCCCTCGCCGTCGGCGCCGCCCAGCATCGCGTCGGCCGGCACCCGCACGCCCTCCAGGATCACCTGCGCGGTGGGTTGCGCGTGCCAACCCATCTTCTCCTCGGGCGCACCGAAACTCACTCCGGGCGTGCCCTTTTCGACGATGAACGTCGAGATGCCACGTGGCCCCGGCTGCTCTGCGCCGCCCGTTCGTGCCATCACGACGTAGACGTCCGAGGCACCCGCGCCCGAGATGAACTGCTTGACGCCGTCGAGCACGTAGTCACCGCCGTGCTTCACCGCACGTGTGCTGAGCGCGCTGGCGTCCGATCCGGCGCCCGGCTCGGTGAGGCAGTAGCTGGCGATGACGTCCATAGCGGCCAGCCGCGGGATCCAGGCCTTGCGCTGTTCGGGGGTGCCGAACGTGTCGATCATCCACGCGCACATGTTGTGGATCGACAGGAAGGCCGCGGTCGTGGGGTCGGCGATTGCGAGCTGCTCGAAAATGCGGACCCCGTCGAGCCGGCGCAGCCCGCTGCCGCCGACGTCGTCGCGGCAGTAGATCGCCGCCATGCCGAGCTCGGCGGCCTCACGCAACACGTCGGTCGGGAAATGCTTGTCGGCGTCCCAGTCCAGGGCGTGGGGGGCGAGCCGCTTGGCAGCGAACGCGGTGGCCGTCTCGGTGATGACGCGCTCGTCGTCGTTGAGGGTGAACATGGTGGCCTGGCACCCCTAATTCATTGTGGGAATGACGAATTCGGCGCCGTCCTTGATGCCCGACGGCCACCGCGACGTGACGGTCTTGACCTTGGTGTAGAACTGGATCGACGCCGGGCCGTGCTGGTTGAGGTCGCCGAAGCCGGACCGCTTCCAGCCGCCGAAGGTGTGGTAAGCCACGGGAACGGGGATCGGTACGTTGACGCCGACCATGCCGACCTGCACCCGGGAGACGAAGTCGCGGGCGGTGTCGCCGTCGCGGGTGAATACCGCGACCCCGTTGCCGTATTCGTGCTTGGAGGGCAGGGCCAGCGCCTCTTCGTAATCGTGCGCGCGCACGATGCACAGCACCGGGCCGAAGATCTCGTCGGTGTAGATCGACATGTCGGGGGTGACGTGGTCGAACAACGTCGGGCCGATGAAGAATCCGCCCTCGAGGTTGGCGTCACCGAAGGTCAGGTCGTCGCTGGCGCGTTCGCGACCGTCGATCACCAATTCGGCGCCCGCCTCGACGCCCTGGCCGATGTAGTTGCGCACCCGCGCCAGGGCGGCCTCGGTGACCAGCGGGCCGTAGTCGGCCTTTGGGTCGAGGCTGTGGCCCACGCGCAGGTTGTTGATCCGGTCAATGAGTCTGGCGCGCAGCCGGTTTGCGGTCTGCTCACCGACCGGCACCGCGACGCTGATCGCCATGCAGCGCTCGCCTGCGCTGCCGTAACCGGCGCCGATCAGCGCGTCGACGGCCTGGTCGAGGTCCGCGTCGGGCATCACGATCATGTGGTTCTTGGCGCCGCCGAAGCACTGGGACCGCTTGCCGGTGGCCGCAGCCGTCGAGTAGATGTACTGCGCGATGTCGGAGCTGCCGACGAAGCCCACGGCCTGGATGTTCCGATGGTGCAGGATGGCGTCGACGGCCTCCTTGTCGCCGTGCACGACCTGGAAGACGCCGGGGGGCAGACCGGCTTCCAAGAACAGCTCGGCCAACCGCACCGGGACCGAGGGGTCACGCTCACTGGGCTTGAGCACGAAGGCGTTCCCGCACGCCAGCGCCGGCCCGGCCTTCCATAGCGGGATCATCGCCGGGAAGTTGAACGGGGTGATGCCGGCGACCACGCCCAGCGGCTGGCGCAGCGAATAGACGTCGATGCCCGGGCCCGCCCCCTCGCTGTATTCGCCCTTGAGCAGGTGGGGAATGCCGATGGCGAACTCGATGACCTCGATGCCGCGCTGGATGTCGCCGCGCGCGTCGGCCACGGTCTTGCCGTGCTCGAGGGACAGCAGCTCGGCCAGCTCATCGGTGTTCTTGTTGACCAGGTCGACGAAGCGCATCATCACCCGCGCGCGGCGCTGCGGATTCCACGCCGCCCAATCTTTTTGGGCCTCAACGGCCGAGGCCACCGCCGCGTCGACGTCGGCCTTGCCGGCCATCGGCACTTTCGCCTGCACCTCGCCGGTGCTGGGGTTGAAGACGTCGGCGGTGCGAGCGGACCGGCCGGCGGTGCGCCTGCCGTCGATGAAGTGCGGGATCAGTGTGGTCATCGGTGTCCTCGAATGTCTCTACGCGCGTAGGAGGGGGATAGTTGCATATCCTAGTAACCGAGCGGGGTCGTGGCAAGAAAGGTGACTTGTCGCTACCACGGAGGGCTTTCCCCCCCGTGCATACCGGGCCTATCGGACCGGAAGGAATAGCCTTCGGGCCTATGCGCACTATCGGGGCCGACTACCTGGTCGTCGGCGCGGGCGCCATGGGCGTGGCGTTCATCGACACGCTCGTGTCCGAAACCTGTCTTGGTTCGCGAATCGGGTTTCGCGGCGTTGTAGCGGGTTGTGCTGTTGCTGTCCGGCGTGGGCGGTTTTTGTCGGTGGCGGTTGCGATGATGGCGTCATGTCTTCGACCGGATCTACTGACGCCGTGGGGGTGAGTCCTGGCGAGCGTCTTGAGGTGTTGTTCGAGGAGTTGGCGGAGTTGACCGGTCAGCGCAACGCGATTGATGGGCGCCTGGTGGAGATCGTCGCCGAGATCGATCGCGACCAATTGGGTGGGATCACCGGGGCGCGGTCGGTGCCGGCGTTGGTGGCCTGGAAGACCGGTTGCTCGCCGGCCACCGCCCACACCATCACCGCCGTTGCGCGCCGGCTTGCGGAGTTCCCGCGCTGCGCCCAGGGCCTGCGGGAGGGCCGGTTGTCGCTGGATCAGGTCGGGGTCATCGCAGCCCGGGCCGGCGAGGGCTCCGATGAGCACTACGCGCAGCTGGCCGGGGTCGCCACGGTCACCCAGCTGCGCACCGCGATCAAGCTCGAACCCCGCCCCGAACCCCAACCTCGACCTGAACCCGAACGCTCGATCATCAAAACCTCCAGCGAGGAGTCCACCTGCTGGCGGATCACCCTTCCGCACCCCGACGCGGCGAAGTTCGACGCCGCGCTGGCGTCGCATCGGGAGGCGCTGATCGCCGAATGGAAGCATGATCGCGGGACTGGCGACCCTTCCGATATCGCGCCGCCGTTGCCGGGCACCCTCGAGGCGTTTCTGCGCCTGGTCGAGGCCGGTTGGGACGCCGAGGCGGCCCGCCGCCCCCACGGGCAGCACACCACCGTGGTGGTCCACCTCGACGTCGAGCGGCGCGCCGCGGCACTGCATCTGGGTCCGCTGCTGTCCGACGCCGACCGCCGCTACCTGGCCTGTGATGCCACGTGTGAAGTGTGGTTGAAACGCCACGGCGAGCCCATCGGTGCCGGCCGGGCGAGCCGGCTGATCAACCGGCGGCTTCGCCGCGCCCTGGAGTACCGCGACCGGTGCTGCGCGGTTCCCGGCTGTGGCGCCACCCGCGGTCTGCACGCCCACCACCTGCGCCACTGGGAAGACGGCGGCCCCACCGAATTGGCCAACCTGGTGCTGCTCTGCCCCCATCACCACCGGCTGCACCACCGCGGCGTAATCACCATCACCGGACCCGCAGACGCTCTGCGCGTCACTGACAACGCCGGCCAGGTACTAAGCCCAGGATCGCTGGCGCGCCCACCCACTGGGCCCGCGCCCGCCGTCCCACCGTCCCACCGTGCCCCGGGCCCACCGGCGAGCGCGCCCAATGGTGGTGGTACGACCCCTACCAACCCCCGCCGCCGACCACCAACTAGGTCGGCAACCCGGGGCCGGTCAGTAGCGAAGCTAAACACGTTGAGGCTTAATAGGCTTCGTTCGCACTGCCCGGGTGCCTACCACGTCGTGGACATCGCGACCCGCGACCCAACACCTCCCCAACACCCGCAGCGACAGTGCGCACCAATTCGAGCCATTAGTCACTGATCGAGCTCATGCCGCAAGGCATTGGGGTCGACCTGAGCAAGCTTGCCGACGTCGCACTTGATATCGGCCGTTCGGTGGGGTGCTCGGCGTACGAGAACGACTTCACGCTGCCCGGAGTGCCTGAAAGCTGGCGCGAGCAACCCATGGGGTGGTCCGTGGAGGGCGCACCTCCATGTTTGCCAGGGCTCTCGATGCCGAAGCCCCGACGGTTCGAACGATGAGCTATTAAGTGAGCTATAAGCTGGCTACCCAAGCCGTCACGCCGGGGTAGTTCGCGGCCTTGAGGTTTACGCCGCGCCCATCGGTGGGCCGTGATCCGACCGATGTCTCGTCCGTACGATGACACCCATGCCCCGTTGGGAACCCGATGCGCGCATCCGGCTGGTGGCCTCCGCGCTGCACCTGTTTTCCGAGCAGGGCTACGACCGCACCACCGTCGCGGAGATCGCCGAGCGCGCCGGCCTGACCAAGAGCACCTTCTTCCGGTACTTCCCCGACAAGCGGGAGGTGTTGGCGGCCGGGCAGGAAACGCTGTCGCGGCTCCTGGTCGAGGGCATCGCCGCGGCGCCCCCCGACGCCACCCCGCTGGCGGCGGTGGCCGATGGGCTGGAGCGCGCGGCCGGTGAGATGACGCCGTTGAATCGCGCACTCGCGCCCCGGCTCAAAGCCGTCATCGCCACCAGCACCGAACTGCAGGAACGCGATGCGCTCAAGCAGGTTGGGCTGGCCGCCGCCATGGCGGAGGCGTTGCGGGCGCGCGGTGTGCCGGAACGGGCGGCGGCCCTCGCGGCCGAACTCGGGGTGCTCGCCTTCAAGGAGGCGTTCGCCGAATGGATTGCGGCGGACAACGGCCGAGCCCTGGGCGAACTGGCCCGCGCAGCTCTGGACGACCTGCGCACCGCCGCCACCGAAATCGGTTGAGGGCCAGACGGTGCACACCATCGAGACCGACTACCTGGTGGTGGGCGCGGGCGCCATGGGGATGGCCTTCATCGACACGTTGGTCACCGAAACTCAAGCGCGCGTGGTGCTGGTGGACCGCAACCACCAACCCGGCGGGCACTGGACCATGGCCTACCCGTTCGTGCGGTTGCATCAGCCGTCGGCGTTCTACGGCGTCAACTCCCGGGAGCTGGGCAGCGGCGCCATCGACCAAGTGGGTTGGAACAAGGGGCTTTTCGAGCTGGCGACGGCCGGCGAGGTGTGCGCGTACTACGACCATGTGATGCGTCAGCAGCTGCTGCCGACCGGGCGGGTGACCTACTTCCCGATGAGCGAGTACCGCGGGGAGGGTCGCTTCACCACGCTGGCCGGTGTCGCCCACACCGTGAACGTGACCCGCCGCGTCGTCGACGCCACCTACATGCGGGTCACCGTGCCCGCGATGCGCCCGCCGCCCTACTCGGTGGCCCCGGGCACCGAGTGCGTCCCGCCCAACGAGCTGCCCAAGTCTCGCGCGCATGACCGCTACGTCATCGTCGGGGCCGGCAAGACCGGCATCGACACCTGTCTGTGGCTGCTGGGGCAGGGAATCGCGCCCGATCGGCTGACCTGGATCGTGCCGCGCGATGCGTGGCTGCTGGACCGCGCGACGATCCAGCCCGGCCCGTTGTTTGCCGAGGAGATCAAGGCCAACTTCACCGCGCAGCTGGAGGCCATCAGGGATGCGGTGTCGATCGAGGACTTGTTTTCGCGGCTCGAGGAGGGCGGGGTGCTGCTGCGCGTCGATCGCGCCATCCGGCCCACCATGTACCGCTGCGCAACGGTCACGCGCGCCGAGCTCGAACAGCTGAGGCGCATCAGCGGCATCGTGCGATTGGGTCGCCTGCGGCGCATCGATCGCGACAAACTGGTGCTCGACGACGGCGAGGTGTCGGCCGACGGGTCGGCGCTGTATGTCGATTGCACCGCTGACGGAGCCGAGAAGGTGCCGGCGACAGCTGTTTTCGACGACGGCCGGATCACGCTGCAAAGCGTGCGGGGGTGCCAGCAGGTGTTCAGCGCCGCGCTGATCGCCCACGTCGAAGCCAACTATCCCGACGACACCGCGCGGAACCTGATCTGCGAGCCGGTGGAGCACCCGGACGCCGACCTCGACTGGGTGCGCAACACGCTGTCCGACTACCGCAACCAGTTGCGCTGGTTCGACGACCCGGAGCTGACGGCGTGGCTGTCCGGTGTGCGGCTGGATCTGTTCGGACAGCTGGTCGGCCATCGGCTGGCACCGGCATCAGCCAAGCCCCGGGTGCGCGAACGGTTGCTGAGCATGACCAAGACGGCGCTTTCGGTCACCGCGGAGAAACTCGAGAGCCTGCTGGCCGACGGGGCGTGTAACCCGAGCCGATATTGATCGGTGAAGGAGGCACGTGGCGGCTCACAACGATCCCATCGGCCCGCGACCACTGCGCGCGGTGCCCGACGACGGCTACCCGGACTGGGAGGCCGTGTATTCCGACAACGCGTCCTGGGTATACCGCACGCTGTTCGCCCGCGTGGGCAACCGAGCCGACGCCGAGGATCTGACCGCCGAGGTCTTCCTGGCGGCGCTGCGACCGTTGCGCCTGACCGCCAGCGTCGGCGAGGTGCGCGCCTACCTGCGCGCGACCGCCCGAACCGTGCTTGCCGCACACTGGCGTGAGACCCTCGGGCGGGAGATAACCTCGATCGACGACATCGAACAACCACCCGATAGCGAGGAAGCGATCAGCACCGCCCCACAGCGTGTCGCCCAGGTGTTGGACGACCTGCCGGACCGCTACCGCCGGATCCTGGATCTGCGCTTCCTGCAGGGAAACTCGATCAAGGAGTCGGCCGCGGAACTCGGGATCAGCGTCGCCAACGCAAAGGTGCTCCAGCACCGCGCCCTGCGGTTGGCCGCCCAGGTGAACGACGGGGGGCGGCCATGAACGCGCGCGGCCTGCGGCGCTACGTCGACGATCTGCTGCGGGGCCGGCGGCCCAGGGCGTTCGAGCCCGACGAATTCGAGGCCGCGCAGATCCGCACGGCGATCGAGCTGCGCACCGCCCGACCCGGACCCGACGCCGAACCCCGCGAAGAGTTCCTCACCGACCTGCACCGCCGCCTTGCCGAGCAGATGAACGGTGCCGCAACGGAACCGCCACACATGGCGAGCAGCACGCGCCGGCAAGTGATCGTCGGTACGTCGGCCGCCGCGGCCGCGGCCGTCGCCGCCGTGTCCATCGACCGCGCGCTCATCGGCCACCCGGGCGAGGTCCCGGCGGCCGACGGTGCCACGCTCACGCCGAACGACGGCAGCTGGCAGCGCGTCGCGGCGAGTTCCGAGGTCCCCGACGGGGGCATGCGCCCCTTCGATCTCGGGTCGGTCAGCGGGTTCGTTCGCAGGGTCGGCGGCAAGGTCGAGGCAGTCTCCGGGGTGTGCACTCACCAGGGGTGTCGGCTGT
Organism: Mycobacterium saskatchewanense; assembly: GCF_010729105.1. Classification (NCBI taxonomy): domain Bacteria; kingdom Bacillati; phylum Actinomycetota; class Actinomycetes; order Mycobacteriales; family Mycobacteriaceae; genus Mycobacterium; species Mycobacterium saskatchewanense. The sequence continues at coordinate 4,792,406 of NZ_AP022573.1, forward strand.
GGTTCGACGCGCCCGGGGACAGGCTGCGCTGCCCCTGCCATTCCACCTCGTTCTCGCCCAGCGGCCAGGTGCTCACCCATCAGCTGCCGATCGCCCCGAAGCCGTTGCCCACGTTGATGGTCCGCGAGGCCGACGGCGCGGTGGAGGTGTTCGCCCCGCCGCGCGGCGACGAGCCCGTGTGACGCTGTAACCCTGCGCCCTATCTGTGGGCATGAATACCGCCAAGTTTCGAAGACATTCGATCGCGCTATCGGCCGTCGCTGTGGTGGTGGCCGCCTGCACGTCGCCGCCTCCGGCCGCGCAGCCGTCGGTCACCGTCGGCTCGGGCGCGCCGGCGGCCGTCGCCGGGGACGCGGTGGGCATCGACAACTTCGCGTTCGCGCCGGCGACGCTGACCATCCACGCGGGCGGCACCGTCACGTGGACCAACCGTGACGAGGAGCCGCACACGGTCGTCGCCGCCGACGGGTCGTTCCACTCGCCCGGGATGGGCACCGGGGCAACGTATTCCCACACCTTTCCCAGCGCCGGAAGCTTCGACTACGTCTGCTCCATCCACCCGATGATGCACGGCACCGTGGTGGTGACGGGATGACGCCCGATCCCCACTCGATGACCCGCCGGCAACTCCTGCGGCACTCGGCATGGTTCGGTGCGGCCGTCGGATTCGCCGTCGTCGGCGGCGAGGTCATCTCCCACGTCGCCGACGCCTCGGCGGCCCGGCACGCCGGCCGGCCCACGCTGCGGTTCGCTCAGGTGAGCGACAGCCACATCGGCTTCAGCGGCCCCCCGAACCCCGACGTCATCGGCACGTTCGGCCACGCGATCGACCAGATCAACAACCTCGGCTACACACCGGATTTCGTCATCCACACCGGCGACCTCACGCACCTGTCGAGCCCCGAACAGTTCGATCAGGTGAAACAGATGATGACTCGGCTGCAGACGCCGCACATCTTCACGGTGCCGGGCGAGCACGATTCGGTCGATGATGCGGGGCAGAAGTACCGGGGCTTCTTCGGGGCGGGCAGCCGCGGGGATGGATGGTACAGCTTCGACATCGCCGGCGTCCACGTCATCGCGCTGATCAACACCCTGAACCTGAAGAAGCTCGGGCACTTGGGCGTCGATCAACTCGAGTTCGTCCAGAAGGACGTGGCGGGGTTGTCGAGCGATACGCCAATCGTCGTGTTCAGCCACATCCCGTTGTTCGCGATGTACCCGGACTGGGGCTGGGGCACCGATGACGCTGCCCAGGCGCTCGGCTACCTGAGCCGGTTCGCCTCGGTCACCTGCCTGAACGGGCATGTGCATCAGCTCTTTACGAAGACGGAGGGCAACGTGACCTTCTACAGCGGGACGACGACCGCTTACCCGTTGCCCCACCCGGGTGACGGGCCGGCGCCCAAGCCGGTCACGCTGCCGGCCGGCAAACTGCGCGATGCCCTCGGGATTCGCGAGGTCAACTACACCCGAGGGCAGACGGCCCTGGCCTTGAAAGAGATGGCGCTGCAATGAACGCCGCGATCCGGGTCGCGCTGGCCGCGTCGCTGGCCGTCAGCGCCTTCGGTCATGCCGTCCTGTACGTGCATGGCTATCAACACATCCCGACGATCGGGGCGGCGTTCTTGGTGGAGGCCAGCGTGTCGTTTTCGCTGGCCCTGCTCATCGTCGCCCGCGGCCCGGCGTGGCTGCAGTGGGCCGGTGCGGCCGTGGCGGGTGGGGCGCTGGTCGCGTTCATCCTGTCGAGGACCGTTGGGTTGTTTGGCTTTTCGGAGCGGGGGTGGGAGCCGTCGCCCTATGCGGCGATCAGCGTGGCGGCCGAGGCGCTGACGGTGCTGCTGTGGGCGACCGCCGTGAGATGGAGCCGACGGGTCTTGACCCGCGCAGCGACTAGCTGACGTTGTCGAAGTACATCGCTCCCCCACTGGGGAGATATGAGAAGTAGATCGGCATCTGGGAGAAGATGTAATCTCCGGTGATGAGACGCCCGGAGGCAGTCTCTGGCGACTCGACGTGGGTCGGGGGATAGGCGGGCAGGTTGGCGGTCGTCTGTACGTACAGCGTCTGGTATCCGGTGCCGTCGAGGGTGGGCACTTGGACCTCGATTGTCGCGCCCGGTGGCAAGTCCGACCCGGGCTGGTACCCGGCAAGGGTCGACGGGAGCAGGTTCTGCGGGATGGCCCCGCCCACGCCCCCGGTGTCGACATTCACTGTCCCGGCAGGCAGGAAGCCGGTGCTGACTCCGTCGTAACTGACGGATACCTGGAGCTGGGAGGTCTCCGGTGCGCCGGAAACCGCGGCGAAATAGCTGAGAGGGTTGTCGCCGAACTGGACATAGTGAGCGGGTTGATTGATGAGCAAGCCCTGGTTGAGACCCGTGGGCAACTCCTGCACGAAACCATGTGACCATCCCGCGCTTGTCGTGTTGGCCCCGACGCCGAGAACGGTTTCCCAGTCGCTCACCGGCATCGGCGTCCCCAAGCCGTTCGTTTCGTTGGTGATCACGCCGATGGTCATCGGCTTGGTCATGATCCCGTTGCCCAGGTCGAGTGAGGCTGTGTAGGTGTTGTAGTAGTCGATCGTCTGCAACTTGGGGTCGGAACTCGGGCCGAACTCGTATGTGAGTCCGGTGGCCGTCGGATCACCCAGGGATTGCATGTTGACGGCGAAATTCGGGATCAATGTTGTGGTGGAGCCCGTGTCGACCAACGCCCAAGTCGGCTGTCCGTCGTTTACGGAGATCTCGATCAGTGGGCGGTTCGGGCCGTCCCCGCTCATCTGCAGCGCGACGCTGGCCGGCCCGCCGTTGGCTCCGGCCAGCCCGGCGTCACCGAACAACGCGCCGCTCGCGCCGCCGGGTCCGCCGATGCCGGAGACCACCCCGCCGGTTCCACCGGCGCCGCCGTTGCCGATCAGGTGCCCGCCGTCGCCGCCGATTCCGCCGTTGGCGAAGGCTCCGCCCGTTCCGCCGGCGCCGCCCGCTCCGAACCATTGGGCGCTGCCGCCGGCACCGCCGGCACCATAGGGACCGCCGATACCGCCCGGGCCGCCGTTACCCCAGAGCAGACCCCCACCGCCCCCGGTCCCGCCGCTCCCACCGGGAATGACGAAGCCGCTGGTGTCGACCGTGAAGGTGCCGCCCTGGCCGCCGAGGCCACCGCTGCCGAAGAACAGCGCGCTGCCGCCGGCGCCGCCGACGCCGGTCGGTCCGCCGAAACCGCCCGTTCCGCCGTTGCCCCACAGCAGCCCGCCGGTGCCGCCGCGCCCGCCGGCCGCACCGAACCCGCCCATTCCGCCGTAGCCGCCGGTGCCGATCAACCCGGCCGGGCCACCCACCCCGCCCGCCACCCCGACGGCCGTGCTCGCGCCGCCGTGACCGCCGTCGCCCAGCAGGATTCCGCCCGCGCCGCCGGCCGATCCGACCCCGGCCGCGTTGGTGGTGCCGTCGATGCCGTTGCCGATCAGCGCACGCCCCAACAGGGTCTCGGTCGGCGCGTTGATCAGCGCCAGCGCGTCTTGCTCGAGCGTCTGAAGCAGCGTGGCGTTTGCCGCCTCGGCGGTCGCATAGGTTTGCGCACCGGCGTTGAGGGCCTGCACCAGCTGGGCGTGGAAGGCGGCGGCCTGCGCACCCAGCGCCTGATATGCCGAGCCCTGCTGTGAGAACAGTGCCGCGATCGCCGCCGACACCTCGTCTTCGGCGGCCGCGGCGATGCCCGTTGTCTGCGCGGCGGCCGCCGCGTGGGCCGAGTTGATCGTCGCGCCGAGGCTCTCCAATTCCGTTGCCGTACCAGTCACCAGCTCCGGCACCGCGATCACAAACGACATCGACCCTCCAGCAAAGTCTTTGCATCGTTCGGCCGCGACCGACCGGCGACAAGCGGGATATTAGTCAGTGAGAGTCCGGAAATTGTGGATTTTCAATACGTTTCGAACACGGCGGATCAGACGTCGAAGACCGTCGTCCCCGTGCCACCGTACGAGAGGTAAATCGGGTGCTGGAGGAACGGGGCGATACCGGTGTTGAAGTTCCCGCCCAGCAGGCTCGACACGACGGGCGTCTGATTCGGGCCGGCCGTGGTGGTGTACAGCAGCGTGTGCCCGTCCGGCGTGTAGACGGAAATGGTGGTTCCGGCGGGCAGATAATTGCCGGAGTTGGGTGCGCCGACATTGTCAGGAACCGAGCCACCGAGACCGCCCGAATCGATGTACGCGCCACCGGTCTGGTGCAGGGCGCCGTTATTGAAGCTGACGTCCAGGGTGGTGGCCGGGGCCCCGCTCACGGAGGCGTAGCCGGTGAGCGGATTGGGGCCGAACTGCAGCACGCGGTCCGGCTCGTCGATGAGCACACCCTGGCCGAAAGCGCCCGGCAACGCCGTCAGGGGGCTGGTGCCCAACGGGCCGCCGCCCGGATTCACGCCGACACCCAATACGGCGGGGACGTTCTGCACCGGATAGGTGAAGATGTAATTTCGGACGGCCGAGGTGGCGACGGCAATGGTGGTCGGCTGGGTGACCATTCCGTTGCCGAAATTCACCGTGGTCGAATAGGTGTTGTAGTTCACCGTCAATGTATTCAACGGCTCCCCGTACGTCACGCTGCCGGTCCCGGTGACGGGGCCGAGGTTGGCGAGGTTGACGTCCTGCGGCGGAAGGATGAGACCGCGGGATCCGGTATCGACGATGACGGACGAACTGGGACCGCCGCCCACGGACAGGTTCACGAGCAGATTGCTGCCGTCGTAGGACAGCGGGACGGTGGCCAGACCGGGGGAGCCGGTGGCCCCGGGGGCGCCCAGCAGACCACCGGGACCGCCGGCACCGCCCAGCGCGGCCGGGCCGCCCGTCCCGCCGTTTCCGCCATTGCCCAACAGCAGCCCGGCGGCGCCGCCCGCGCCACCGGGCGCCCCGGCCGCGGTGCTGTTCCCGCCGTTCCCGCCGTTGCCGATCAACAGCCCGCCGGCGCCGCCGGGCGTCCCCGCCCCCTGCGCGTTGGTGAAGCCGTTGGTGCCGTCGCCGATCAGCGGGCGTCCCAGCAGCGTGTTGGTGGGCGCGTTGATCAGCCCGAAGATGTCCTGCTGGATGGTCTGCAGGGGGTCGACGCTCGCCGCCTCCGTGGCCGCGTACATGCCCGCGCCGGAATTGATCGCCTGGACGAATTGCGAGTGAAAGGCCGCGGCCTGAGCAGTCAGGGCCTGATATGCCGACCCGTACTCCGCGAACACTTTCGAGATGGCCGCCGACACCTCGTCGGCGCCCGCGGTGAGTAATTGCGTCGTGGCCCCTGCGGCCGCCGCGTGTGCCGCGTCAATTGCGGAGCCAATGCCCGCAAAATTCGTAGCCGCATCGGTCACCATTTCTGGGACTGTGATCACAAACGACATGCGAGACCTCCCGACACCCCGCGCAAAAGAGCGCTCGCCCCGATCGGCGACAATCGGAATGGTAGGGGGAAATCAGCGGGAAATTCGCCGTTTTCGTTTGTGAATGTTTTTGTGCGGCAGCGCGGTTACGAGTCGCGCATTCCGCCGATGAACGTCTGCGTTTCTTCCCAGGTCGGCAGCAGGCCGGAGGCGCGCGCTTCGGCGAAACTCGGGGCCGCGGCATCCCGGTCGGACAGGCTGGGCGCGGCGCCGTCCACCAGCGGCCAGTCGACCGCCAGTTCCGGATCCGTCGCGCAGATGGTGTGCTCGCGTTGCGGGCTGTACTCCGCCGAGCACAGGTACATCACCGTCGAATTGTCTTGCAACGCAAGGAATCCGTGCGCCAGTCCCTCGGAGATGTAGATGGTGCGGTGGTCGCGGTCGTCGAGCAGGACCGAGTCCCACCGGCCGAAGGTGGGCGACCCCACCCTGATGTCGACGACGACGTCGAACACCGAGCCGGACACGCAGGTGACGTACTTGGCCTGGCTCGGCGGCAACTGGGCGAAGTGCAGGCCGCGCAACACCCCGGCCGAGGAGACCGAGCAGTTGGCTTGGCGGACGTCGAGGCGATGACCGGCGAAGGCGCTGAACCCGCGATCGGTGAGCCATTCGAAGAACAGGCCGCGGGAATCACCATGGATGGCGGGCGTGATCTCCCATGCGCCGGGGATGCTGAGCTCGCGGGCCTTCACGTCACTGACCCCGTTCCTCGTAGCGGGCCTCCGCGGCGTCCTTGAGCGGGCGCCACCACGCCTCATTGGCGCGGTACCACTCGATCGTCGCGCGCAGACCCTCCTCGAAATCGGTATGCGTTGGCGCCCAAGCCAGTTCGTCGTACAGCGTCGACGGGTCGATCGCGTAGCGCAGGTCGTGGCCGACGCGGTCGGTCACGTGATCGAAGTCGTCGGGGTCGCGGCCCATCATCTGCAGCAGCGTGCGCAGCACGGTCAGGTTGTCCCGTTCACCCTCGGAGCTGATCAGGTAGGTGCGGCCGATCTCGCCCTTCTCGAGAATCCGCCGCACCGCGCTGTTGTGGTCGTCGACGTGAATCCAGTCGCGGACGTTGTGGCCGCTGCCGTACAGCTTCGGCCGCCGGCCGGTGAGGACGTTGGTGATCTGGCGGGGGATGAACTTCTCGATGTGCTGATACGGCCCGTAGTTGTTGGAGCAGTTGGAGATGGTGGCCCGCACCCCGTACGACCGCACCCAGGCCCGGACCAGCATGTCGCCACCGGCCTTGGTGGCGGAGTAGGGACTCGAGGGATTGTAGGGCGTCGACTCGGTGAACCGTTGGGGGTCGTCGAGCTCCAGGTCGCCGTACACCTCGTCGGTCGAAATGTGGTGCAACCGCACGCCGTGGCGCCGCGCCGCCTCGAGGATCGTGAACGTCCCGATCACGTTCGTGTGCAGGAACGGCTCGGGGTTGTCCAGGGCGTTGTCCACGTGGCTTTCCGCGGCGAAATGCACGACCGCGTCCGAATCGGCGACCAATTCGGAGACCAGTTCGGCGTCGCAGATGTCGCCCACGACCAGCCTGATCGCACCCTCGACGTCGGCCAGCGACTCGCGATGGCCTGCGTAGGTCAGCGCGTCGAGCACCGTGACGGAGTCCTCGGGGTGCTCGCGGACCGTGCTGTGCACGAAGTTCGCGCCGATGAAGCCGGCTCCTCCGGTCACCAACAATCGCATGGTCGAAAACCCTAGCCGAGGGCGACGGTCAGCCGGTGCGGGTTAACCCCAATGGCCCGGCCAATTCACCAGAGCACTCACACCCGGTCATCGAAGGCCGAGTGGCCCCGCGAGCTCGGCCAGCGCGGACACGAGGTCTTCGTCCTTGGTGAGGACTTGCACCGGCACGTGGTCGGCGCCGGCGGAGAGGTGTTCGGTCAGCCGCGCCGCGATCTGGTCCGGCGTGCCGTAGGCGACGACGGAGTCGACCAGGCGATCGCTGCCGGGCCGGGTGACCTCGTCCTCGGAGAAACCGAGCCGCTTCCAGTTGTTGCGGTAGTTGGCCAGGTTGAAGTAGATGTCGAGCGCCTTGCGTCCGACCGCCCGGGCCTTCCCGGGGTCGGTGGTCAGCACCACCTTGTGCTCGGGCGCCAGGAACGCCGACGGGCCGATCAGCTCGCGCGCCTGCGCCGTGTGTTCCGGCGTGGTCAGGTACGGGTGTGCCCCGGCGCTGCGCCGCGCGGACAGCTTCAGCACCCGGGGACCCAGGGCGGCCACCACGCGGCGGTTCGCCGGCACCCCGTACTCGTCGAGTTTGTCCAGGTAGTCGACCAGCGCGTCATAGGGCTTGCGGTATTCGCTGTGCGCCTCGGGGTGGCCGACACCGATGCCGAGCAGGAAACGGCCCGGGTAGGCCTTGTCGATACGGTGGAAGGACTCGGCGACGGGCTGGGCTGGGGCGGTCCAGATGTTGACGATGCCGGTGGCCACCTGCAGCGTTGTCGTCGCCTCCAGGATGGGCTCCACCCAGGCCAGCTCCGCGGGCGGCGAACCGCCCACCCACACTGCCCCGTAGCCCAGGGATTCGATCTCCTTGGCCTGCTGGGGGGTGACGCCGCGTCCGAACGATCCGAACCGGCCGAGATCGGGCTTGCTCGCAACTCCATCGGTCATGGTGTCTCCAACCGGGCCCGCGGCGGCCCTATTCCGGGTTCGGGATTCCCGCGCCCGCCGGCGGATCCTGCAGCGGCAGCAGCACAATGAACCGCGTATCGCCGGGGACCGACTCCACCCGCAGATCGCCGCGGTGCTTCTTGACGATGATGTTCCACGCCAAGTCCAGCCCGAGGCCGGTGCCCTCGCCGACCGGCTTGGTGGTGAAGAACGGCTCGAAGATTCGCTCGCGCACCTCGTCGGGGATTCCGGGCCCGGTATCGCAGATCTCGACCCGGACCATCTTTTCGCCCTCCCGGCAGGTGCGGATTGTCAGCGTCCCATCCCGATCGCGCATCGCCGCGATCGCGTTGTCGATGATGTTTGTCCATACCTGGTTGAGATCGCCCGGGTAGCAAGGTATTTCGGGAATCGACCGGTCCAGCTCCTTGACCACCGTGATGCCGGCGTCCCTGCCCAACCGGTCGGCGAACATGACCAGTGTGCTGCGCAGCAGGTCGTGCAGGTCAGCGACCTGGAAGGGGGCCCGGTCCATCTGGGAGTACTGCTTGGCGTCGGCGACCAGCGCCGAGATCCGCTTGCTCGCCTCCAGGACCTGGTTCAGCAGCAGCTCGCCCTCGACGGTGTAGGTCAGCCAGCGGATGGCCTTCTCCAGCGACGTCGACGCCCCGAGCTCCTCGGTCGCCGCGGCGATCCGCTCCAGCCAGTCGGTGTCGATGCCGCCCTCGACGAAGGTCGGCGCGATGTCCCAGCCGCCGTCGATGCCGTGGTCCTCGAGCCATTCGCCGACGGCGTCCTCGAGGTCCGTCGTCTCGATCGCGGTCAGGTTCATCGAGGCAGACTTGGCGACCTGGCCCGCGACCTGTTCCTGCAGGCGCACCAGCGCCTGCAACGCCTCCGGTGTGACGGTCCCGTCGGCCAGCATGGCCAGCTTCTGGCGCATGCCGGCGACCCGCTGTCGCAGTTCCGACGCGGCGCGGACGGTGGCGGCGGCGGGGTTGTTCAGCTGATGGGTCAGCCCGGCGGACAACTGGCCGAGCGCCAGGAGCTTCTCCCGGTTGTCGATGATCCGGCGAGTCCGTTCGAGGCCGACGGCCATGCCGTCGAGCAGGTGGACGGCCATCGGAAACTGGTCCTTCATGAAATGGGCGAACGCCGGCGCGTCGAGCACGAAGAACCGCGACGGCTTCGTGACGTGCACCGTCGCGTCGTAGCTCTGATCTTGCGGCTGACCGGTGAACGCCCGCCACGCGCCGCAGTACACCCCGCGCTGTGACGTCCGGTTGGTCTCGATGTCCTGGCCGCCGGAGCGCTTCGACATCACCAGTTCGCCCTCCATCAGGACGTACAAGCAGGTGGCCGGTTCACCCTCGACGCAGATAGGGCCCGGCTGGTAGGTGTCCACGTGCCCGCTGGCGCACAACATCGCCAGCTGCTGGTCGGTGAGCGCCTCGAAAAGGAACAGGCTGCGCAGCTCGTCGGGCTCGCACGGGGCGTCGGTCACGATTCGGCCAGGTAGCGGTGCACCAGCATGACGGCCATCGATCCCTCGCCGACCGCCGCGGCGACACGCTTGGCGGACTCGGCCCGCACGTCGCCGGTGGCGAACACCCCGGGGACGCTGGTCTCCAGGTGGTGCGGGGGGCGGTCCAACGTCCAGCCGCAGACGTTGCGCAGGTCCGGTCCGGTGAGGACGAAGCCGTGGCTGTCGCGGGCCAGCACACCGTCGAGCCACTCGGTACGCGGCGCGGCGCCGATGAAGATGAACATCCGCGCGCAGGTGACGTCCTCGGTCTCACCGGTCTTGTTGTCGACCAGGGTGAGCCGCTCGAGATGGTCGTCCCCGACGGCGCGCCGCACCTCGGTGCACGTGCGCACGGTGATGTTGGGCCGCTGCCGAATCTGCTGGATGAGGTAGTAGGACATCGAGGCGTCCAGCGACGGGGCGCGCACCGCGATGGTCACCGACTTGGCCTCGCGCGACAGGTACATCGCGGCCTGGCCGGCGGAGTTGGCCCCGCCGACCACGTAGACCTCCTCGCCCGCGCATTCCGACGCGATGGAGACGGCCGCCCCGTAGTAGACGCCACGCCCGGTCAGCTCCCCGCAGCCCTCCGCCGGCAGCTGGCGGTACGCCACGCCGGTGGCCAGGATCACCGCGTGCGCGTCGATGGAGCCGCCGTCGGCGAATCGCACCGTGCGTTTGGGGCCGTTGACCTCCAGCGCCGTGGCGGTGCGGGCGGTGATCAGTTCGGCCCCGAACTTCTCGGCCTGCCGCCGCGCCCGGTCGGCCAGCTGGCCGCCCGACACCCCGTCGGGGAAGCCCAGATAGTTCTCGATGCGTGAGCTCTGGCCCGCCTGACCGCCCGTCGCCGTGCGCTCGATGAGCACCGTGCGCAGCCCCTCCGACGCCCCGTACACGGCGGCAGCCAGGCCCGCAGGCCCGCCGCCGATCACGATGAGGTCGTAGAACTCCTGCGACGGCGTGGTGGTCAGGCCCAGGGTGTCGGCCAGCTGCGCGTCGGTGGGCTCGACCAGGGTGTCGCCGCGTTCGGTGACGACGATGGGCAGCCGCATGCCGTCCTCGCCGGCGGCCTTGAGCAAGCGCTGGCCGTCGGGGTCGTCGGCCATGAACCACGAGTAGTGCAGCCCATTGCGTGCCAGGAAGTCGCGCACCTGCCAGGACCGCTGCGACCAGCGGTGGCCGATCACCTTGGTGTGCGGGATCGGGTGTTCCGGCGCCGCGCGCCAGGCGTCCAGCAAGGCGTCGATGACCGGGTAGAACTTCTCCTGTGGCGGGTCCCACGGCTTGAGCAGGTAGTGGTCCAGGTCGACGACGTTGATCGCGTCGATGGCGGCGTGGGTGTCGGCGTACGCGGTGAGCAGCACCCGGCGCGCGGCCGGGTAGAGGTCCATCGCCCGTTCGAGGAACTCGATGCCGCTCATCTCCGGCATCCGGTAGTCGGCGATCAGCACCGCGACGGTCTCGCCGCGCAGCTTCAGCTCCTTGAGCGTCTCCAGGGCGTCGGGGCCCGACTCGGTGCGCACGATCCGGTGCTTGTCGCCATACTGGCGGCGCAGGTCCCGCGCGACCGCCCGCGAGACCGAGGGATCGTCGTCGACGGTCAGCAGGACCGGCCTGCGAGGTTGAGAAGCTGGGCCGTCAGGACTGGCGGAACTAGTCATCGACGTCAAGTATGCCCTCGTCAGGGCGCTGACGGCAGGTCGAAGCCGGCGATCACCCGGCCGCCGGATTTCGCCGACGCGATTTGGGTCAGGGGGCCTGACCGGGTATCGTGGAGCAGCGGTGCGTCATCCGCGCCGACTTCTTGCGTGCCCTGTCTTAGGAATTCCAGGAATTTCCTGCCCTTGGCTCACGTTTCTAGTCGGGCGAATGCTGCGCCGATACGGGCGCATAGAGACGAATACGAGACTGACGAGGATTCCGAAGGACTTATGGCCAAGAAGGACGGTGCCATAGAGGTTGAGGGCCGCGTGGTGGAGCCCCTGCCCAATGCGATGTTCCGCATTGAGCTGGAGAACGGCCACAAGGTGCTCGCCCACATCAGCGGCAAGATGCGGCAGCACTACATCCGCATCCTGCCCGAGGACCGGGTGGTGGTGGAGTTGTCTCCCTACGACCTGTCCCGGGGCCGCATCGTGTACCGCTACAAGTAACGACAAGCCCGAACAACACCTACGAGTAGACAGAACAGGATCGAGACAGCCGTGAAGGTGAACCCGAGCGTCAAGCCCATCTGTGACAAGTGCAGGGTGATCCGTCGGCATGGGCGGGTCATGGTGATCTGCTCCGATCCGCGCCACAAGCAGCGTCAGGGCTGACTTTCGCCCAGCGCGCACAACTGAATGATGACCTCCCAGCACCACTGAGTGAATACGTCACTCATCCACGCCCGGACGGAGGCCGGGCCCCGATCAGATCGGGAACGGGCTGGGAAAAGACCTCCGCTTAGAAAAAGAGGAAACGCCACCTATGGCTCGACTAGTAGGCGTCGATCTGCCGCGTGACAAGCGGATGGAGATCGCGCTCACTTACATTTTCGGCGTCGGCCGGACCCGTTCCAACGAGATCCTGGAAGCGACGGGCATCGACAAGAACCTGCGCACCAGGGACCTGACCGACGATCAGCTGACCCACCTGCGCGACTACATCGAAGCCAACCTGAAGGTCGAGGGTGACCTGCGCCGCGAGGTGCAGGCCGACATTCGTCGCAAAATCGAGATCGGCTGCTACCAGGGCCTGCGGCATCGCCGCGGGTTGCCGGTGCGCGGCCAGCGGACCAAGACCAACGCGCGGACCCGCAAGGGCCCCAAGCGCACCATCGCGGGCAAGAAGAAGGCCAGGTAGAACCCGATGCCACCAGCAAAAAAGGCGCAGTCAAGCTCCCCTAAGAAGGGGCAGAAGACCCGCAAGCGGGAAAAGAAGAACATCCCGCACGGCGCGGCGCACATCAAGAGCACCTTCAACAACACCATCGTGAGCATCACCGATCCGCAGGGCAACGTCATCGCCTGGGCGTCGTCGGGTCACGTCGGCTTCAAGGGGTCCCGCAAGTCGACCCCGTTCGCCGCCCAGCTGGCCGCCGAGAACGCCGCCCGCAAGGCGCAGGAGCACGGTGTGCGCAAGGTCGACGTGTTCGTCAAGGGCCCGGGATCGGGCCGCGAGACCGCGATCCGCTCCCTGCAGGCGGCGGGCCTCGAGGTCGGCGCGATCTCCGACGTTACCCCCCAGCCGCACAACGGCTGCCGTCCGCCCAAGCGCAGAAGGGTCTAGGAGGACACCAATCATGGCTCGCTACACCGGACCCATCACCCGCAAGTCCCGCCGGCTGCGCACCGACCTCGTCGGGGGCGACCAGGCTTTCGAGAAGCGCCCCTACCCGCCCGGCCAGCACGGCCGCGCGCGGATCAAGGAGAGCGAGTACCTGCAGCAGCTGCAGGAGAAGCAGAAGGCTCGTTTCACCTACGGTGTCATGGAGAAGCAGTTCCGCCGCTACTACGAGGAGGCGGTGCGGCAGCCCGGCAAGACCGGTGAGGAGCTGCTTCGCATCCTGGAAAGCCGGCTCGACAACGTCGTGTACCGTGCCGGGTTGGCCCGCACGCGGCGCATGGCCCGCCAGCTGGTCAGCCACGGGCACTTCAGCGTCAACGGCGTGAAGGTCGACGTCCCCAGCTACCGGGTGTCGCAGTACGACATCATCGACGTGCGGGACGGCTCGCTGAACACGGTGCCGTTCCAGATCGCGCGCGAGACGGCCGACGACCGGCCGCACCCGAGCTGGCTGCAGGTCGTGGGGGAGCGTCAGCGCATCCTCATCCACCAGCTGCCCGAGCGGGCACAGATCGATGTGCCGCTCACCGAGCAGCTCATCGTCGAGTTCTACTCGAAGTAAGACCGCCGGCGCCGAAACCGGCGCTGGCTCAACGGCATCAAATAGCGGGTGCCGAGAAGGAGAAGAAGAAAAACATGCTGATCTCTCAGCGACCCACATTGTCCGAAGAGGTGCTCACCGAGAGCCGGTCGCAGTTCGTCATCGAACCGCTGGAGCCGGGATTCGGTTACACCCTGGGCAATTCGCTGCGCCGCACGCTGCTGTCGTCGATTCCCGGCGCGGCGGTCACCAGCATTCGCATCGACGGCGTGCTGCACGAGTTCACCACCGTGCCGGGCGTGAAGGAAGACGTCACCGACATCATCCTGAACCTCAAGGGCCTGGTCGTGTCGTCCGAAGAGGACGAGCCGGTCACCATGTACCTGCGCAAGCAGGGACCGGGCGAGGTCACCGCGGGTGACATCGTGCCGCCGGCCGGCGTCACCGTGCACAACCCCGGCATGCACATCGCCACGCTGAACGACAAGGGCAAGCTCGAGGTCGAGCTCGTCGTCGAGCGCGGCCGCGGCTACGTGCCGGCCGTGCAGAACCGGGCCTCGGGCGCCGAAATCGGCCGCATCCCCGTGGATTCCATCTACTCGCCGGTGCTGAAGGTGACCTACAAGGTGGAGGCCACCCGCGTCGAGCAGCGCACCGACTTCGACAAGCTGATCCTCGACGTCGAGACCAAGAGCTCGATCACCCCGCGCGATGCGCTGGCGTCGGCGGGCAAGACGCTGGTCGAATTGTTCGGCCTGGCGCGCGAACTCAACGTCGAGGCCGAGGGCATCGAGATCGGGCCGTCGCCGGCCGAGGCCGACCACATCGCGTCGTTCGCGCTGCCGATCGACGACCTGGACCTCACCGTGCGGTCGTACAACTGCCTCAAGCGCGAGGGCGTGCACACCGTCGGCGAGCTGGTGTCGCGCACCGAGTCGGATCTGCTCGACATCCGCAACTTCGGTCAGAAGTCCATCGACGAGGTGAAGGTCAAGCTGCACCAGCTGGGCCTGTCGCTGAAGGACAGCCCCGCCACCTTCGACCCGTCGGAGGTCGCGGGCTACGACGTGGCCACCGGCACCTGGTCCACCGAGGCCGCCTACGACGACCAGGACTACGCGGAAACCGAACAGCTCTAACGGCCGTACGGTGACGATGCGGCCGTGCAGCGGCCGCTGAGGAACCGGACACCTCTAACAGAAGTCCGTCCCGGCCCTACCTGATACGGGGGTCGGCCCCACTTAGGAGATAGTGCAATGCCCAAGCCCACCAAGGGCCCTCGCCTC